>JAYUKI010001200.1:0-8186 GCA_043764595.1 Myxococcales bacterium | reverse complement strand
GAGCGCGGATTCGCTCGGCAAGCGTGGCCGCTTTGGCAAGCGACGTGCCTCGAGCCAAGATCGCGAACTCCTCGCCGCCGTACCGTGCGAACACGTCTTCGGTGCGGAGCATGGATTGGATGATCCCCGAGAGCTGCACGAGCACGGCGTCACCGGCCAAGTGACCGTACGAGTCGTTGATCTTCTTGAAGAAGTCGATGTCGAAGAGAAGGAGCGACAGCTCGGCGTGGTGACGGCGGGCGTACGCGTACTCGGTCTCGAGGCGCTCGAGAAAGTACCGCTTGTTGTAGGCGCGCGTGAGGCCGTCGCGAAGGGCCGCCTCGATCATCTTCTGCTGGAAGCTCTCGTCGAGGGTGTCGTTGAAGCTGAAACGGACGACGGTGTTGGCCCCGATACTGATCTTGTCCCCGTTCTTGAGGACCCGCTGGCTGACGAGCTCGCCGTTCACGAGAGTGCCGTTGGCGCTGTTCAGGTCTTCGAGAATGACGTCCGTGCCCGACTTGATGATTCGGGCGTGGCGACGCGAAATGCCGTCGTCCGTGAGTCGAAGGTCGGCTTGATTCGAGCGACCAAGGACGGTCTCGGCGGCCTCGAGCTTGTGCATGGACCCGACGTTCGAGCCCGTAAGAACGACCAAATACGCCTGGAGAGCCTGGCGCTTGCGCGCCGCAAGCTCCCTCTGGAGGTCCGTAAAATTCGTAATGCTCGTCGCCTCGACGTCATCGTCGAACGCGCGGACTCGTCCCGACGAGCGCTTGCGGGGAGGTTCACTACCCATACCAAAAGGAGGATTGCAGAGCCCCCCCATGGATTCAAGCATCATCCATCGCCTTTCCACACGAGGTCGCCCGTAGGGGGCGGTGCGTCATGGTCTCGCTTGCTTTTCGCGGTCTCCCGCGGGGTAGGGCCGAGCCATCGGTCGTCCGAACATGCCAATGAACCCAGTACGAAAGGCGGGATCCGTGACCACTCGACCCGTTCGTTGCCCTGGAAAGGTGGTAAGGGCTGCCCCTTCCATGACGCCCAAGACCGTCTTCATCACTGGCGCCTCGAGTGGCATCGGCCGCGCCATCGCGCTCGAGTACGCCCGCAAAGGGGTTCGCGTCGCGCTGGTGGCTCGTCGTAAGAGCGAGCTCGATGAGGCCGCGTCGCGGATTCGCGAAAAGGGCGGAGTGGCCGTCCCGATCGTCGCAGACATGGAAAATGTAGCGCAGATCGAAGCCGCCCTCGCGCAGGCAAACGAGGAGCTGGGCGGGCTCGACATGGTCATCGCGAACGCCGGAACGGGGTCGCCCGGTCACGCGACGAAGCTCACGGTGGCCGATGTCGTGCGTGTCGTGGACGTCAACGTCCGCGGAGCCTTCGTCACGTTGGTAGCGGCACTGCCGTATTTGCTCGAGCGAAAACGCGGCCACCTCGTGGGGGTGTCGAGCCTCGCCGGCCGACGCGGACTTCCCCAAAGTGGGCCTTATTCGGCCAGCAAAGCCGCACTATCCACCTTTCTCGAGACCCTACGGCTCGATCTCGCGGGCACGGGAGTGCGCGTGACCGACGTGCAGCCTGGGTTCGTGGACACGGCCATGAGCCGAGCCACCGCCACACGACCCTTCCTTTGGACGGCAGAGAAAGCTGCAAAGTGCATCGTGGACGAGCTCAAGCACGCTCCGGCGGTCTACGCTTTTCCTCGCACGGTCACCGCGGCCATCGAGGCGTCCAAGGTCCTGCCGGACGGCCTCGTCTCGTTCCTCACGAACAAGGGCGTCAGCAGGTCGGGCCAATGACGGGCTGACCGTCCGTGCGTCCGATAAGCTCGAACACGCGCAGCCGTGTTCCGGGGCGCTTTCCCGAACGCTTCCAACATGATCCTGTATGTTCCGCCGATTCCTTGCATTGTGCATGCTTCGGTGTTCGACGCCTTCGCGTGGCACCCGAGCACCGACCTCGAGTGGCATTCCGCATCCGGGCTTGGCCCACTGACCCTCCCTACGACGGACAACCCACCGGCGCTCGCGTTCGTTATCCGAGGCGACGACGCGGCGTACCCGTTCCTGCCTTGGGAGCTCGCCGAGCTTCATGTTCCCCGCGTCGGTCTTCCGACCGGTGCGCGCATGCTGGCCCCTTGGGCCATCGACGACGCCACTGACCTTCTCTACGAGACGCGGACGCCACCATGCCAGGCGCTCTATCTGGCCACTGGAAGCCTCGCAGCTCTCTATTGGGGGCTCCACGACTGGGCGCATTTCCATTCGCACGGGCCCTTCGAAGAACGCGCCGCGACCGAGCTCCAGTGCGACGCCACGGCGCTCGTGTGGCTTTGCCTCAACGCGAAGCGCATCGGCCTTCCGGAGGCGACGTGGGAGCTCACCCGCGAAGCCGGGGTAGCGCTCACCCGTGAGCGGGCAGCGAGCGAAGGCGTCTCTCTGGACGAAACGAAGCTCTCGACGGAGAGCCTGCGCGCCCTTGCCGACGGCCTTCGCTTTGGTGGCGAGTGACGGGCGGGACTACTTCGCGCGGAGGCGCCCGGTGATGCCCGCGAACGCTTTTTCGTAGTCGTTCTGGCTCTTCGAGATGACCTCGTAGGCTTCGTCGCGGCCGTACACACGCGCGATTTCGACGACGTGCTCGGTCGAGCCGGGGGGCTGCTTGTACGTGAGAAAGTAGTGGTGGAGCCGATCGATGAGCGCCTTCGGGCACTCGCTCAGGTCCTTCAAGTGGCCGTAGACGTCGTCGCCCTGCAAAACGGCGATGATCTTGTCGTCGGCTTCGTCGCGATCGACCATGAGCAGGCCGCCGATGGGCACGGCTTGCACGAGGATGTTTCCGTGCGGAATGTTGCGCTCGGTGAGGATGCAGATGTCGATCGGATCGTCGTCGCCGCGCGTGCCTTTGCGGCCGATCTTGTCGTCACAGAGCTGACCGACCTCGGGTCCGCAGAGGGTCTGCGGAATGAAGCCGTAGAGGGTCGGGCACGTATTCGAGAACTTCTGTGGGCGGTCGACCTTCAGAATGCCCGTGGCCTTGTCGAGCTCGTACTTGACCGTGTCCGTTGGCACGATCTCCACGTAGGCCGTCACGACTGCGGGGGCCTTGGCCCCGATGGCAGGGCCGTGCCACGGGTGGGCCGCAAAGAGGTGCGAGAGGGCTTGTTCGAAAGGGCTTCCGCTCATCCGGCGCTTATACACCCCCGAACGGCCGCGGTCTCGGCCGACGGTGGCGCCGCGAAAGCGCAGCTTCTCGCGCGTCAATTTGAGGGAATGCTCGAGTGGAGCCTGAGGCGAGCTTCGCACGCCGTGGGCCAACACCCACAGCCACCGTCGTGCTGCAGAAGTCGGCCTTGCGCGTCCAGGCCGACCTCGAACCCAGACAAGGTCCTGGCGCGCGGACCAGCTGCGCGCTATGAGCCGACCCGAATGTCGTCCCCTCTGCCCCCCAAGAAGGACGTGGCACTCGCGCTCCTCGAGCGCTCGAGCGTCTTCGTGTACCTCGACCCGAGACGCGACGGAGTCGTGACGCCTGCCGGTTTCAAGAAGGACCCCAAGCTCGTGCTCCAGGTCGGCCTGAACATGGCCGTTCCCATTCACGACCTCAAGTTCGACGATTTGGGGCTGAGCTGCACACTGAGCTTCAACCGAACGCCCTTCTTCTGCGTCGTGCCTTGGGGAGCCATTTTCGCGCTCACCGACGACTCCGGCCAGGGAATCGTGTGGCCGGACGACGTCCCTCGCGAGCTCGTGGAAGCCCAGGCCCAGGCGCAGCGGCGTGCAGCGCTCCGCGTCGTCCCGAACGACGAACCGGCTCCCGCGCCCCAGCCCGTCGCCGAAGCTCCACAAGAGGCTGCCGGGGACAAGTCCCCGAAAGCGCACAAGAAACCGTCGAAGAAAGTCAAAGAAACCGTGTCGACCGACGAAGTCCGAGCGACACGCGCCAAGGCGAAGCCCGCAGCGGCCGAATCGGCCAAGAAAGCCGGCGAAAAGGCCGAGAAGCCCAGCAAAGCTGTGGCCAAAAAGGCCGACGCGAAGGCTCCGAAGAAAGCGGCCAAGAAGGTCGCTGCCGAGGCGCCCGAGAAGTCCACCAAGAAGGCTACCGCCAAGTCGAAGCCGAAGAAGGCCACGTCCGAGCGCAAGGCCGAAGCGGCTCCGCCCAAGCCCGCCAGCGTCCAGCCCGGCTTGTTCGATTCCCCACCCCCGAAGCCCGTACCTCCGCCGCTGCCCGCATCGGCCACTTCGCCTGAGCCGCCTGCGCCGCCGTCCCCCGCGTCTCCTTCTCCGATGCGCATCGGGAAAACGCGACGCGAGCTGCCGCCCTACCTCCGCGTCGTGAAGTGACCCCGAGCCGCGCCCGCGAGGCTCGCCTCCATCTCCGTCCGCTCCGCCCGCGCTTCGTGGTAAGAGCCGTCGCCTGATGGAGCCTGCGTCGGGGAAGACCGTAGCTCGTGGAGCCGCCCATGGCGCCCCTCGCAGTCTGCGTGGATGGGCGTTTGCGGGCGCCGCTCTACTGGTGGTGCTGGTCCTCGACTTCACCCTCGAGCGCATCGTGCCGGACAGCTCGATCCGCCAGCTCTTGATGTTGGCGGCCTGCAACGTGCTGGTGGCGATGTCGCTAAACGTCATCAACGGCATGGCGGGGCAGTTCTCCATCGGGCACGCGGGCTTCGTGGGGCTCGGTGGCTACACGAGCGCCATCGTCAGCGCGCACCTTCACGAGGCCATGGGCGGAGGCGAGCCCACCTTTGCTCGCTCGTTCGTGATCGTCCCCGTGGCGCTCGTCGCGTCGGCGCTCATTGCGGGGGCTTTCGGCTATTTGGTCGGCTTGCCCAGCCTTCGGCTCAAAGGCGACTATCTGGCCATCGTCACGCTCGGCTTCGCCGAGATCGTGCGCCTGCTCATTGCCACAGCGCAGCTTGGCGAAAAGGAATCGATCGGCCAAGCCGCGGCGAAAATCGGCGGAGACGGAGGCGTCGTCACGCCGTTCTTCCACATGATCTCGGTGGCCATCACGAGCTTGGGTGGGCAAAACGGCTACGCCGGGCCGAAAAACCAAGGCGTTCCTCTCTATGCTGGGCCTTTCTGGGTTTTTGGGCTCGCGCTTTTGCTCGGCGTTCTGGCGTATCGCCTCAAGTTCTCCGGATGGGGCCGCGCCCTTCGCGCCCTGCGTGAGGACGAAATTGCCGCTGCGGCCGTCGGCGTGGACCCGACCCGTTACAAGGTTCGAAGCTTCGTGATCGCGGCGGTCGGTGCGGGAATCGCGGGTGGCTTGATGGCCATGAACCGCGACGGAACGCCCACGGTCCAGCCGGACAACTACAACTTCGCGGCCTCGTTCGATGCCATCACCATGGTCATCCTCGGAGGCTCGGGCAGCGTCACGGGCGCTGCGATCGGTGGTGTCCTGATCACGTTCACGATCAAGGCCATCGAGGCGGTCCAGTCGACCAACGTCGTGCAGTCGCTGAAGCGCTCGGCGTCGTGGCTCGACCTCAACGCGCTTCGCATGATCCTCTACGCGGGGGTCCTCATCGTTCTGATGATTTGGCGTCCCGAGGGGATTCTCGGCGAGCGCGAGCTCTTCCAGAAACCGAGGTCGAAGCCCCTGAAGAAGCCCAAGACCTCGCCGAGCGATCCGGACGCGCCCAAGGAACCGCCCGTCCCGGCGAAGGACGCCGCCCCCGACGCGGCCGCCGAGAGCACGTCGACGTCCACGGCGTCGAAGACGATCGAAGAGAAGGACGCATGAGCGACCTCGTCCTCAAGCACGTGACGAAGAACTTCGGCGGCCTGCGCGCCGTCGGCGACGTGTCGTTTACGGTCAAAAAGGGCCGTATTTTCGGACTGATAGGTCCCAACGGCGCCGGAAAAACCACGGTCTTCAACCTCGTGACCGGGGTCTACAAACACGACGCAGGAATCATCCATTTCGGAGACGTGGACCTTCGCCCATTGGCTCCCGCGAAGATCGCCGAAGTGGGCATTGCGCGGACCTTCCAGAACATTCGTCTTTTCACGCAGCTCACGGTCCTCGAGAACCTCCTCGTCGCGTGCGAGCTCCAGAAGAAAGCGCATCTTGCAGCGGCGTTCTTGCGCACGGCCGCCCATTACGAGGACGAGCACACCATGCACGACCGCGCGATGGAGCTGCTCGAAGTGTTCGGCCTCGCCGACGTCGCCGAAGAGCCATCCACGTCGCTGCCTTACGGCAACCAGCGCAGGCTCGAGATCGCCCGCGCCATGATGCTCAAGCCGAAGCTGCTCCTCCTCGACGAGCCAGCGGCCGGCATGAACTACGGCGAGGCCGAGGGCCTGAAGACGCAGATTCGGTGGCTCCGCGACACGTTCGATCTCACGGTGGTGCTGGTCGAGCACAACATGCAGGTCGTCATGGGCGTGTGCGAAGAGATCCACGTCCTCGACCACGGCGAGACCATCGCACACGGCACTCCGGAAGAAGTGCAAAACGACCCGAAGGTGCTCGCGGCCTACCTCGGTGGAGACGAAGAAGAAGACGACGCGCCGGCCGCGCCTGCACCCAAAGACGGAGCGGCGAGCCCATGATGCGGGTCAAGCACCCGACACGGGCTCCTGCCGTTCTTGCCGCGGGCCTTCCCCTCCTCGAGCTCTCGGACGTGCGCGTGAGCTACGGCGGCATCAAGGCGCTGAAGGGCGTTTCGATGAAGGTCATGCCAGGCGAGGTCGTGGCCATCATTGGCGCGAACGGCGCGGGAAAAACCACCACCTTGAAGACCATCGCGCGTCTCTTGCCGCTTGCCGGCGGCACGATCCGCTTTCGTGGCGAGGACGTGAAGAACGTCGGCACCGAAGACATGGTCGAGCGCGGCATGTCCCTCGTTCCCGAGGGGCGCGCCATTTTTCCGAACCTCACCGTGCGCGAGAACCTCGAGCTCGGGGCCTACGTGCATCGCGATCCGGTCACCATGAAAGAGACGATGGCGGACGTCATCGAGCTCTTTCCGCGCATCGGCGAGCGCCTTACGCAAGAGGGTGGAACGCTCTCGGGTGGCGAACAACAGATGCTCGCGATAGGTCGCGCCATGATGGCCAGGCCGGAGCTGCTCCTCCTGGACGAGCCCTCGCTCGGTATCGCTCCCAAGCTCGCGGCCCAGATTTTCAAGGCGATCCGCACGATCGCCAAGAGTGGCGTCACGGTCGTCGTCGTCGAGCAGAACACGCGCATGGCCCTCGGCTCGAGCGGCCGCGCCTACGTCCTTCGTACGGGCGAGGTCGCGCTCGAGGGCGACTCGAAAGTGCTCGCCGACGATCCGGAAATCCAGAAGGCCTACCTCGGCGGCTGACGCCGACCGCTCGTGCGCGAGAAACCGAAGGTCGAAACAAAAACGAACCGGCGCGCCCCAAAGAGCGCGCCAGATCTGTTGTCGGTGTTGTGGATGTATGGCTTTGTGGGGAATTCAGCCCTCGGCGGGTTCGTCTCTTCCGGTCTCATGGGGGCCGGCGCCGTACTTTTCCCGGAGGTTGTTCAGGGTGGGGACGACCTTCGTTCCGCCCAAGACCTCGGCCAAGATAGTGCCGACGTCTTTGCCCTTGAAGAGGCTCACGAGGTTCATGTTCTCGGCGGCGGCGCCGAGCATGATCTTGTCGCCGAGGGCCGTCATGGCTTCGACCAGGCCGCGCTGCACGGCTTGGCGCTCGGCCACGGTGGCTTGCGAGTGGGCCGCCACCACACGGAGCTCGTGGTCCGTCCGGGCCGCCAGGGCTTCGATCTCGACTGTGGCAAGCTTTCGGTCGGCCGACGCGCGCCCTTCGGCGTGCTCGGCGAGGTAACGAAGCTCGGCAGCTTTGGTCTCTGCGTCCCGGGCCAGGGCCGCGTGTTGGGCGTCGGCTTCGCGTGCGTCGGCGAGGGCTTGGCGCTCGCGCGACACCGCTTCACCGTCCCGTGCGTCGGCGAGCGCACTCTCGTGATCGAGCTTCCGTCCGAGGTCCTTGAGGCGCGCGGCGCGGACCTTGGCTTCTTCGGCGAGACCTTGAGCGTGAGCGTCGAGCTCGGCGCGGAGCTTCTGCGAGAGGAGGTTCTCCTGTGCTTGCCGGTCTCCGATTTGCAGCGTGACCGACTGCGTCTGGACGCGCTGCATGAGGTCCGCGACCTCGCGCGCTTCGATGGTGGCCGAGAGCACCTCGACCTCGGTGACGACGGTTGCATTCTCGGCGAACACCCGG
>JAYUKI010001199.1:0-2431 GCA_043764595.1 Myxococcales bacterium | reverse complement strand
GAAGGGCATCAACGTCTACGGCGGTCACGTCGTGTACGAGCCCGTCGCTCAGGCGCACAAGCTCGAGTACCGCTCCATCGAGAGCCTCCTCTGAGCGTTTCGAGCTCCCTCGTTTCCGGCGTCGAGGTGCTCTGCCTCGATGCCGGAAACACGGTCATTTTTCTCGATCACCAAAGGCTCGCGGCCGAAGCTTCTGCGCTCGGCCACCCCGTTTCGCGCACGCGGCTCGTGGCTGCAGAAGGTGAAGCCAAGCGCCTTTCCGAGTCGGGTGGCTTGCTCGAGTTTGCGTGGTCCGAACGCGACAAGCCGGGCGCTGCAAGTTGGGGACGCACCGTCGGCACCATGCTCGCCGTGGCCGGCGCACCCAAGGCGGCCCTTCCGGATGTGGTCTCTGCTCTCTGGAAGTCGCACATCGACTTCAACTTTTGGTCCGCCGTTCCCGAGGGCCTCGGCGAAGCCCTCGAGGCCTACCGCGCAACCGCAGGCAAAGTGGCCATCGTGTCCAACTCCGAGGGCATGCTCGCGTCGCTCTTCGCGCGTCTCGGCATCGCTCGGCATTTCGATCTCGTCGCCGACAGCGGGCTCCTTGGCATAGAAAAGCCCGATCCGCGCATCTTCCAGCACGTGCTCACGCACTTCGACGCCGAAGCGGACAAGGCCCTCCATCTCGGCGACATCTTCGCGACCGACGTGCTTGGCGCGCGAGCCGCCGGCATTCGTCACGCTCTCATCGATCCGTTCGGGCACTACGAAGGCCGCCACGCGGACGTACTCCGTGTTCCAGGCGTCGTCTCGGTGGCCCACGCGCTCGCCCAAAACCGCACCACTCCGTGAAGAAGGTTTCCTGACATGTCGAAGAAGCTCGTCGCGCTCATTCCCGGGGACGGCATCGGCCCCGAGGTCATCGCCCAGGCCAAGCGCGTTCTCGAATTTTACCGCGACGTCCGCGGCCTTCCCCTCGAGCTTTGGGACCTCGATCTCGGCGCCGATCGCTACTTGCGCGACGGCGTGACGTATCCAAAAGAGGTCGCCGACCGCATCGCAAAAGAGGCCTCTGCCGTGCTCTTGGGCGCCCTCGGCGATCCGCGCGTGCCGAACCTCGAGCACGCACGGGACATCCTCTTCGGCCTGCGCTTCGGTCTGGATCTCTACGCGAACATCCGCCCGATGAAGGCCCTCGACGACCGCCTCGTGCCCCTCAAAGGCCGCACCGCGAAAGACGTCGACATCACCGTGTTCCGCGAAAACACCGAAGGCATCTATGTGGGCATGGGAGGCCAGTTCAAGCGAGGCACTCCCGACGAGATCGCCATCAACGAAGACTTGAACACCCGCAAAGGCGTCGAGCGCTTGATCCGCGCCGGCTTCGAGTTTGCCAAAAAGAACGGCAAAAAGACCGTTCACGTGGCCGACAAGTCGAACGCCATGAAACACGCCCACGAGCTCTGGTACCGCTGCTTTTTCGAGGTCGCGAAGGAGTACCCGGGCATCGAAGCGAAGCATGTCTACGTGGACGCGCTCTGCCTCTACCTCGTGCAAGATCCGTCGCCCTTCGAGGTCGTGGTCACCTGCAATCTCTTCGGTGACATCGTGACCGACCTCGGTGCTGCGCTTCAGGGAGGGCTCGGCATGGCCGCCAGCGCGAACGTGCACGCGTCGGATCCCTCCCGCGTCGCGCTCTTCGAGCCGGTCCACGGCTCCGCCCCACCCCTCGCCGGCAAAGACCTCGCGAACCCCCTAGCAAGCGTTCTCACGGTGGGGATGCTGCTCACGCACCTCGGCTACACCGAAGAGGAAGCGCGCCTCGAGGGCATCGTGAAGAAGGCGATCGCCACGAAGACCTGCACCCGTGACGTAGGTGGGGATTTGGGCACCCGCGCAGTGGGCGACTTCGTGATGTCCGAGCTGAAAGCGGCTCGGGCCTAGGCAAGACGTCTGGGTGACAGGGCTCTGGGCGGAGCCACGAGTTGCGGGCCGGGTCGAGGCCGAGTCTGCGAGGTCGAGACCCCCGCAGCCTCGTAGCGCAGCGGAGAGGCGAGGACCCTCTCAGGCCCGCTCTCGCAGGAGCTCGAGGGTCTGCGACCCTCGAAACCAGAATATCCGACCTTATCCCACTCAATTTGGAAACCTTCCCAAGCTGGAGTTTCGGCCGGGTTTTCAGCTCCGACGTGCCGCCTTGGGGAGGCTTCGGCCCCCGTCCGAAAGAAAACGATCTTCTTCGGAACTTCTCCGATTCCCTGCTGTCTGGCCCGAAACGCGTAACTCGGCCATGCGGGCGTGGACTTTGGCGAGGGGCGTGCGACACTTTTTTTCGGCGTGGAGTGAAGCGATAGGGGAGCTGGGTCGTCGTACCTGGCTCACAAGGGAGAGAGCTCGAATGGGTCTTCGTTTTTGGAATGGCGTAGTTCTCTCGGCGCTCGGTGTTCTCTGG
>JAYUKI010001198.1:0-2432 GCA_043764595.1 Myxococcales bacterium | reverse complement strand
AAACGCGAGGCGATCGGGGCGTAGCGCAGCCTGGTTAGCGCACTAGACTGGGGGTCTAGGGGTCGGAGGTTCGAATCCTCTCGCCCCGACAGGTCCTGAGAGAACTTTCTCTCGGGACTTTTCGGTTTTTGTGGGCTTTTGCGATTCGCGAGCTTTTGCGATGGAGCTGAACGGGTCGAAGCTCGCCTCGTTCGCTGCCTGGTCGAAGCAGGCGAGCGAGGCGTTGTCTTTTCAGAGCGCGACCGGTGGGCGCCGATCGGGCAGACACGTCAGGTCGTGCGCAGGCGCTTGACGGCCTCGGTCACGTCTTTGCCGTTGGCGTCGAGGCCCAGCGCCTTCAGGGCTTTCATGGCGACACCGGTGGCGGCGCCGTCGCTCGGGGCTTTTTGAAGGTCGGCACGCGACGCCTCGAGCTTGGCGACGATTTCGTCGAGCGTGAGCGCCTTCGGGAGAAGGGTGGCAAGCACGGCGATTTCCGCATGAAGGGTCGCCTTTTCGGCGGGATTTTGGGTTTGGGCCGCCGTCTCGGTGATCGACTTGACGAGCTTTCGAACCACGGCGAGCGCGGCTTCGTCTCCGCCGTTCGCGCCGCCTTCGCGGGCCTCGCCGGTCTGGATGTCGCCGAGCGCCACGCGCAGCACTTCCTTTTCGACCGTGTTTCCGTCTTTCATCGCTTGTTTGATTCGCCGGGCGATCTCGTCCTTTAGCATCGGCGCATCATGCAGAACTTCGTTCCACAGCGCGAGGCGCCATCGAGCCAGGTGGCCCAAACGGCCGCTCATTGCGGTCGGGGTGGGCTCGCTTTCGGCTTCTCTTGAACGGTCGGAGCTCAGGGAGCGGCGTGGCTTTGGGCTTCGACCCCAACGCGCTTGGCGAGGGCCATGCGGTCGCGGGAGAGTCGCTTCCCGTCGTCCGAGTCGCAGCGGCCGCGTGCATAGACCGCGAGGCGCTCCTCTTTCGGAAGGAAGCTGCAGGCCTTCTGGGACTCGCGGACCTTCCGGAGCGCCGCCTGGGTGCACTTCGTCACGTCGGTCGACACATCCTCGCCGGACCAGCCCTCGGTGGTCCTGCTCCCGTTGGGCAGGTGGAGCTGGAACGCGCAGAAGCTCGTGGCTTTTCCGCCGTGGAAGTCGCCCTTGGCTGCCGGAGCGAAGTTCGACTCGCGGAGGGCTACCGCCACCAGCACATTTTGTTCGTCCGGCTCGTGGGTGGCCGAGGCGATCGCGTCGGCGAGGGCCCACCTGGCGCGGATGTCGGCTTCCCCCCGGGCCGGCAAGATCTTGAGCATCGTGAGGAGAAGGAGGAGTGAGGTCACGAGCCCCCATATAGGACTGGGGGCTATGGGCCGCAAGTCATTTGGGGGGATCGGCCCATGGGCGATTGCCCAGAGGGATAAGCCCGCGGTCGAGAAAGGACCTGCTTCAAAGGGCGATTCTCTCGTGAACGGGCTTTGGCTACGGTGACGCCATGCAAGGGAAAGTCGCGTTGATCACAGGGGCGTCCTCAGGAATCGGGCTCGCACTGGCGAAGAAGCTCGTCGCGCGTGGCGTGCGGGTTGCGCTCGTGGCGCGGACCAAAGCGAACCTCGACAAGGCGGTGGCCGAGCTTGGCGCCGACCGAGCCGTCGCCTTTCCCTGCGACGTGAGCGACCTCGTGGCTCTGGAAACCCTTCCCGCGAAGGTTCGAGAGGTCTTTGGTCGGCTCGACTTTTTGGTGAACAACGCCGGCGTGAATCACCGAGGTGGCATCGCGAAGCACTCGCCCGCGAAGCTCGCCGAGATCGTGACCACGAACCTGACCGCGCCGATCGTGCTCACACGTGCGGCCTACGACGAGCTGTCGTCCGGCGGCGCGGTCATCCACGTCGCGAGCATCGCGGGCATGGTGCCTGTCCCTGGTGAGGCGACCTATTCGGCGTCCAAGGCTGGGCTTCGTGCGTTCGCTCGGGCGTCTGCGGAGGACCTCGACCGCCGTGGCGTGCATTCGGGCGTCGTTTCGCCCGGCCCAGTCGACACCGGGTTCTTTTCCGACATCCGTGAAGTGCCCGATCTCGTCTTCTCGCAGCCGATGTCCACGGCGGAGGAAGTGGCAGATGCGGTGCTCGAGTGCATCGATACCCGCGCCGAGGAGATCGCGATTCCGGCGTCCTCGGGTCGGCTTGCGACCGCGGCGTACCTCTTTCCACGCGTGGCCGACGCGCTGCGCGGTCCTCTTCGTCAGAAGGGAGCGAAGGCCAAGGCGGCCTACATGGCCAAAAAGGGCGTCGGTTGACGGCCAGGGACGAGCGACTTCGAGCTCCTGCGCGGCCCCCACGAAAAATCGGGAGCGTTCGAGCGACTTCGGGTTAGGGTTCCCGCGGAAGAAGAGGCCCCCTCGTGAGCGTCAAGCAGACCGACCTTCGAAAAATCCCGCTGTTCTCGGACATCTCGGAC
>JAYUKI010001197.1:0-8196 GCA_043764595.1 Myxococcales bacterium | reverse complement strand
ACGGCGCCGAGTTCATGCCTTCCTCCCTTCGGTCGGTCGGCATAGGCAAGCCAGTCGCCTCCGGCTCCTTTGCATGTTCAGGAGGGGCCCGCCAGCGCCCGAAAACCGTGCACCCCTCGGGCCCTCGCGCCGTTCTTTGGCCTCGGACCTACCATTGTTCCCAAATGGAGGTCCTTTCGTTCCGCCGAAGGCCCCGTCGGGGCTGCTCAGTGGGCGACCGCGACGCCCGTGCCGTCTGCTTTTTTCTGCCCGGAGAGCTCGGCGGCTCGGTTGACGAGGGAGACGAGCTCGAGGCGCTCGGACCGGCCTTGGCTCGCGCCTTGGGCGAGGGTGGCAATCTTGTCGAGGCGCCATTCGGCGGCGTGGGGGCTCTTGCGAAGAACCTCGGCGAAGCCCGCAACGGAGGCGGCAAAGCGGAAGTCCGGCGATGCCCCTTCGAAGCTCTTGGCGATGTTGGCGACCGGCATGGGGAAAACGCTCTCTTCGGCGCGCTCGCTTCCTGTGGGCGCCTTGTGGCGCACGCGAATCGTGACAGGGGATTTGTCCGTGGTCTTCAAGACCACGTCGTACATGGCCGTGACCGTGTGTCCCGAGCCGACCTCGCCGGCGTCGACCTTGTCGTTGCGGAAGTCCTTGTCGGCAATATCGCGGTTTTCGTAGCCGAGCAGACGGTACGTGGCGACCACCGCCGGATCGAGCTCCACTTGGATTTTCACGTCGCGCGCGATGACCTGGAGAAGCCCGTCGACCTGTTCGCCGAACACGCGGCGCGATTGTTCTTCCGAGTCGATGTACGTGTAGTTGCCGTCGCCCGAGTCGGCGAGTTGCTCCATCATGGAATCTTTGTAGTTGCCGGAGCCAAAGCCCACGGTGGAGAGCGTGATGCCTTCTCCGCGGTGGCCACGAATGATCTTCTTGAGCTCCTCGCCGGACGTCCTGCCGACGTTCGCGTCGCCGTCGGACAGCACCACGACGCGGTTCACGTGGTTTTTGACGAGGGTCTTTTTTGCCAGATCGTAGGCCATCGCGATGCCGTCCCCCATGGCCGTGGATCCGCCGGCGCGGAGTCGGTCGATGGCCGCGACGATGCGCTCGCGATGGTCGATGCCCGTGGGATCGAGGATTTTTTCGACGCCGCCCGCGTACGTGCAAATGGCGACGGTGTCTCCGATCTTGAGCTTGTCGGTGAGGGTGCGAAGGCTCTTTTTGGCGAGGTCCATGCGATCGGTGCCTTGCATCGAGCCGCTCGTGTCGACGAGATAGACGAGGTGCACGGGAGTGCGCTCGGAGGCTTGGATCTTCTTGCCTTGGAGGCCCACGCGAAGAAGATGGTGGCCCGGAGTGAAGGGCGACGGGGCCGCATCCGTGTAGACGGCAAAGGGCTTTTGCGAAGGCGCCTCGTAGCCGTAGCGGAAGAAGTTCACGTACTCCTCGACGCGCACCGAGGCGAACGGCGGAAGGGTGCCTTCGGTGAGCTTGCGCCGCGAGATGGTGTAGGACGCGGTGTCGACGTCGATGGCAAAGGTGCTGAGGCGGTCGCGCGAGGCGTCGACCACGGGGTTTACACCGTGGTCCTGGAAGTGCTCTGTGCCCACGGGCTCGGCCGCGGGCTTGGCGATGGCGACGGGCGCGGCGGGCATGTCGGCCATCCCGGGCATGCCGGGCATCGGGGCGACGTTGGGCGGAGGCGCGCCGGGGTACCCTTGCGCAGCGTAGGAGGGCTGCTGGGGGTACGCGCCGGGATAGGCCTCGTTCGAAGACCTGGGAGAGCTCGGCATCATGCGCGATTCCGCGGCTCCACATCCGGTGAGGCCCGCGGCAAGCGGGGCGAGGACCAAACAGACGGACAGAGCGGCGACGGACCTTCGCATGATGAGTCTCCTGGCGGCCGCCGCTCGCTTCGAGGGGGCACGCGTCTCGGGTGGTGGAGGCCCGAACGCAGGGATTCGAGGGTCCTTACACGAGGTCGAACGATTTCCCCTTGGGGGCCTGTGCGTCACCGCTCGAGCTCGACGGGTAGCCAGCAGGAGCCACAAAAGCCAAGATGCCCACGAGTCGCGCGACTCGTGGGCGTCTTTTCGTTCGTCATGCCTCATTCGTCCGGAGTGGGCATCGGCGCTGCAGGCTTCTTCCTTCGCGCAGGACGCTTCGGAAGGATGGCGCGGAAGAGTCGCGCGATGCCCGGCTGGTTGCGGAACGCGAAGGTTCCGCCGTCGCGCACTTCGCGCATGCCCGCCGCAAGATGGGCAATCGCTCGGTCGCGCTCGCGCGTGTCGAGGGGAGCGCCGGCGTCGCGGAGGCGACGATCGCGCACGAGGATGGCAAGCTTGGCTTCGACCTCGAGGGCCTCGGTCGCGAGCGCCTTCGGATCGACTCCGGTCTTTGCGACGATCACGGCGTTTTGCGTGAAGAAGTCCGCGTAGTCGCGAAGATCGGACATGCGGTCGTCCACGCCCGTGCCCTCGTCGATGGCGTCCAACACGCGAAGGGCTTCGGGGCTGTTGCGGAGCGCGAAGCGGGAGACCGTCGACATCTCGGTCACGAGGACGATGGCCCGCTCGTCCACTTCGATCTCTTCGCGCCAACGGCCGCGCGAGTTGCGGCGCATCAGGATCGAAGCTCCTGCGACCGCCTCTGCGCGCTGCTGGAGGGAGTCGATGGCTTCGGGACTGGTCCCTACGGCCACGAGCTCCTTCCTGTATTTGCGCGCATTTTCCGCGAGCATCGCACCTTCGGCAAGCATGCCGTCGATGTACGGCACGTTCGCGGCCGGCTCGACGGATTCGAGCTCGGAACGGAGCGCATGAAAGACGGCGACCTTGCTCCCCTTCGGGACGGCCTCGCCTCGGGCCTTGGTTTTCTTGGCAGTCATGATTCACCTCGAAACGCATCGTCCGGACCCTACCGAGAGACCTTCTCCCAGCTCCAAGCCGGACCCCCCTCTCTCGACGGGGGCTCTGGATTCGTTGCGTGGGGTCTCGAAGTTTTTTTCGAGGAGGCGAAAGAAAGCGGGCTCGCCCTGTCACACCCTTGGGGGCTTCTGCGACTTCCTCGCTGAAGGGCGGTGACCTGCACGTTGGGCGTGCGTGGCGGCTGCTCAAGAGCTTTTTCGGAGGTTGCACATGGGTTCGTTCCCGAACGTGCGCGCGCGCCTTGGTGCGGTCGCGGCCGTGTGGTTCGTCGTGCTTTTCGGTCTGCTCGCGGGCATCGTGACGGTCCCACGGACGGCGACTGCGGCCGCGACCGAGTCGGTCCCCGAACCGCCTGCTCGGACCACGCGCCGAACCGTCTTGGCCTTTGCCCCCGAGAACCGCGGGGGAAAGCAGCCGGTCTTCGTCTATCTCCACGGCATCGTCGGAGGGCCCGAGCGTGGGTGTGCCGAGTTCGCCCACAGCGTTCCCACGTATGGCTGGCTGGTTTGTCCGCACGCGAACGTCCGAGAAGGGCAGCGCTATTCGTGGGGCGGCTCGCTTTCCGAGCAATGGGCGGTGGTCCAAGACGCGCTCGCTCAAGTCTCCCAGGAGCCCGAAGTGGATCCGCGCGCTCCGGTCGTGCTGCTTGGCTTCTCCCAAGGAGCCTATCTCGCGGCTCAGCTCGTGACGGCGTACCCGAACAGAATCCGCGCGGTCTTGTTCGTGGGGGCCAACGTTCGTCCGAGCAAAGACGCTCTCGGAAAAGCGGGCGTGAAAAAGGTCGGTTTCGCGGCCGGGCTCTACGACGAAACCCACTCGTACCTGAACGAGAGCGCGAGGCAGCTCGAACAAGCGGGGTATCCCGCGCAGTTTCGTTCGCTCGGCAAAGTGGGCCACACGTACGTGGGCGATGCGCAAGCGCGCGCCATCGACAGCCTCGTGTCGTGGATGGCGAACGATTGAGGACGACCGAGCCCGCCGCGATCCCAGGGATGCCCCCCGGAATGGACCGCACGTGCTTTTCGGGATGACGGACGTAGACCGTGCGGAGGCGGGCCGAGTCCTCGCTTTTTGGGCCAACCTCCGCGGGCTTTCGGAGCGGCGAAATCACGCTCCGGAGAAGCTCCAATCGGTGCCGGAGAAGGTCCAACGGTTTCGGGGAAACCGAAAATCGTACTCGGGCGACGCAACGAAAGGCCCGGCGCCGTCGAGAGACACGTGCCCTGCCCTGGCGCGCTTTGGCGCCGTGCATTCCTTGGAGCCTTTCCGTGCGAGCTCTTCCCAGCGTTGACGTGCTCGAGGCCCATGCCTCGAAGCTTGACCATGTGGCTCCCGTGGCCCCGAAGGAAAGCGTCGCCGCGCTCGTGGCGGATGCGCGCTGGCTCGGGGATGTCGCGTGGCGGGCGCGCAAGGCGCTGGCCAACGTGGGAGTGCCCATGGAGGTCGTGGAGTGCCTTGATTTGCGTGCGACCGTGCTCGAAGGTGCTCAAATCCGGCTGCGGGCTTCGGTCGTGACGAAGTCCGAAGAAGAGCTCGCCCTCACCGACGAGGCCATGCGCCTTCGTCGGGAGATAGTGAAGATCGTGAAGTTTGCGGGGAGGGCCTCGAGCGAAGTCGTTCGTTTGGTCGCGAAGATTCCTCCCGTCGTGGGGCTTCAGCGGACGCTCTCGGATCTGGACTTCCTCGGACATGTGGCGTTCGACCACGCTCCGCTGCTCGCGAAGGCTGGAGTCGACGGAGTGGCCCTTTGCGAGAGGGCCATGGGTCTCTCCAATCGACTCGGGTCTATAGTGAGCGCACGATGGGCCCGAAAGGCGGGCCGAGCCCACGCCGTGAGATTGCGCGACCGCGCCGCCGCGTGGCTCGCCGAGGCCGTACGCGAGGTAAAGCTTGCCCTTCGCTACTTGGGTATCGAAGGCGGGGCGCTCGAGAATCCACGGCTTGGCGAAGAGGTAGCTCCGACGAGCTTCGGTGCCCGTGCCCGAGTCAACGTAAGCAAGCGAATGGTCAAACGTCAAACGAAGCGAACCGAGCTCGCTCCTCACGCCGAGTCACCGCCACGATTGGCCTCACGGGGGCGAGTCGCCAGCACAGATCTCGGAGGCGGCAGTCGCGAGCGTTTCGACCGTGACGACTCCAGCCCGTGAGACGCGAGCACTAATCCGGGGGAGAGCCGGTGAGGCTACCGTGCACCGAGTGGGAAGGCTCGCTTCGCCACGAAGATTCTGGACGCCGCGGGGCCGGAGGGCCGGACGACCAAGCGACGCTTTTCCTCGAACCCGGTCCCGTACGATGGACAAGCATGCCAAGAGTCGCGTATCGAATGAGCCATGCACAAGGCTCAGGACGTGTACCTCGCCCCATTGTCCGCCGACGACGCGCCCACCCTTCACGGGTGGATCAACGAGCGAGCCGAGGTTCTCCGGAGCTCGAGCTACCGCCCCGTGGCATACCGCCAGCACCTCGCTTGGATGGAGGGAATCACCGGGCGCGCGGACACCACTATCTTCTCGATTCGCCGGATCGTCGGAGACGATCTCGTGGGCACCTGCCAGCTTCACAGCATCAGTGCCGTCGATCGTTGCGCCGAGCTCCAGATTCGTCTCGGTGTCGTGGCCGAGCGCGGCAAGGGGCTCGGAAGCCAAGCCGTTCGTCTTCTCCTCGACTATGGCTTCTTGGACCTCAACCTCCAGCGCATCTACCTTCACGTGATGGCGACGAACCTGCCCGCGATCCGCGTCTATGAGAAGACGGGGTTCTTGCGTGAGGGCCTTCTCCGCCGCGCCGCCTACGTGGACGGGGCGTACGTCGATCTCGCCTTCATGGCGATCTTGCGCGACGAATACGACGCGGTCCGCGCGAAGGGGTGAGAGAGCCTCGAGGCTTCGCCTGCCGCGGGCGTCAGGGACGGACGGCTTCCCCGACGGTGCGCGCCACCTCTTCGGAGAGACGCACCTGCTCCGCAACGAACGCAGCGGTGCCCGAAACCCCAAGGTTCATGAGCGCATCGACGATGCTGAGCCCAGGAGCCCAGACCCCTTGGAAGCGGGGATACTCGCGTGGAGCGAAGTGGTTGTAGGCCAGGCGAATGCCTCGCGAGGAGAAGCTCTCCGGCGACTGATAGCTGCGGCCACCCTCGCCACTGACGTAGACGTCGGCCTTCGCCAGTGCGCAGAGCTCCGCCACGAGCTCCCCACCCCTTAGCGTGGCCCCCATCGTAGACGAGAGAACGCGCTCCGGTCGGAGGCCGAGCTTGTCGAGGACCGCGTCCACGAAGGCCATGTTGCGCTCCACGAGGCGCGGCTCGGTCGAGCGAAGCACGTCGCTCACGAGGGGGAAGATCTCGGAGAAGAACGGAGCGCGTTTGTAGGCTTGCTCCACTGTTTTTTCGAGCTTCCCAGCCGTCTTCTCCATCTCTTTCGAGATACGCATCTCGGAGAGCGGGATGCTCACTCGGCCGTCCTCCGGGTGCTCCAGAACGAGCCCCAGATACCCCACCGAGCCTGGCAACTGGAAGGCGACTCGCTTGCAGAGAAACGCCTTGCGCGGATTGTTCTCGACGTGATCCATCACGACGAGCACGTCGCACTTGGCCACTTTGACGAAGTAGCCCATCCACGGGAGGAAGTCGGGCTGATGGATCGCGACCGCGCGGGACATGGCTCAGTCCTCCCGCGCGCTGCAGTTTCGCGTCGCGCTCCCCAGCGAAGAACGGCGTTCGACGCGGCTCATGAGCGCTTCGACATGGCCTCGGAGAGGAGCATGAAAAAGTGGACGGACGTACATGGTGCGACCCAAGCTACCCATTTCGTCATCGGCGGCGATCCGCCAGGTCAGCGGCGAGCGCCCTCATTGGTGCCCGAGTCGATGAGGCGAAGCGCGACCTCGAGTGCGGCGAGACCATCCTCGCCCGTGACGTAGGGCTCTTTGCCTTCCACCACGGACTCGAGAAACTGCTCGTGCTCGATTCGCAGCGGCTCGCGCTTCGGGATGTACGTCTTCACCATGTCGCCTTCGATGGCGCCGGAGAAGTTCGAGGCCGGGATCCACGTGTCGTTCACGCGCCCGTTTTTGTAAAAGAACACGTCTTGGGAGAGGTAGTCCGCGACCACCATGCCGCCCTCGCCGACGACGCTGAGCTGCCGGATTTTCTGGGGGCTCAGCCAGTGGACGTCGATGACGCCGATCTCGCCGGTCGTGAAGCGGAGGAGCGCGGAGACCATGTCCTCGCAGGTTTTGTGCGCCTTGCGAGCCGTCTCCGCGACGGCGCGGGAGACTCGGCCTCCGGTGATGAAGTGCATCGCGTCGATGTCGTGGGTCGCGATGTCGAGGATGACACCGACGTCCATGATTCGGGCCGGAAAGGGGCTGATGCGTCGGGCGCTGAGCTGGAAGATGCGGCCGAGCTCGCCCGCCGCGACGCAGCGCTTGATCTCGCCGACCGCAGGGTTGAACCGCTCGAGGTGGCCGACCATGAGCTTGACGCGGTGTTTCTTCGCGGTCTCGATCATCCGCGTGGCTTCTTCCACGTTGCGGGCGATGGGCTTCTCGACGAGCACGTGAATGCCACGCTCCATCGCGTCGCACGCGAAGGGCATGTGGAGCTCCGTCGGCACCGCGATGACGACCATGTCGGGCTTTTGCTCGTCGAGCATGACCCGGTAGTCCTCGTAGACCTTTGCGGCGTCGGGGACCTTGCCGCCGAGGGGACCCGGCTCGGCCACACCAACGAGCGTCACGCCTCGCAATTCGGACAACACGCGAGCGTGGTGCCGACCCATGTTGCCCATCCCGATGACACAAGCCTTGACAGCCAAAGGAGCCTTCCTTCCGCGCAGTTCCCGCACGCGAACCGCTCGCTACCATGCGCGACGAGGCAACGCCAGGACACATCGAGAAGCCGTCGACACGGTTTCGGAGGTGCGTGGTTCGCGCTTTTTTCGGATGCACGTGGCCCCCACCGCCATTCACGGCTTCGTGCCCTCCTTGGACACGCGAGTCGCCCTACGGACAGCAGCCCTCCGTCGCCAAGAGCGCGTTCCGAGCCTCCCCAGCGGTCGCGGGACACCTGGGCCCGGGCTCGGGGCCACGGCGGCCTCCGTTTCGCATCTTTCCCCACTGCGTTGCGCTATTCGCACCCCGTCCTCTGGAATTTCCTGGGGTTCGGTTGAAGGAAGGGGGGCCGTGTTGTAGGAACGCCGCACGCCTTGCGCCCAGTCGGACCTACCGACGCAGCCGCGCGGGCGCACCTCGCCATGCATCAGAACGGAACGGTTAACGGCGC
>JAYUKI010001196.1:0-8207 GCA_043764595.1 Myxococcales bacterium | reverse complement strand
CTTCACTTTGTTCGCGTTGTCGGGGTCGGCGACGCGCTTCAGCGGAACGAGAATCTTCAAGGTCGGCTCCTTTTTGTGGCTCGCGGTCGCGGTCCTTTGGCCTTTCGAGGCGTCCGGACCGGACGGGGTTCGCGCGAATGAATGGCGATTCAGTCAGTAGGGGAAGCCAAGCCCGCTGTCAACGGCCACCACACCCAAGATCGCCACGCGACGAGCAAAGAAACGGGACGGAGAAGGGCGCTCTTGGAGCAGGGGCGCTCCCGCCCGCCCATCGACCGCGAGCATAGGCCTTGCGTGCGCGGCGCTCACGGCCTCGGGTAGCGGACCCACTTGGTGCCCGCGCCGTTCGGGTACGCCACGAACAAGTCGAGGCGAGCGAGCGCGAAGCCCGTCGCGGACGGCCCCGCGGACTGGCCCACGAGCTTGGCGCTGTTGCAGTTGTTGTCGCGTGCATACGACGCCGTCTCGCAGAGCGACACGGCGCTCCCAGTCCCGCTCGGTCCGACGATCGCCACGGCGAACGTCTTGCCGTCGCTGGCGATGGAGGTCTTGTCGGTCACGCCGTAGTCGAGCGCGCCCTTCCACGGAGCCGCGTCCAATACGGCGCAAACGCCATTGGCCTGCAGAATGCATGCCGAAAGAACCGGAGCTCCGCCCACGTTCGTCGCTCGGAAGAGCGCGTAGTCCTCGGTGATTGCGCGGAACCCCGCGAAGACCGCTTTGGTTGTTCGGGGGGAGTCGGTGAGCGACTGAATGGTGGACGTTCGCGGGTTTCCTTCAATGACCACTTGCGCAGGAGCGCCCGGATTCTCCGGCCGAGCCCACGCGAGCATGGTTCCGGTGGACGAGAGCGAGCCCGCGTCGAAAGGAACGGATTTTGCGAGAAAACCAAGACCTCCCGTCACGGTGCCTTGGGCGGGAACGCGCTTTCCCGTCACGGTCACCGACCGGTTGCTCGTAGTGCCCAAAAACGCAATCGTGTTGGCCGTGCGTTGGTACGGGCCGGCGAACGTCACCGAAGTGAGGTTGCCCGGAGGAGCCTCCGAAAAGAGCACGGCCTTCCCGGCTCCCGATTTGTCATAACGAAAGGCCTCGAGAGGCCTTTGCGTCGCGCCGGGGGCTCCGTTGAACGACGACGTGTCGCTCGGCACGATCGCGATGCCGAGGTCGTCCGCCTGGATGTTCCAGTCCCCCTTCGCGGAGGGCTGAACAATCGTTTGCCACGTGGTCTCGGCAAAGCCTCGTCGGAGCACCGAGGCGGTGCTCGTCACCACGTAGTAGGCATTGCAGTCGTAGGAAAAGTCCGCCACTTCGACGTTCGCCGGGAGGCCCGCGGTCACCTCCTCGGTGGTCGTCGCCGCGAGCCTCGCGGGGCCGCACGGAGGTCCGGCGTCGGCCGCATCGGGTTCGCTCGTGTCCCGACCCGAGTCGCTCGGGCTGGCGTCGGCGGTCGGAGGCACCGTGCTCGTCGGAGCGTCGGCGGCGGGCTGGAGTCCGGCGTCGGTCGCGCCCACGGGCTCTTCTCCGGTGCACGCCGCGAAGGCCGAGGGTGAGCACACGGCGAAGAGCAAGCCAAAGACGATTCCCGGCGACAAGCGACGCATGGTCGCATTCTGTAGGCCCGGCGTTCCGAGTCAACCTTTCCGGCGGAGCCCGGCAGGGCGGTGTGTCCTTTTTCGGCGTCGGGTCGTGGTTTGGTGAATTGGGGCCAAGCGCCTGCCGCACCATCCGTCGTCGACTCGCCGCCAATGCATCCCCCGAGGCGCCGTCGAAAATTCAAAAAGCACCCCAGTATGTCGGCGAATTTTCGCCTCACCGTAGGGGCGCCTCGCCGCCGATTCGATCGACTTATGGAACGCCGAGCCCTAAGCTCGGCGGCGACATGCCTGAAACGTGCGACTTTTTGGTCATCGGGAGTGGAATCGCCGGCCTTTCGTTTGCCCTCGAGGCCTCGGACCTCGGGTCGGTCACCGTGGTGACCAAACGCGCCGCTTCGGACTCCAACACGCAGTGGGCTCAAGGCGGTATCGCCGCAGTGCTCGGCGAGGGGGACTCGTTCGAGGCCCACATCCACGACACCCTCGTGGCTGGCGCAGGTCTCTCGCATGAGCGCGTCGTCGAAATCTGCGTCAAAGAAGGCCCCGATCGCATCCGAATGCTCGACGCCATCGGCGCCAAGTTCGATCACGCCCACGAAGGAAATGGCTCGAAGCCCACCGAAGGCCACGCCGACTACGATCTCCATCTCGAAGGCGGACACTCGGCCCGCCGTATCGCCCACGCGGGAGACATGACCGGCCGCGAAATCGAGCGCGCCCTGCTCGAGGCCGTTCGTCAAAAATCGAACGTGCGCATCCTCGAGGAGCACATGGTGGTGGACCTCATCACCCTCGCCAAGTTCGGCGGCCCAGAGGTCTGCTCGGGGTCCTACGTGCTCGACATCGAAGCCGGAAAGGTGATCACCATCCTGGCACGCCAAACCGTGCTGGCGTCCGGCGGGGCAGGGAAGGTCTATCTCTATACGACCAATCCTGACGTCGCGACGGGCGACGGCGTGGCCATGGCGTACCGCGCCGGGGCCGAGGTCGCGAACATGGAGTTTTACCAGTTCCATCCGACGGCGCTCTACAACCCGGCGGCCAAGAGCTTCCTCATCAGCGAGGCCCTCCGCGGCGAAGGCGCCATTTTGCGCCGCCTCGACGGCACGCCCTTCATGCACGAGTACGACGCCCGGAAAGAGCTGGCTCCGCGCGACATCGTGGCGCGCGCGATCGACCACGAGATGAAGCGCTCCGGTGCGGATCACGTGTGGCTCGACATCACGCACTTGCCCGCGGAGGTCGTGCGCGAGCGCTTCCCCGGCATTCACGCCGAGTGCCTTCGCTTCGGCATCGACATCACGAAGGATCGTATCCCGGTCGTCCCTGCGGCCCACTACATGTGCGGCGGGGTCTCTACCGATCTCGAAGGACGCACGAGCATCCCCGGCCTGTGGGCCATCGGCGAGTGTGCGCACACGGGGCTTCACGGGGCGAATCGTCTCGCGTCGAACTCGCTGCTCGAAGGCGTCGTGTTCGCGCACCGCGCCGCGCGAGCCCTCGCCGAGGTGACCGTCGATCGCCAGAAGCCTTTCCCCGAAGTGCCCGATTGGGACGTCGGCAAGGCCGCGGCGAGCGAAGAAGCGGTCGTCATCACCCAGAGCTGGGACGAGCTCCGAAGGCTCATGTGGAACTACGTCGGCATCGTCCGCACGGACAAGCGCCTTCGCCGCGCCGCCCGCCGCATCGCCCTCCTCCAGGAAGAAATCGCCGAATACTACTGGCAGCACTTCGTTACGCGCGATCTGCTCGAGCTCCGAAACATCGCTACCGTGGCCGAGCTCGTCGTCGCGTGTGCTTCGGCCCGCAAGGAGAGCCGAGGCCTCCACTTCACGACCGACTACCCGAACCTGGACCCGAAGCTCGTGCGCACCGTCATCAAGCGTGGCGTCCCCGCCCACCCCGTTCCCCTCGCGGTGGGCTGAATGGCGTCCGACGAAGACGACAAGTCGAACGGTTCGCTCTCGTACCTCGGCGCGCTCGGGTGGACGTTCGGCGTCTCTGGGCTCACCGCGGCCGTCGTGCTCGTCGCCTCGGCGCTGCGCCCGGGTGGCGGTTTCGACGTGGGTACCCTCACGCTCGCGATCGCGGTGGCCACTCTCGCCATCGTGCTCGCAATGGCCCGGGTTCACGCTCCGGAAGAGTCCTTGACCGAGCTCCTGGGTCTGCGCTCGGTGCCGGTCATCTTGCCGGTGCTGGCCTTCGTCGCGGGCGTGTCGCTCGTGTTCGCCGTGTCGGAGGTCGACGCGGCCATCGCCACCAAAATCCCCATCGACGACGAGACCAAAGAGTTTCTCGCGTCGGACACACAGAAGCAGCGAGCACTGCTTGCGCTGCTCACCCTCGTGGTCCCAATCTCGCAGGAGCTCTTCTATCGCGGGGCGGTTTTTGGGCTTCTCGAGAAGGACAAGCCGCGCAGCATGGTCGTCTTCGTGACCACCGTTCTGGCGGTGTTTCCACCGAGTGGGCACGAGCTCGTCTCGGGCTTCTTGCTCGCCGCCATCGCGAGCCACGTGCGTGGCCTGTCACGCTCGGTGTGGCCTGCGCTCGCTCTCCGTCTCGGGTTCGCAGCGGTCCTCGTCTGGGCCACGTTCACGCACCACGAAGACCTCAAGATCCCACGCCTCACCCAAGGCCTCGCGCTCGGGGCCACGTGCATCTGCCTCGGCGTATTCCTCGTGGTCTCACGCGGGCTCACCCGTCGGGACGGGGCCGTCTAACCGCGTGACGAGAATCCCAGACCACGGTCCCCACCGTGGGCCAGCCTGAAGCGAGGCCACTGAGCGAGGCAACTGAGCGAGCACAGCGATGACGGTTTCCGTTCGATAGCTGCAAAGCCATCTCCGTCCCGCTACCTCCCGCTACGCCCAGCGGAAGCTCGGATAAGCCGCGGGTGCGGGCTTCCCGAGGTCACACACACGCCGCATTCACTTCGAAGGCGTCGCGGGCTCGCAGGCATCGTGCCGTCGTCCGAGCCAAGCGCGAAAACGGCGCTTCCGAACAGAAGCGCGCCTCCTTGAAGCCGAGGGAGCATGTTACCGCCCATGCCAATGCCGACCCCATACCGCTGACCGTCGGATTCTACTCTTTCCAGAGAAATTTCCAGGGGTTATGCTTGAGGTCACGCACCATGTCTTGGACGTCGTCGTAGATGGCTTCGTCCATCACGAGGGCTCCGATGGTGCCCTCACCCTTTTTGATGTGCGTGACGATGGCTTGAGCGTCCGCGGCCGTGGCGTTGGCGCGGGTGGCGAGCTGGGCGACTTCGTCGAGGGTCTTCTTGAGCTTCGCTTGCTCGTCGGGGCTGCCCACCGTGGCCGAGACCCGGTTGATGTTCGCCATCGCTTCTTTGGCGTCTTTGAGGAGCGGTCCCGAGTCGCGCTGGAGGTCCTGCGAGAGGCGATCGATGTTGTCGATCGTGCGCATGATCTTCGGGTTGTCGACGTAGCGGAGCTTCACGTCGTGGGTGAGCTGGTTCGCTTCGGCGGAGAGGGCCTCGAGGTTGGCGATGGTGCGGCTGATGCGCTCGCGGTTCTCCGTGAGGACGCCGTTCAAGTTCTTGAGGAGGCCCGCCGTGTTCGTCGCGATGTCGCTGATGAGCTCGCGGTTGTTGCGGATGCCATTCATCGTCGTGTCGAGCAGCTCGTAGGCCTTCGCGAGGAACAAATCGAGGCGGGGCGGATCGATGCCCTTCACGATCGCGTTCTCCTGAAGGATGGGTTTTCCTGGGCTTCCGGGCTCCACCGCCATGAACTGCTCGCCGAGCACGCCCTGCGTGGTCACGTAAAAGTCGGCGTCCTCGTGGACGGCTTCTTGAACCTTCTTTTCGATGGCGACTTTGGCGCGAACCAGCGTCCGACGGTTGGTCTTCGGATCGATTTGCCCGCCCATGAACCTGAGCTCTTCGACCTTGCCGACTTTCACGCCGGCCACGCGAACGGGAGCGCCCGCCTGCATGCCGCCCGGGTTGTCGAAGTCGACGTAGACCGTGTACGTCTTCTCGAACGACAGCCCTCCCATGATGAGGACGAAGGTCGACAGAATCGCCAAGGACACCAGAATCAGGATTCCGACCTTGACCTCGATAGTGCGCTCTTTTGCCATGGGCGCTTCGTTTATAGAGCAACGCCTCCCAGAAGCGTGGCGCTTTTCGCCCAACCCTCGCCCAAGCCCTCGTGAAGGCAGAGCATCCGCCGCTGACGCAGTGCGTAGGTAGGCAAACGGGCCGGGGTACGATCGCTTCGGACCTATGCGCTCGAGCCGAGCCGGCGAGCTCTACGAAGGAAGGACGGACGCGCGACGGCTCGTGCCCGTCACATCTCCATCGGGCCTTGGGCCTCGCCGCGGATGAACTGGTGCACGACGCCGTCTTTGCACTGCTTGAACTCTTCCTGCGAGCCCAGCATGCGAACGTGGCCTTTGTAGAGCATGACGATCCGCTTCGCGATCGAGAAGATGCTGACGAGGTCGTGGCTGACGACGATGGACGTGACCCCGAGGGTGTCGGACAGCTCGAAAATGAGCTTGTCGACGCGACGTGCGCTCACCGGATCGAGCGACGTCGTGGGCTCGTCGAAGAGCACGTAGCGAGGATCGAGCGTGAGGGCGCGTGCGATGGCGACGCGCTTGCGCATGCCGTCTCCGAGCTCCGAAGGGTACTTGTCCGCAAAGTCGTGCATGTGAACCTGCCGGAGGAGGCGCTTGCCCTCGGAGAGGGCGTCCTTCTGGTTCATGTTCTTGTGCTTGCGCAGGGGCAACGCGAGGTTTTCGACGCACGTCAGGCTGTCGAAGAGGGTCGAGTGCTGGAAGACCATGGCGCACTTTTTCCGCACCGGGCCCATCCTCTCTTCGTCGAACTTCGAGACCTCTTCGCCGTCGAGCCAGATCTCGCCCGAGTCCGGATAAAGCAGGCCCACGAGGTGCTTGATGAGCACGCTTTTTCCGACGCCGGAGGCACCGATGATGAAAAAGACCTCGCCCTGCCTCACGTCGAACGAGACGCCATTCAGCACGGTCTTCGGGCCGAACGACTTCTTGATGTCGATGAACTGGATTCCGGTCTTCTGCGGAACGACCGTGGGAAAGGTCTGCGTCATGGGCGCTGCCATCAACCGGGGAAAAGAATGAATCCCGCGGCGGAGATGAAGAAGTTGAGCATGATGATGGCGAGCGAGGTGTTCACGACGGCGCGGGTCGTGGCCCAGCCGACGCCCTCGGAGCCGCCGAACGTGGACAGTCCGCAGTAACCACTGACGACCGGAATGGCGGCGCCGTAGGCGATGCACTTGGTGATGCCGATGGCGAGGTCCCCGAAGTCGACGAGGCTCGCGTTGAAGAAGGTCCGGAAGGGGACGTCGAAGGCGACGTACGCCGTGACCGCGCCCGAGCAGAACGCCACCGTGCCCGACCACACGATGAGCGTGATGGTCATGACCATGCTCGCCTTGAAGCGGGGCACGAGCAAAAAGTCGATGGGATCGGCGGCGCACATGCGCAGCGCGTCGACTTGCTCGGTCACGACCATGCTGCCAATCTCGGCGGCGATGCCGGCGCCGACGCGCGTGGCGAGCATGAGCGCGCCAATGGAGGCAGCGAGGTCACGCACCAAGAGCTCGAGGTAGGTGGCGCCGAGGAGGGTGAAATCGGGGACGACGCGCTTGGCCTGGAGCCCGGACTGGTACACCAAGATCATGCCGATGAAGCCCATCGTGCACGACAGGAAGAAGAGCGACTTATTGCCGATTTCGTAGAGCTGGTGGACGGTTGCACCGGGCTCTTTTTTGCCGCGCGCCGTGTAATAAAGGGTGCGCACGAAGACCGAATAGAGGTCTTTGGCCCCGAGAAAGAGGTCGATGCCGGCGGCGCCGAGCGTGCCAAGGAAGCCTTCCGGAGCGGCGTTTTCGACGAGATCGGTCTCGTGTTTTTCTTCGGTCTCGCTCGTTCCCGCGGCCATGGTTCCCGTTCTCCGATTCAGCGCGATCCCGCGCGATTCAGCGCGATCACCGCGATCACCCCAGGATGAGGCTCACGACGTAGTCGAGGACGAAGATCCCGGCCGCGCTGGCGACGACCGTGGCGTTGACGCTGCGGCCCACGCCCGGTGCGCCACCCGTGGTGGACACGCCGAAGTGGCAGCTCGAGAGACCTATGACGAAACCGAACACGACGCTCTTGAAGAGGCCGTTCGCGACGTCGCCAAAGCCGAGGAGGCCGGCCGTGAGACCGTTGTAGAACGTGCGGGGCTCGACCGAGAGGAGGCCCTTGCCCGTGTACGCCGCCCCGAAGAGGGAGAGCGAGTCGGCAAAGAGCGTCATCATGAAGAGCGTGGCCACGATTGACACGAACCGGGGCGCGATGAGAAATCCGATGGGGTCGATGGCGAGGACGCGCAGGGCGTCGAACTGCTCGGTCACGACCATGGTGCCAAGCTCGGCGGTGTTGTTCGCGCCGACGCGGCCCGAGATCATGAGCGCCGTGAGCAGCGGAGCAATCTCGCGCAGGATGCCGAACCCGGCGCCCCAGCCGACGAGCCCCTCGGCGCCGTAGCGCTTCACGATGGGCGCGGCCTGCACGACCATGATGGCGCCCGTGAAGAGGGCCGTCACCACC
>JAYUKI010001195.1:0-2446 GCA_043764595.1 Myxococcales bacterium | reverse complement strand
TTCATACCCACTCCGGCCTTGATGGATCCCTTGGCGAACGTGAGGGCATTCGAGTCGACGGCGAGCACTCCAATCGAGCTTCCGGAGGCTTCGGTGGCGTCCGGGGCTTCGACGTCGAACTGGTCGATTCGGGTCGGCGACGTGACGTTGACGGCGTGAATGGCGGGGCTCACCGGCGACTTCAGGACACTTCGTTTCTCGGTGAGCTTCCAGCTCGCGGTCGAACAATCGAGACCGCCCACGATGGACACGCCATTTTCGAGCTCGAGGTTCTCTTCGTAGGTGCCTTCGCACACGAACACGCGCTTCTTTGCAGCCTTCGCTTTGACGATGGCGTCGCCGATGCTGGCGAGTGGGGCTTCACGCGTTCCGGCATTCTCGGCGCTGCCGCTCTTGGCCACGAAGAAGCCAAAGGCTTCGGTGACCTCTTCGGCCTTCGCGGGAGGAGCGGGAGGCTCCGGGGGTTTGCCTTGCCGAGCGCCGCCGTCCGCGCCGTCCGGGTTGGGAGCGCCGTTCGGGCCGGGAGCGTTCGAGCCGTTCGGGGCCGGGCCGCCGTCCGCCGAGAGCGGAGCGAGCGTTTCGGGAGCCGACGAGCAAGCAAGGACCGACGAAACCGAGACGAGAGCGAGCACCGCAAAGACCGATTGACGCATGACATCCTCCGACGAACAGCTTGGATTCCTTGGCTTGGGTCGCGAACCGTTCGCTCCGTGCCTTGGTGAACGTCTCTCGACGGGAGCTCTGGAAACGTTGCGTACGGTCCGTTCTTTTTTTGCGATTCGAGCCCGGCCTCGGCCCAAGCGTGGCCGATTGGGTCAACTTCGAGGCCGGCCGGGTCGAGAGCGTGACGCGCGGGCTGCCTACGGTGGAAGCCATGAAGCACCCCATGATCCCTGCGTTTCTCGTGCTGTTCGCCTCCCTCGCCTCGACCGCTCCTGCCTTCGCCGAGCCCGAGCGCGTGCGCATGCCAGACGCGTCACCGAGCGACGGCAAATTCCGCCCGAAGGGTGCGTCCCTCGCCGTCAACGCGGGGCTCCTGCAGCCCATCGCACTCGGGGGCGCGAACCTCGAGGTCGATTTTCGGTATGGCCCGTTCGTGGCGGCGTACTCGCACGGGTGGAGCCTCGACCTCGAGGGGTCCGCCATCGTGGGCGACATGAAACGCCAAGGGGTCACGCTTCATCTGCCGTATTCGACCGGATTCGGACTCGGACTAACCCATTGGGTATCCGCCTTGAATTCGTTCTTCGATCTACGCTTCGAGGGAAAAATCCACCGATTCGAGGCCTCCTACGGCTCCGTCGATGGTCTCGGAAAGACCGAGATCGCGAGGTACTCGACCTACACGATTGGAGGCGGTGCGTACTGGACGTATGTGCCGTTCGCCTCGCGAACCGACGCGCTCCGAGGGGTCGATTTCTCCACGAGCGTGCGCCTCTGGCCGAACGTTGGCTCCACGCTTTCGGGAAACGAGGTGACCTACAAGAACGCGACCACGGGCCGCGACGAGGTCCATCGCACGGCGAACATCGGTATCGCGGACACGCCGGTCATCGTGAACGTGTCGGTGGGGTACGTGTTCCAGTGAGCGATGGGCGTGTTCTGCCAAGCGCTCCCGGGGAAGGCTCCGTGGTATTCGTGGAGGGATGGGAGCCACGATCATGGCCTCGGTCGTCGCGCGGATCGTCGACGAGGGCATTCGCCGAGGTGTCGACGCCAAGGACCTCGCGGCCATCGTGGGCCCGCGGGAGCGTCTCGTCGCCGATGCCAGGGTGCCCATCGACGCGACGTACCTCTGTTTTGCCCATTGCCTGGAGAAGACTCGCGACGGAGCCTTTCCGATCCACGTCGCGCGCTCGGTTTCGCTCGAAGACTATTCGGTCCTTGGTTTTGCCTCGATGACGAGCCCGAACGCGGAGATCGTGTTCGAGCGAATGGCCCGTTATGGCCATCTCATCAGCGACTCGGGCGTGTGGCACATGAAACGAACCCCGACGAAGCTCGAGCTCTCCTGGGTGCGCGCCGGAAAGAGAACCTTGGGCCACCGCGCAGCGAACGAGTGCGCCGTAGCAGAGATTGTGGGGGGCTTGCGTGCAGGATTTGGCGCACAACTGGCCCCGACACGAATCCATTTTCGGCACTCTGCGCCGCGGGACACGAAGGCGCACGATGAGCACTTTGGCACGAGGGTTCACTGGGAGTCCGCGCGGGACGGGGTGGACTTGCCCGTGGCCTTCTTGACTGCGCGTCCCACTGGGGAAAACCCGGCATTGAGCCGCTATTTCGAAGAAGTGCTGGAGCGTCGCGCCAAGGCACGTGCCACCTGCGCGGACCGGGTGCGCGCAGTGCTCGTGGAGAGTCTCTCCTCGGGGCCACCGCAGGCGGCAAAGCTCGCAAAGGATCTGGGCATGTCCGAGCGTTCGTTGCGACGCGCATTGGCGGACGA
>JAYUKI010001194.1:0-2447 GCA_043764595.1 Myxococcales bacterium | reverse complement strand
GGGTTCTCGGTGCCTCATCACGAAATCGTGGGGACAGAAACGCTCCACGGAATCGATGAGGGGTGGGTCGCGTCGAAGACGGCCTTCGCCATTGAGCGGTTTGATCGTCCCGAGAGCGGCGCGAAAGTACACATCGAAGACCTCTGCCAAGCGCTCGGACTTCCACCCAGTTCCAAGTACGGGGAGCTCGAGAAGGGCACCTTCGGGGCTCGCGCTCGTGAAGTTCCTCACCGATCAGGGGGGAGAATCGGTCGGTCGCGAAGCCGCGCGGCGCCTCGGGTTCATCATCGCGAGCGGCAACAACGACGCGCACCTGAAGAACTGGTCTCTGCTCTGGGGTGCCGGCCCCCGCCCGACCCTCACCCCTTGCTACGATTTCGTGGCTACCGTCGCCTGGCCAGACGCTTTCGGATGGGGGCTTCCCGGGGGACCGTCGCTCCCGCTTCGCTTCGGCCGCGAAAAGTACTTCCGCCTGCTTGACGCGATCGCGCTCAAGGAATTCGCCAAGCGCGCCGAATACCCGTGGGTCCTCGAGGAGTTTTTCCGAGGGATCGACGCCGCCCTCCATGCGTGGCCCACGATCGCGCCGAGCGCCCCAACGGCGATGCGCGAAGCCTTGGAGGAGCACTGGGAAAAGACGCCGTGCATTCGCGATCGACGGTGAGCCAAACGAAACCCACCGACTCCCGCATTGCGGACCTGGTGGATTCGTGGGGCCCGTCCGTTCGCGACCGGCGTCGCGAGAGACGGCGGGCCCGAGCAGCAGTCGGTTCGTCGACTCCGACTCAATTCCTGGCGTCTTTCCGCGGCTCCCTCAACCCCCCGGCAACGCCGGAGGCTCAATGCAATCCGTGCTCGTCCACCTCGGATCCTTCGGGTCCACCCCGCGCGGCAGCCCTGGGCCCTGCACCTCGCGGCCTTCGGCTTCGTCCTCGGCCACGAGCCTGTTCAGCTCGAGGAGGAACTCGGTGGGCTCCTGGCCCTCGGGCATGCCGTAGGCCTCGCGCACGGCCTCGTCGAGGGCGGCTTGGGCGGCCTTCAGCGGGTGGTACCCTGGCACTTCGGCGGCCTGGTAGAGAGCGCGCAGGGACCAACCGTTGTCCTTCATGAGCGTGTCGCGGACCTTGCGGAGGTTGCGTGCGGCTTCGGCTACCGCGAGGACTTCGGATTCGGAGGGCTCTTGGGGCCAGGGGAAGGTGGACCAGACGTCGCTCGTGTAGCGAATTCGCTCAGTGACCTTCCCGCCCTTCGCCTTCGTCCAAGTCCAGTGAAAACCAGACTGGATGATCCCAAAGCTGTAGTCGTCATCGAAGGTGAATAGTTGGAGCGTATTGTTCGGGATGAAGCGCGTAGATACCAACGTAAAAATTGGGCGAGCCTGCGGATTTGAGCATGCAATCAGCCGCGCTCGCGCCGAGGTCTTTTCAAACATCTCTTCACGAAAGTTGTGCGGTTGCCACCACTTACGAATCCAGGTGGCGTAGTGCTTTGTCTCTTTCCCCCCGTTTGCTTGCGCCTCGAGCCATGGGTAGAGATTCTGCTTTAGGTGCGCGAGTCCGATCGGACTGTGCCTCTGTGCCTCTGCTTCCGTCGCACATCCGGAAATGAATATGCACAGGTCTGGGTCTGTGGTCGCCCGCCCCCGCAAAAGATCATCGCCGCTCACCGTTGGGCGGATCGCTCGCTCGCTCCCGTATGCGTCGACCGGAAACGACGTCGACGTCGACCTGAAAGCATCGTGCCCGAACATCACGCCCCTGACAGTGCCGCCCTGATTGGCTTCGATTGGGCGGGCATCAACTAAGTCGACGTGAAGCTGTAGGTGGGTAGGGATACGCGAGACAGCGTACCCCTTGTCGTCGACAACGAGGTGGAAAGGCGGCTCCGCGCCCCCTTTTAGCCAGTTCACCATGGAAACGTTGAGAGCAGCATCACCAGGCCACAGTCTTGACGAGACTGCATTGGTGATCGTTCCTCCGCAAGTGACGATATAGTCGAGTGACCCTTCGCGAGCCCAGCCGACTCGGATTCCGCTCGTTCCGATAAGGCCTGCCCGGCCGCCCGGTAGCAAGCGGTCGTGCGCCCGCCTGAACCAATATGCGCAGAAGTCAGCGCGACCGTTGACGGCGGGAAATGCCTCCTGAAGCCGCTGCAAGTAGCTGCTACCGTGCTCTTCTCGGATCTTTATTCCCCCCAAAAAAGGAGGATTCCCCACAATCGCATCCACCTCGGGCCAATCGGTAAACAGCGCGTCCGCGCAGACAATATTCTTGTCCAGGTTGTCCAGCGGCAGCGACGGATCCACGTCAATCTCAATCTGCCCCACGTACGCGGCCGCCACCTCGCGGCGCTCGTCGAAGGCGATCTTCTTCGCGATGTTCAGCGTGACCTTGGCCAGCTCGACGGCGAACGGATTGATGTCGATTCCGTAGAAGCGCGACGCCTGG
>JAYUKI010001193.1:0-8247 GCA_043764595.1 Myxococcales bacterium | reverse complement strand
CGTTCGGCGCCGCGACCCCGCATGAGCTGCACGGCCGTCAAGATAGGCGCGAGCGGGTTGCGTAGCTCGTGGCCGAGCATCGCGATGAAGTCGTCTTTGGCGTGGTTCGCCTCCTCGGCCTCTACGCGCGCCGCTTTCTCTCGCGCGGCAAGCTCGCGAAGATTTTGGATGTCGATCATCGTCCCGATGACGCGCGTCGGCTTGCCGTCGGCGCCGTACACGATGTGGTTCGTGATGCGCATCCATCGGGCGTCGCCGCTCGGCAGCAAGATGCGTTGCTCGCTCTCGTTGACTGGCTGGCGGGCGTCGGTCGCCGTCACGAACTCCTGCCAACCGGCAAGCGCGTCGTCGGGATGAACCCTCGCTGTCCACGCGTCGGGGGACGGCTCGATTGCGCCGGGGACGAGCCCCATGAGCGCGAAGAGCTCCGGAGACCAGTACATCTGGTTGCTCGACACCTCCCAATCGAAGACGCCGATGCGCGCCACACGCTGAGCGGTGGCGAGGATCGTCTGAAATCTCTCGGCTTCGCGCCGCGCATCTTCCACCGCAATCCTCGCGAGCACCTGGCTCGTCACGTCGATCGCGATCGCCATCGTGCCGATGACCCCCGCCGCGCTCTGGATTGGTCGCGCAACATAGTTGATCCAACGCACGTCGGGGTTGCCCCCGCGACCCGTGAGGCGAGGGATCGCGAGCTCGTCGACGCGCACGGTCTCCCTGCCAGCGCCCACGCGATCGAGTGCCGTAAACATGGGATGATCGGCGGGGAGCTCTTCGAACGCTTCCCGGATGGTCTTGCCGAGGAGCGCACGCCCCGGGGCGAGCTCCAGGTACGTAGGGCTGACCTCGACGATGCGATGCTCGGGGCCGGAGAACAGTGCCACCGGCACCGGAGATTGCAAAATGAGCTGCCTGAAGTTCTCGCGTTCGTTCTCGGCTAAGGCGCGAAGCTTCGATGCTTGGATCAACGCCCCCACCCTCGCCACGAGCTCACGCCCAGCAAATGGCTTGACGAGGTAGTCGTCTGCTCCGAGCTCGAGTCCCTCGATCCGGGCCGATTCTCCTGCTCGGGCGGAGAGCATGAGGACTGGGATCGTGCGGAGCGCCTCATCGCTCCGGAACGCACGCAGGAGCGCGAACCCATCTTGGTTCGGCATCATGGCGTCCGTCAGGAGCAGCGCGGGGGGGAACGCTTTGGCGAGCGCGAGCGCCTCTACGCCGTCGGATGCCGAACGTACTTTCCAGCGAGGTGCCAGGAGGCGGCCTAGGTACTCGCGCATGTCGGCGTTGTCGTCCGCGACGAGCACCTCGTCCGAAGTGGCGGAAGCCGACGACGCGCCGATGACGTCGGTCGTGGTTTGCCCGGCATCGCTCGGCAACCATGACTTGGCCTCGTCGAGAAAGAGCTGCGCCATGGACCTCGGGGGTGGCGCGGAAGAGGCGGGCACGCGGCGCACGCGGGACACCGCTGACTTTGGCAGGTGCGCGCTCCCGAGCGGGATGTCAACCCGAACGACAGTGCCTTCACCGAGTGCGCTCGTGATGGCTACTTCGCCACCGTGAAGGCGGACCACTTCGCGAACGAGGGAGAGGCCAATGCCCGTTCCCTCGTGTGTCCGCGACGGCGCCCCCGCGACACGGTGGAACCTTTCGAAGACGCGAGGCAGCTCTTCGGCCGCGATGCCTGTCCCCGTGTCCCGCACCTGGAGGACGACCGCATTCTCCACGGCGCGCAACGAGATCGCGATCTCCCCCTCGAGTGTGAACTTCAAGGCGTTCGAGAGCAGGTTCAGTACGACCTTTTCCCACATCACGGGATCCACGAATGCACGTGGAAGGGCGGGGTCGATGTCTACGGAAAACGCAAGTCCCGCCGCTTCAAGTGCCGAATCGAACGCACTCGCGAGCTCCCGTGTGAAAGCACCGAGATCCGCCTCTACGAACGACGCTTCGGCGCGGTCCTCCTCGAAGCGAGCGAAGTCGAGGAGCGTGTTTACGAGCTTGAGCAGGCGAGCTGCGTTGCGGCGAGCGGTTTCCAGCGCGGGTCCGGTCAGCGATTTGCTCTCTGCGTTGGCCGCATCTTCGAGCGGTCCGAGGATGAGCGTCAGTGGGGTGCGCAGCTCGTGGCTCACATTGTTGAAGAACGTAGTCTTCGCCTGGGCGAGCTCGGCGAGCTGCCGCTCTGCCCGCTTCTTGTCGTCGATGTCGGTGTTGATGCCTACCCAACGAAGGAGAGTGCCGGCATCGTCGAAAATTGGAGTCGCGCGCGAAAGAAACCACCGGTACACGCCGTCGTGACGGCGGAGGGGGAACTCGATTTCCCACGGCTTACCGGTTGCGATGGAGCCGCTCCAGCTCTCAATCACGCGGGCGAGCTCGTCGGGGTGGTGAACCGACGTCCAGCCCCACCCACGCATAGCTTCTAGGGTGCTGCCCGTGAACTCGTACCACCCTCGGTTGTAGTACTCGACGAAGCCGTCGGGCTGCGCCGTCCACCCGAGCTGAGGCATCGCGTCGAAGAGCCGGCGAAAGAGGTCGCGTTCGGTCTCGCCCCCCGGCGCGGTCACCGAAGGCCTCCAGCGCTCGCCAGGCGGACGGGCCTTGGCAGCTCCTCGAAGGCTGAAACGGATGTCGCGCCGGGCATAAAGGCTCGACTACCACGCTCTCCCGTGACCGTCGTGGGCGTAGAGGCCGACGTTGTCGTTTCCTTGGCGAGACGCAACGCACCTCTAGCGTGCGGTTGCTCGCGAAGAACCTCAACAAGCGCACGTTGGCGGCTCAGACCACCCTGGTCCTTGGCGCCGACCAAGCGCTGGTGTACGCCGTCGAGAGGGCACGCGGATCGATTGGAAACATCGGTGTCGAACTCGCGTCTGGCGCTCGATGGCCAAGCGTCGCTCAAGATCGTCGGCCTGGAGAGTTTCGGCCAAATCGCGCGTGATCTTTGCGAAGCCGCGGAGACTTCCCGTTGGCGAGCGGAGCGCAAGAAGATGAGCGCGCGCGCGGAAAACGGTGCCGTCCTTTCGCGTGCGCCAACCCACGACTTCCGTACTCCCCCTGCGCACCGCGTCGGCGAGGAGACGCCAGCGGCGCGATCTTCCGGGGTGAAGAAGACGTCGTACGACGAGCCAAGAATCTCCGCCGTGCTCCATCGCTTGATGCGCTCGGCTCGTTGGTTCCAGCCCGACACCGCTCCGTTCGCGTCGAGCATGAACATCGCGTATTCCAAGGGGACGAGTCGCGCATTCTCGGTTATGGTAGCGACGTCCACGAAGCCGAGCGTAGCGGGGGAAAATCCTGCGACCGCCCGAGCCTGGCAATGACGAAAGGCTCTCCGAACAGGCGACCCCTCAATGGGTCAACGTGGCGAAATGGAGATCATGTCTTCGCCGCGAGCTTGGCGCCGAAATCACGGACCTTGTCGAAGAGATCGGAGACAACGCTGTGTTTGTCCTCGTCCGAGCGGCCTTCCGTGGAATGAAAGTGGTTGGTCTCGCGGATGCTCGTGTCGAGCTTTTCCCATTCGGTCCGAGCTTCCATGCTCGCGAGGTGGAGCTTGAGTGCGATTTCGTCGCGCGCCTGCTCGAGCCTCTCCATTCCCATCTTCCAATCGATGGGCGGTCCGTCTTTTTCCGAGAGGGTGTTCGTGGAAGTCTTTTTGGCGGGCCCGGACGAAAGATTGGTCGTGCTCATGGCAGCTTGCGTTGCACGCAGCGGGCCAGGCGACCGAAGGAGAATCGTGCGGAGAGACGCGCCGAAGACGACGCTCGCGACCGTACGCGTTGCTCGCCCAGTGGGGCGAAATACGACAGCGGTCGCATGTTGTCGCATCTGCCGGGGATGATCCCTCGCATCGGCCTCGCGCAACGGGCGCGGCTGGCGCGTAGGCTTTGCGATGCCTGCAGGATACACGCTCGCGAATCTACCCGTACCCAAGGAGCGCGGCATTCGCCTGCCCGCGATTCCGCCGCATCGTGTCGCCGCGCTCCGGTAAAGCGGGACGTTCGACGCCGACAAGACGAGCGCGATGCAGACCCGGCTGCTCGAGCAGATCCACGAGTAGGGCCTCGAGGGCAAGGGCGAGCCTGTCTTTGCAGGCTACGACCGGCCGACCACACTGCCTGCCCTGCGACGAAACGAGGCGTGGATCGAGCTCGGCCGTGGCCGCGAGCCACGTCGCATCAACGTAGGTCCGAGTCTTGCGAACGACTTTCGCATGCGAACCACAATTCCCAAGATCACGCTCCACGACGACCGGCCAGACCTCCCGCTTTCTGACGAAACGGACCCAGAAAGCGCGGACGGAACTATCCCCATCGTCGAGCTCGACTCGTCCCACCTCGAAGACCGCGAGTCCGAGCTCCCCTCGGTCCTCCACGACGGTCTCACCTCGAGTACCCGTGCCGGCGCGATCGCGGGACCGATGGGTCCGTTTCCGGGGCCCCGCGACGAAGGTTGAGCGCGGTCGTCCTGGGCGAGATGCGTCTTTCGTCGCATCGGCAACGGAGATGTCCCACGGGCTCCGGTGGTTAGGGGATTTGCCACACTGTGGCGAAACGACTCAGCCTATGGACGAAAGAGCATCGGTGCACCTAACGCGGCAAAGGCCACGAGGAAGGTGCGCCACGCTGCGGCCGTTTGTTCACCACGAAGCCGCAAGAACGACGCCAGCCGCGACCGTACGCTCGGGGTGGTTTGCATTTCCATTGGCGTTTCCCCTTTTGCTCCATCGCGGGGGTGGTTGGGGCAAATCGCACCGTTGCCGCCGCTGTGGGGCACGATTGCAGTCCTCCGATGCCGACACGAAGATTCGTTAAGCCGCCACTCATTGCTCCCACGCGCGACCCGCATCGGAGTAGATTCGGCACGCGACGCGCTAGCCCGAAGAAAGGCAGCCTGACGATGGCGGTTTGGCTCGAAGAACCCGGCGTGGGAGTGAGTGGTACGCCCGCGGACATCGCGGACGAGCCACGGGCGACGTCCGTCCCGCGCGAGCGTCCCGAGGTCTGGTCGGAGGCCACGGTCAACATGGGCACGATTGCAGGCTCATTTCGCGTGATTCGTAAGCTCGGGAGCGGAGGCATGGGGGTCGTGCTCCTTGCCGAGGACACGACGCTCGATCGACGTGTCGCGCTCAAGCTGATTCGCCCCGAGCTCACGGGTCCGGATTTCTTCGAGCGGTTCGTGACCGAGGCGCGGGCGATGGCGCGCGTGAACCACCCGAACGTGGCGCAGGTGCACACGTTCGGCATCCACGAAGGTGCGCCATACCTCGTGATGCAGTTCGTGGAGGGGAAGACGCTCGACCAGTGGCTCGTCGAACAGGACGGGCCGCCCGACGTAGATCTCGCGCTTCATATACTAAAAGGGCTCTGCGCGGGCGTCTCCGCGATTCATGCCAAAGACACGGTCCATTGCGATTTGAAGCCCGCGAACGTGATCCTCGACGAATCACTCGGCCCCCACATCGTCGACCTTGGCCTCGCGGTTCTCGGCTCTTCTGCGGTATCGAACAACGGCCAGGTCATCGGCACTCCCGGGTATATGGCCCCTGAAATCCTGTTTCCAGCGGAGGAAGCAGGCCCGCTCGCGCGCACGGATGTCTACGCGATCGCGTGCATTGCGTACGCGATGCTGACCGGCGAGGCGCCGTTCTCGTCCGAAACTGAGTCGGGCATGCTGCTTCAACACGCGTCACAGCCCTTGCGACTTCCGAGCGTCGTTCGACCCGAGCTCGGAACCGCGTTCGACGACGCGCTTGTCCGCGGCCTCGCGAAGCTCCCGTCGAAGCGCACTCCCACCCCGGAGGCGCTCTTTCTCGCTCTTGCCGCCGCGCGCGCGGGCTCGCTCGAGCCAGTCCATATCCTGCTCGCCGAGGACGACGAGGACTTCCGCGAGCTCGTTCGAGACTCCCTCCTGAAGGCGTTCCCTGGCGCGGAGGTGGAGTGCGTCGGTGACGGGGAGACGGCCCTCGCTGCATTCCGTGCGCGCACGCCGTCGATCGCGCTCCTCGATCTGCACATGCCAGGAATCGACGGGACGGACCTCACGCGCATTTTCCGCGATCACACTGCCGCGCTCGTCATGCCGATCTTGGTCTTCACCGGGGGGGGTGGTGCAGACGACTGGAAGCGACTCTCCGCATTGGGCGCCGATGGCTTTTTGGTGAAGCCACTCGCCACGTCGGACATGATCGCCCTCGTCCGCCGTACTCTCCACGAGCGCAAATCGATGTCTTTCACGCTTAGGCCAACGGTCCCTCCGCCCCCTCCCTCAGAGGCCTGAGATTCACCAAACCCTTGGAAGTCCCCGACGGGGGACTCTCGTATCCGAGGAGCGACGTTCCTTGAAAGTCCCCGACGGGGACAACGCGAGGCGACGCTAAGCCTGCGAAGCCGACGGGATTCAACCTGTTCGGTGCTCCAAGGTCACGGGCGGAATCCTAAGTCCCTACTTCACGTCTCACGGCTTCCCCGCGCTTGGAGGCTCCGTGACGCAATGTTCAGAAGTCCAACTTTCTCACCGAGGGGGATAGTACGTGGCTGCCACGCTGTGGCGTTCACGTCCATCGGGCAGTCCAAAGGGGGTAGAAATACGCGCTCCGAATCGAAGAGCTCGGCTTGGCCCACTCATTGCTCAAGCGGCGTTCAGAAGGGTGCCGGCCTCGGACATGAGTGCCGCTCCATAACGTCCCACTCGGAGCCATCGCATATGAAACGCACCATCGCCATCCTCGTCGCCACAGCTGCGCTCTCCATCGTCGCCTGCAAGAAGCCGCAAGAAGAAGGCGGCACCGCTGCCGCCTCTGCCGACAATACGCAGAAAAACGAGCGTGATCGTGACAACGCCGCGATGCTCCCGACCGATCAGGGCGGGAGCGCATCTGACCGTGACATCACGGCGCGTGTCCGGAAGGACGTCGTCGCCGACGGCAAGCTTGGGATGAAAGCAAAGAACGTGAAAATTATCACGAAGGACGGCACCGTCACACTACGTGGTCCCGTCGCGACGGCCGAAGAGCGCGCGCTCGTCGCAAACTACGCCAAACAAGCGGCCGGCGTGACCTCCGTCATCGACCAGATAGAGATCGTGGCAAACTAACGTCGCGACATAATGTCGAATTTTGATTCCAATCAAAGGAGACTCGTAATGCAAAAGAATACCAAAGCGTTCAAAGCCGTGCTTGGCGTCGTGAATACTCAGCAGCACGCGCAGAACGTGGCCATTGCCCTAAAGGGAGCTGGGTTTCGTCCAGACGATATCTCGGCTCTTTTACCCGATAGGAGCGGAACACGTGACTTCGCGCACGAGAACAACACCAAGGCTCCGGAGGGCGCGGTCGTTGGCGCGAGCGCGGGAAGTATCTTGGGCGGTACGCTCGGGGTGCTCGCTGGCGTCGGCGCGCTCGCGATTCCGGGTGTCGGCCCCCTGATCGCCGCCGGCCCCATCCTCGCGGCACTAAGTGGGATGGCCGCGGGCGGCGCCGTCGGCGGCCTCGCCGGTGGCTTGGTCGGCCTCGGCATTCCCGAGGTCGAAGCAAAGCAGTACGAAGGCAAGCTTCAGAGTGGAAACATCTTGATGTCCGTTCATGTCGACGACAACGACTGGCGTACGAAGGCGAAGGACGTCCTCACCGCCCTTGGCGCTACGGACATTTCAGTCGTCGGCGAAGCCTCGGTCCCGAACAAGGACCGCGACCGCGACTCCTCGATTCACTCCTGACCGCTACCTTTTCGGAGCTTGGCTTTGGCCGGCGAGACGACGTCTTGTCGGCCTCAGCTTTTCTACTTGATAAGCAAGCGTACATCTCAACGCAGAATAGGATCGCGAATAAGCGCCTTAGTTGGTTAACTCATCATCCGTGGGACTTATGGCGCCGCTTCGACGTTGCTTCGTTCGACGACGAGCTCCAAAGAGACGCACGAAAGAAGGTCGCCGTGAGCCGAACGCAACAACAGCGACGCACGGCAAAACGGGACGCCCCTTAGGACGTCCCGTTTCAGTCATTCTCGTCTTGGACCTTACGGACGCGAGATCGCGATGGCCGCTGCGGGCTCCAGCACGCGGAACGTGAAGGACTCGGTCAGGTAGAGCTCCACTTGGATTCTATCGTGGAACGCATAACCGACGGACAAATCCTGCCCTACGGTGAGCTCGTAATCGCCGCCGCGGACCGAGAGGAGCACCGCTCCGACGATCGCCGGGGCCCACACGAGCGGACCACCAATGAGCGTTCGCTCGATA
>JAYUKI010001192.1:0-8250 GCA_043764595.1 Myxococcales bacterium | reverse complement strand
GGCACATGGATGCGCCGGGTTGGGTGCCGCTTCCGGGCGACGCAAAGAGGTGGCCTCTCGACGTGAAGAACGGCGCGCAAGGCGTGTCGGTCTTGGCGCGCGGGGGAATTCCCCAGGTGCGCCTCGAACGTGGAGATCACGTGCTTTCGGGGTCGTTCGCGTGGGACACGATGCCCGAGTCGATTCGTGTTCCGAAGGAGACGGGGCTTCTCTCGCTGTCACTCCGTGGCGCGCAAGTGGCTTCGCCGAACCGCGATGCGCAAGGCATCGTGTGGCTCCAAAAGGCTGCAAAAAACGAAGAGGGTGACGCGCTCGAGCTCGTGGTGCATCGCCGCGTGACCGACGACATTCCGCTTCGCCTGACGACGCGCATCGAAGTGCATGCGTCCGGAAAGAACCGGGAAGAGCTCTTGGGCAAGGCTCTGCCCGATGGCTTCGTTCCGGTGTCGCTCGACTCGCCGATTCCCGCGCGCATCGAGACCGACGGGCACGTGCGCGTGCAGATTCGTCCCGGCGTTTTCACGATCGAAATCGTGGCGCGTGGCGAGGGAGCCATGTCCAAGCTCGTTCGCCCCAAGCCCGCTGGTCCTTGGCGCGAAGGCGACGAGGTGTGGGTGTTCGAGGCGAAGAACGACTACCGCGTCGTCACGGTCGAAGGAGTGCCGTCGATCGATCCGGCGCAGACCACGCTCCCCGACGAATGGAAGCGCCTGCCAGCGTATCCCGTGAAGCTTTCGGACACGTTCTTGCTCACCGAGCGAAGGCGTGGCGACGCCGATCCGCCGCAAAATCAGCTCTCGCTCCAGCGAAAGCTTTGGCTCGATTTCGACGGTCGAGGCTTCACTGCGAGCGACACGTTGACGGGCACGCTCTCGCGAGACTCGCGATTGACGATGGCCGAGCCCACGGTCTTGGGACGCGTGGCGATTGGCGGAAAAGACCAATTCATCACGAAGCTCGAAGGCCTCGGATCCGGTGTGGAAATTCGCCAAGGGCAGCTCTCGGTCGCGGCGGACAGTCGGATGGTGACGAGCCCGCGCGACGTGCCTGCGGTGAGCTGGGCGCACGATTTCCATCAAGTTCACGCGTGGCTGAACCTGCCCCCAGGGTACCGCTTGTTTCATGCCTCGGGGGTGGACGACGTATCCGGAACGTGGGTGCGCCATTGGTCGTTGCTCGAGCTCTTCTTGGCGCTCGTCTTGGCCGTGGCGATTGGTCGCTTGTATGGGCCGCGTTGGGCCATCGTGGCGCTCGTTCTTTATGGGCTCTCGTTTCCCGAGCATGGCGCACCGAAGTGGGTTTGGTTTCCGCCCCTTGCATGCGAAGCGCTCTTCCGGGTCTTGCCCGTCGGAAAGCTGAAAAAGGTTTTCGAGTGGGCGCGCGGGCTCGCGCTCGTGATCGTGGCCATCGTGGCCGTGCCGTTCTTGGTCCAGCACGTTCGCGAAGGTGCATGTCCGGCGTTGGGCAGTCCTGCAACCGTGGCCGCAGCCGAGGACGGCGATTTTGCCATGGACAACAAAGAAGGCGGCACCGGTACTCGAGCAAAGGGCGAAGAAGGCTCTATGGGGAATCCACAGTTCGCTACGGCTCCGCCAGCGGCAGCGGCACCCGCTGCTCCAATGGGAGGAGCTGGCGGAAATCCGGCCGACGAACCCGTGAATTTGCTCGAAAACGAAAAGAAGCCGGCCGAGGCCCCGAAGGCTGCTGCTGCAAAAGACCATGCCCAAAGGTCCGGCAAGCTGGGGGATGTCTTCGACAGCTCTACGACCAGGTGGTCTTCACCAAAACAAGGGTATCTCCAGTCGAATGCGGCCGAATACGATCCCGCGGCCATCGTGCAAACCGGACCGGGCCTTCCGCGGTGGAACTGGACTTCGCTGGAGCTGAAATGGAGTGGCCCTGTCGCGGCCAATCAGCGCCTTCATCTCTACCTGCTTTCCCCCGTCGAAAACTTCGTGCTCGCTTTGCTTCGAGCGGCGCTTCTCATCATCGTGTTTCTGCGGCTCTTCCCGTTCACCGGAAAGCGCTTCCCGAAGGGATGGGGCCCGGGTCCTGGCGCCGATGGCACCGGATCGCCTGCGGCTACCGCGGTGGCTGCTGCGATCTTCGGAATCCTCCTGTTCGCCCCGAACGCGGCACGCGCCGAAGCGCCGACCTCGGGCACGCTCGAAGAGCTCACGAAGCGTCTCGTCGCGCGTCCGTCGTGTCTGCCGGATTGCACGTCGAGTGGACGCATGCAGATCGAAGCGCGAGGCGAGGTGCTTCGGGCGCGCATCGAAGTGGACGCGGCGGCCACGGCACCTTTCGCGCTTCCCGGCTCGATCGGCCAGTTTTCCCCGCGTGAAGTGACGGTCGACGGTCAGCCTGCAAAGGGTCTCGCGCGCGGGGACGACGGCGTCCTCTACGTGCTCGTCGGACCGGGCAAACACCAAGTGATCGTGGAGGGGGCGCTTCCCCAGCGGGAGTCGATGCAGCTCGCGCTGCCGCAGAAGCCCCACCGTGTCGAGACCGTCGTCGAAGGCTGGACCGTGGAAGGCATCCACGAAGACGGCCTCGCCGACGATAACCTGCAGTTTACACGTAAGCGTACCCAAGGTCCGGGAACTACGCTCCAGCCCGGGCAGCTTCCGCCGTTCGTGCGCGTCGAGCGTACGTTGCGTGTGGGGCTCAATTGGCAAGTGGACACGCGCATCGTGCGGGTGTCGCCTCCAGGCAGCGCCGTAGTGCTCGAGGTGCCGCTGCTTCCGGGCGAGAACGTGACCACGGCCGACGTGCGCGTCGTCGCGGGCAAAGCGCTCGTGAACATGGGAGCTCAAGCCACCGAAGTTTCTTGGCACTCGGTGCTCGAGCAAAAATCGCCAGTCAAGCTCGTCGCTCCCAAGGGCACGGCCTGGACCGAAGTGTGGCGCCTCGACATCGGGCCCATTTGGCATGGCAAATACGGCGGAATTCCGTTCGTTCATACGCAGCCGCAGAATGGCGTGACCTTTCCCGAGTGGCGTCCTTGGCCGGGCGAAGAAGCCACGGTGGAGCTCACGCGTCCGGAAGGCGTGCCGGGGCAAACGCTCACGATCGACCAAGAGGACCTCGAGGTTCGGCCTGGCATTCGCACCAGCGACGTGAAGCTCACGCTCCACCTTCGTTCGAGCCGCGGGGCGCAGCACACGGTGACTCTTCCCGCGGGCGCCACGCTCGAGTCCTTGAGCTTGAACGGGGCGACGCAGCCCATTCGGCAAGACGGCCAAAAAGTGACGTTCCCGGTAGTTCCGGGCGCACAGACGGCGGTCCTCGCGTGGCGAGAAGAAGGCGGTATTTCGCCCTTCTATTCGGTAAGCGCCGTCGACATCGGGGCACCTTCGGTGAATGCGAACGTGGAAATCGACGTTCCGGGTGGCCGTTGGCTGCTCTTGGCGGGCGGCCCTCGTCTCGGTCCCGCGGTGCTCTTTTGGAGCCTTCTCGCGGTGCTGTTGGTGGTGGCCATCGTGCTCGGTCGCAACGACAAGACACCCCTCAAGACGTGGCATTGGCTGCTCCTCGCAGTGGGCCTTTCCCAGGTTCACATCGTGCTCGCGGCGTTCTTCGTCGTGTGGCTTCTCGCGCTCGGCTACCGCGAAAAGAGCGAAGGCAAGACGCTCTCGGTGGCGGCGTTCAATCTGCGCCAGATGGGCCTCGTGGTGTTGACGGTGGTGGCGATCACCGTGCTCTTTGCATCGATCTACAAGGGTCTTCTCGGGGATCCGGAGATGCAGGTGCAAGGCAATGGCTCGAACCTCTCGATCCTTCGTTGGTTCCAGGATCGAACCGACGGCACGTTGCCGGTTCCGTGGATGCTGTCGGTTCCGATACTCGTGTATCGCGCCCTCATGCTCGCGTGGGCCCTTTGGACGGCTCTTGCGATCGTGCGCTGGCTCAAATGGGGCTGGGGAGCGTTCACGACCGGCGGAGGCTGGAAGAGCTCACCGAAGGTCGTGCGCCCCATGGCGCCTGTCGGACCGCCGCACGGTTGGGCGGGTGGCCCTCCGCAACAAGGGTGGGCGGCCTATCCCGCGCATGGTGGTCCGGCTCCCAACGTTCCGCACGGTCCCGTTCAAGGAGGTCCGCCGCCCGCAGGCGATGCCGTGCCCACGGCTCCGGCGCCGGCCGACGTTTCGCTGCCCGCCGTGATCGAACCTGTCGGCGAGCCCGCCCCATCGGGTAGCGATCCGAGCGACCAAAAGGGGGACGGGACGTGAGTGTCCTTCCGGGACGGACGGGATTCGCGCTGTTGGCTGCGAGTGCCCTACGGCTTTTCGGACCTTCGACAGACAAAGAATCCCGTGACTCGACGTTCTCCGCCGGATAGCTCTACCATCGGGGCATGAAGCTTCTTCGTGCCCTTGGTCCGTCTCTCGCCCTGGTCACGTCCCTCGTGGTCGCGTGCGTGGGAGACGATCCCGCGCCAGCACGGACCGTGGATGCTTCGGTCCCTCCTGCCGTCGACGGCGCGACTCCTCCGGACGGCGCGGTTGTTCCGCCGGGCGACTCCGGCGCGGACACGAGCGTCGCTCCGGAGTGCACCACGGGAGCCACCGAGTGCGTTGGGAACAAGCCTCGGGCATGCCTGGACGGTCGCTGGCAGGCACCCACGGCGTGCACGGACGACAAGCCCATTTGCGTGGGCGGTGCATGCGCCACTCCGCCGAGCTGCGGCGCGTTGCTTGGCAATTGCGGGACGTCCAATCCGCAGAACTGCTGCAATTCGCCGATCGCAGAAGGCGGGACGTTCAATCGCTACAACAAACCCGCTTTCCCTGCGACCGTATCGAGCTTTCGCCTCGACCGATACGAGGTCACGGTGGCTCGGTTTCGCGCGTTCGTGGCCGCGGGACAAGGCACACAAGCCAATCCTCCAAAAGTGGGGTCGGGTTCACATCCGAAGGTGACAGGCACGGGCTGGCAAGCGGCCTTCAACGCTTCCCTCATGGCGACTGCGGCCGATCTGACGAGTGCCCTCACGAGCTGTGGTGGATTCGCGAACGCGACCTATGCGCCCGCCAGTGACCTCACGTCGAACAAGAAACCCATCAACTGCGTGTCGTGGCTCGAGGCTCAAGCCTTCTGCATTTGGGACGGTGGCCGGTTGCCGAGCGTCGCCGAGATCGAGCTCGCGACGCGCGGTGGAGCCCAACAGCGCGCGTTCCCATGGGGAACCGATCCGCTCGACGCAGCCCACCTTTTCTACTGTGCCTCGAACGCGAACGCGTGTGTTGCGCCCGATGGGGGCAGCATTCTCGACGTGGGCTCGAAGCCGCTTGGCGCCGGTCGCTGGGGGCACCTCGATCTCTTCGGAAGCATGCGCGACTACGGGCTCGACATCTACACGCCCATGCCAGCTGCGTGCGTCGATTGCGTCCAGACCGACACCGGAGCCGCCACCACGCGGGCCGCGGTTGGCGGGAGCTGGGCCGATGGCAGCAGCACGTGGCCTTCGATTTTCAACGCCTCGCCGACTACGAGCGTGAACCCACGCACGCCCGCTGGCGGGTTCCGATGCGCGCACGATCTGTGACGTAACACATCGATATCAATACAAAAAAGCTCGCAAGGAGATCTCCCGCGGGGTGCCCTTTTGGGTCTCGTCTGCGCCCCGAAGTGGCAGAAATGGCGAACCCTGCGCCAGGTGACCTACGATGAAACCGTGGGTCAGAACGACGATCGCGAGACAGGCAACCGGACCACGTCGCCGCGTGTGGCTTCGGCGCAGGACACGTCCGTCACCCCCCCGCCGGACGCGTTCTCTTCGCCAACCCTCTTGCCCAGCGACGATCCGAGCTCGGACATGCGCCACGTTCCGCAGCGCGCCTCGGAGCCTCGTGCGAGCTCGCCTAGCTCGGGCACCTCGGGCACCTCGCCGCGGTACCTCGAACGCTCGGTGCTTGGCGAAGGCGGCATGGGCATCGTCCGGCTCGGGCACGATCCGATCATCGGGCGCGACGTCGCCATCAAGACCATCCGCAAGGACCGCTACGCACGTCCTGACCTCCAGGCGCGCTTTCTTCGAGAAGCTCGTGTGCAGGGCCGCCTCGAGCACCCTTCGATCGTTCCCGTGTACGACATGGGCACGGATGCCGACGGGGCCACTTACTTCACGATGCGCCGCGTGAATGGCGTGACCCTCGGAAGCATTCTCGAGAAGCTCGGAAAGGGCGACTCGGAAACGCGGGAGAAGTTCTCTCGCCACAGGCTCTTGTCGGCTTTCGGAAGCGTGTGTCTCACGATTGATTTCGCCCACGAACGAGGCGTGATTCATCGCGATTTGAAGCCCGGAAACGTGATGATTGGCGACTACGGCGAGGTGTACGTCCTCGACTGGGGAGTTGCCAAAGTGGCCGATTCTCCGGATTGGCAAATGCCAGCCACCGATGCCGAAACGCACGCCACGCATGCCGGAAGTTACGTGGGCACTCTCGGGTACATGGCCCCCGAGCAGCTCTCGGGAACCGAGATCGATCGGCGCGTGGACGTCTATGCACTCGGCGCGCTCCTCTTCGAGATTCTTACGTACACGCCACTTCACTCGGGGAGTCCGCCCGAAATGACCGCGACGACCTTGATTGGCGTCGAGGCGCGGCCTTCGGTACGCACTCCGGACCTCGAGGTTCCCCCGGAGCTCGAGGCGATCTGCGTGCGGGCTACGGCCACCAAGTCTTCGGATCGCTATCCGACGGCGCGTGCGCTGTCCGACGACCTCCAGAAGTACCTGGACGGGGATCGCGAGCTCGAGCGGCGTCGTGAGCTCTCGGTCTCGTATTCGGAGCAAGCCAAACCTCGAGCGGCGTTGGCGCTTGGCGACGAGGATCCGACCAACGAGGCGCGCGAGCAGGCCATGCGCGACGTGGGAAATGCGCTCGCCCTGGATCCGGAAAACCGGAGCGCGCTGCGCACCATGACTCGCCTCATGCTCCACCCGCCACGGAAGACGCCTCCGGACGCGCTTCTGGCCATGAAAGAGTCGCGTTTCGAGCTGATGCGCGTGACGGCACGAATGGGCGCGTTCGTGTTTTCGATGTGGTTCGCGTGGCTGCCCATCCTCGGGTGGATGGGCATTCGGTCGTGGGCTTCGGTGGTCGTGGCTTCGCTCGCGTTCGGAGCGGCTCTCGTCTTGTGTTTGCTCGATGCGCGAAAGGCGCACGAGCCCAAAGACGAACGAAGCGCGGCGATTCTTTTGCTCGCGTGCGTGGGCTTCGGGGCCCTAACGAGGCTCTTTGGACCACTCGTTCTTTTGCCGACCGCGCTCTTCGGGTTCTCGATCGTTTACGTGCAAAACCACTTTCGGCCGTCGCTCGGCACGGTGGCGTTTGCTTCGGGAATAGCGCTCATGGTGCTTCCGACATTGCTCGAGTACTTCGGGGTACTTTCGCCCTCGTATGCCTTCGAACAAGGGGGCATTCGAATCGTGGCCAACATGGCGTCGTTTCCGCGCGAAGGCACGCTGCTCTTCCTTCTCGTGGCGAACGTCGTGATCATCGGCTCGATTTGGCGCCTCACGAGGAGGCTCCAGCGCGCCTTGGCGGACGCCGAGATTCGCGTCGTCATCCAATCGTGGCACTTGCGCTTGATGGTTCCGGAAGAAGCCCGCCACGCCGTGCGCGCTCCCACGGTGAAAGAGGGCAAAGTCACCCTCCAGCAGATTCCGGCCTCGCTCCCGAAGACCGAAGTAGCGAACAAACACGCGGGGTGAGGCGCGCACCCGTCATCGAGCGGGCGTCATCGGGCGAGGCTTTTTTCGAGGGCTCCCCAGCCTTCGAAGCGAACGACCTCGAGGGAACGGTCCTCGACGTCCACGACGTAGGGAAGCTCGTCCAGGGTCATCATGAAACGGTGAACGAGAGCCGCGCGACCCCCAACGGAAGCGACGAGCACGGGATCGAGACGAATGTATTTTCCTTCGGAGGGGCGCTCGGTCTCCGCTGGATCGAGGTGCTCGAGCTGGTGGAGAGCCGAGGAAAGGGCCTCCCCACGCGTGTGCTTCGGTTCCCGCGGAAGCGCTTCGATTCCATCGTATCGCTCGACATGAAGGCGTGCAGTGCCTGGTCCGATGGGGACGATCACGTCGCGGTCGCACGGGATTCCGGGCACGAGCTCGCGACGAAACACGGCGTTTTGCTGATTGAAGCGAGCCTCCTCCACGGCTTCGAGTCGTAGACCCGTCGCTGCGCTCCTGCCAAAGAGCGTAATGGGCAGTCGTCGAAGCGCCCACTCGGCCTCTTT
>JAYUKI010001191.1:0-8281 GCA_043764595.1 Myxococcales bacterium | reverse complement strand
GACCCCCCATACGAAGATCGAGATTGGGCGGATCGTAATAGGCCATTACGGCGTGGGCTGCATAAGGCATGGCGGCGTCGAGCACGCGGATGCGCACGCTGCGTTTGCCCACCTCGGCACCGTTCGCGGTCAAGAGCAAAGTGCTCTCGTACACTCCTGGCGAGGCTTTCTCTGGAATGGTGACATCGAACCAAAGAGCGCCGCGTTCCCCCTTTTTGGATTGGGCGGGGCGATTCGGGATGAGCGCGTCGGCCTGGAAACCGAGCACCGCTGGATCGGGCTGGCCATTCGTGGCCCACGCGAGACCGGAGCCTCGGGTCGATGCGCTGGTACGTTTGATCTCGACGAAGTATTCGGAGAACGCGTCGATCTTGGCGCCGAGGTCGACCTTGCCGACGAGGAACGGACCGAGCTTTCCCTCGTACGCGCGGGGCTCGGCCGTTTGGCTCTCGAGTGCCACTTGGAACGCGACCACTTCTCCCCGCAACGCGAAGAGCTCGACGACGTCCGGATAGGGCGAAGCGGGCAGCGCGGATGCGGGATCGCGTGCAATGCGCTCACCGTCGTCGAGCAGCGTGATGGTCGTGTCGGTCGTGTCGGCGCGAGCCGAGGACGCCATCGAAGTGGTGGCGGCAAGAAGGGCAAAGAAGGTGGCGGCGCGGAGCGTGCTCATCGACGCGGACTATGCCTCACAATCTCCTTTGGGCCACTCTTCCACGACGATTTGGAATGGAAAAATCGCACGCGTCGGGGTCGCCGAGCACGTGCGATTTTTTTTCGAGACGTAGCGGGAAGCTTCGCGCTCAGGAATGCGTACGCCGGCGCCTCTTCGCGCCGAGACCGAGCACCGCCGCAAGGCCCACGAACAGTGCCGAGAACCCACCGGCCGAGCTCCCCGTCGTGCCGGTCGCACTGCAGCCGCCGGCTTCTTCGTTGGAGGTCGCTCCGGGTGCGAGAGGCTGCCCGTCAGGGCCTACGCCCGGGACTCCCGGAACGGTGCCTCCGGGCCCCGTTCCACCGTCCCCACCGCCACCGCCACCACCACCGCCGCCGTCACCACCCGAAGGAGGAGCGCCGCCCGAAACAGTGTCGGCGAGCTCGTTGATGTACTCCTCGATCGCCGTGTACTCGGAGGGCATGACCTTCTTGTTGTCCGAAGGATCGGACGACGAGAGCCCATGTGCCGCTTCCCACGCGTCGGCGATTCCGTCGTTGTCGGCGTCGGCTGGGGGGGCTCCGGCCGTGAGGCCCGTCATGAGATCGGCCGGGGGTTTCGCACCGAAGGAACCGGTGCGGCTCTTGACCTCACCGATGGTGCGGGTGGAGACCCCGTCGCGCGGGAACGCTCCGGCCTTGTTCAGGACGAGGTCGTAGGCCTGCTGCGCGGTTTGCGTCGTGACTTTGTAGGTGAGGCCGGGAAGGTTGTTCTCGGTGGCCACTTTGCGATTGGCGCCGGTCAAGCTGGAGAACCCGCCATACTTCGATTGTTCCGCCCAGGGATCGTTGATTGTTCCCGTGAAGGCCGGATCGTCGATGTACGTGTCGCGCACGAAATAGGCGGGATTGGCCGTGTTCGGCTCTTCGTCGTCGAAGAGAAAGGGCATGAGCGAAGCCGACGGCCCCTTTTTGAAGTAGTTGCCGACGATGTTGAAAGGGCCAGTCGCAGGATTGTGATGCACGAAGGCTTGCGAGAGGTTGTAGATCACGTTGTTGCGCACCTCGGCGGGCCCGGTGGCCACGGCGGGCGCGCGGCGGAGGTGGTGGGCGAAGAGGTTGTGGTGAATCGAGACGCGCATGCCGTCCGGGCCGTTGATGAGGCCGTAGTTGTGGGCGCCCTCGGAGTGCCCACGGTTGGACGATTCTTCGATGGTCGAATACTGAACCGAAGCGTCCTTCGCTTCGTAGAGGTCCATGGTCTCGTCGGAGCCCCACGACACGGTCATGTGGTCGAGAATGAACCGACTCGTGAGCGAGAACTGAATCGCGTCGTATTGGTCGCCCCCCGAAGTGCCCGTGAGCGGCTTCGGGCGCACCCGCACGTGGCGCACGATGATGTTCTGGACGGCCGCGCTGTACTCGGTCCACAAGTGGCCGCTGATGGTGATGCCGGCGCCGGGGGCGGTCTGACCCGCGATGGTGACGTTGCCCGTCGGGATGTCGATGTCGCCGTTGATGACGCCGGAGACCGCGAAGACGATGATTCGGGGACCGGCCTGATTCAGGGCGTCTTGCAGCGATCCGGGACCCGTGCGGTTCAGCGTGGTGACCTTGATCACCCGTCCGCCGCGTCCGCCCGTGGCCACGGCACCGTACCCCTCGGCACCTGGAAAGGCCGGAACCGCCGCGCTGGCGAGGTCCGCGAAGGTCGTGAGAGCGAGGGTTGCGAGGGTAGGGAGGAGTAGGTGGCGCGCGCGCATGGGTCCTCAGACTACCGCGTGGCCGAACTTGTTCAACCCATCGCAGAAAGCCGGCCCAGCCGGTATCCTCTCCCAGGGTGCGATTCCTTCGCAACGGCTTGATATTGCTGCGAGACTTGGCTTTGTCGATGCCGTCGACGGATGCACGATCGGATGAGCTTCTCCCGCGAGCCCTCGTGCTCTACGGGGCAGGACCGTCGGGGGCCATCCCTTCGCGCCACGTGGGGTAGCGCAGGGTGACCCCCAGCTCACGGAGGGCGCGCGAGGCATCCACGCGTCGATCGGCTCGTAGGGTCTCGTGGACCGATTCGAGGGGGACGTGGGGCGGTAGTGGCACTCCATACTGCTCGGCAATCCACGCGACGACCTCCCCGTGAGGCGCGGGCGAGAGATCGCCGACCACGTAGGTCTCGCCGCGTTTTTGGCTCGCTGCAAGGACGAGCGCCGCGAGATCGTCGACATGGATGCGCGAGAGGTAGCGCGTGCCGTCGCCCGGGATCTTGTGCTCGCCTCGGGTCACGCGAAGATGAAGGCCACGCTCGGGGCCGTAGATTCCAGGGGAACGAAGCACCGTGGCGCCGACGCTTCTCCATGCGGCTTCGGCGTCGAGCACGCGCTTTCCGCGCTCGGTGGGCGGATTCGGAAGCGGAGTCGTGTCGTCGACCGCGCCGCGCCGGTCCCCGTACACCCCGATCGTGGACACGTAGACGATGGCCGCCACATGGGAAAACGCCGCGTGGATTCGCGCGTCGGTCTCGCCGTCCGGTGGAAATGCGACGACCACGAGGGTGCCTGGATGGGCCCGTTCGGCGATCGACGCGTCGAGCGAGGGGGCTTCGAGCACCTCGAATCCTTCGTTGCGCAAGCCGGCTGCGCGGGCCGCGGTTCGCACCGTGGTCAGCACCTCGAGTTTGGCGGCGCGTGCGAGCCGCGCGACGGCTCGCCCGGTGAATCCGCAGCCGAGCACGAGACAATGGGTAAGGCGGTTTGCTGGCGTGGACACGACCGAAGGCTACCCGATCCGAGGTCTTTCGATCTGGGTTCGCGCCGAAGGCCTTCCTTCGTGGCCGCGGCTTCGTTCGTCGCGCTACCTTGAGTGCACCAAGGAAGGCCTCATTGAAGCTGCCCATTACGGTCGTCGTTCTCACTTCGGTGCTCGCATCGAGCGCCCTCGCTCGCGCCGAGGTGCCGAGCCAATCGGTCGGGCCAGTGCAGGATGCCGGGATCTACGTGCGCGAGCGCGAGCGCTACATGGACGCCCGCCGGGTCTTCTTGTCGTCGCTCCTCGTTTGGGGCGGGGCCAACGTGGCTGCCGGGATTCCGATTGCGGCCGTGTCGCGCGACGCGTTCGGGCAGTGGTTCGGCGTGCAGACGCTCGCGTGGGGCGCAGTAAACTCAGCCATTGCCGTAGTGGGGCTCGCCACCAGCGGTTCGGTACGTAGCGAGCTCGACACTTTGGGTGCAATCGACGCCGAGAGGCGCAGAACGCAGCGCTTCTTGTGGATCAATGCGGCCCTCGATGTCGTCTACGTGACGGTCGGCGCGCTCCTTTACGGCCTCGCCGAGGACCGCGGCGCGCGAGGAAATGGCGCGGCGATTTTGGGCCAGGGGCTCTTTCTGGTGGGCTTCGACTTCCTGGGCTCGTTCACCCAAGGGCCGCGCGCGCCGCTCCCAGGACCGTGAGCCCTCGAGCTTCCACCGGCTGCCCCCGATCTTACTTCTTCAAGCGTTCGGCGAGCTGGGTGCAGGCTTTGCTGGTCGCCGAGGCTCCGGCGCAGCCGCGGTCGAAGAAGGTTTTGGCCTTCGCGGGATCTTTGGGTACTCCCCATTCTCCGGCATAGGCCATCGCCGCGAGGCGGCAGGACTCTTCGCGCTTCAGGTCGCACCCGCGTGAGAACGCGGCGAGGGCAGCGGGTACGTCCTTTTTTGCTTCGTCGCCGAGGGTGCCGTCGAGCGAGAACAGGCCGAGCTCGGCGCAGCGTTTGGCGTCGCCCGCGGTGCAGGTCCGCGTGAGAACGGCGCGCGCGGCCGCCGGGTTCTTCGGTGTTCCTTGACCCTTGAGATACTTGGCAATCACGGCAAAACAGCCCGGGCCATACCCAAGGTCGCAGGCCCGCTGCAACAGCGTAACCGTTCGCGGGGCCGTTTTGTCGCGCGCTTCGATGCGCTCTTCGAGCTTCACGCACGAGAGCGCGTGGCCGCTCGCGCAGCCCTTGTCGAACGTGGCGTCGGCTTTTTCGTCGCTCTTCGTGTTCCCGAAGAGGCCGTCGGCGACGAAGCTCCCCACGTAGAAACAGGCCGCCGCGACGCCTCCGTCGCACGCGCGTGAATAGAGCTTGGCGGCTTCGACGAAGTCTTTTTCGTTCGGCGCGCCGGGCGCGACGCCACCGATGGCAATGCAGCCGTCCCCCTTGCCCTTGCATGCGTCGGCCACTCCCGTCAGGAGGTGGGCGAGGTTGTAGCAGCTCTCGATACTGCCCTTTTCGCATTGGGTGCGGCACGAGGCCGCGTCCGTCGGCGCGCAGAGAAACGCCTCGGCCTTCGCGGCGGGAGTGCATTTCCCGCGCTCGAAGGCGTAGCCACTGGGACATGGATTGGACAGCGCAGCGAGCGCCGTATCCGCATTGGCGCGCGCCTCGCCAATGGGAAAGAGCTCCACGCGGAGCGAGCTCTGGCATTGTGCGGGCGGCTTGGGCGCGTCGGGGCTCGACGCTTTGCAGGCGTCGAGCGAGCCGTCCCGCAGGTTGGTTTGTTTGTCGCTCTCGCTCTTGGCGTCAGAGGAAGCTCCGAACACCGAGGCTGCCGCGGTGACCGTGGCCCCGCTCCCTCGTTTCATCGCGAACGCTCCGACATAGACGGCGCGGACGAAGTGGGTCGCGCCCGTGCATGCACCGGCGAGCTCGCTCTTCGTGGCGGAGGCACCTAGCGCCGTCGTTCGTCCGACCATCGCCGTGGCCAAGTCGAGGCTCGTTCCACGCGTGAGCCCACCGGCGAGCGTGGCGCCCGAAATGGGCAGGGATGCACGGACTTCGTCGCTGGATTTGAGCTGGACGATATCCTCTTTGAGGCTCACTCCCGCGAACTTGTAGTCGCCTTTGAGCTCGCAGCTCGAGAGCACCTTGAGCCCATCGCACCCATAGTGCACCACGGCTCGGCCCGACTTCATGGCCAGCTCGAGATCGGTCCTTTGGGAAGAGGGAAGGTCGATGACGAGGGTCTGCGCGACGTCGGGTACGGCGGTGCACGCCGGTCCTTGGGCTTCGTTCAGGGCCTGTTTGGCCGTCGGAGCTTCGGCGCGGACCGCTTCGGCCGCGGCGCCAGGACCACACGCCACCGAGGCCGAGCCAAGGGCGAAAATGGCGAGAATCGCCGAGGGGAGGTGCGCGCGTGGGCCAAAGGAGCGAAAAGACGGCATTGACATGGGCGGTAGCATGCGCCCTCGGCCCATTCAAGGAGGCGCTACGACGCACGCGCAGGCAGACTTCCATGTGTCCCGCGCTCCGACATGCGGATTCAACGCGTGAAGATGCGTGGTTGCGCGTGCGAAGGACCCACAGCAGAGTCTGCAAGCCCATGTGCGACCGTCGCACATGCGATTTAGTGTGTGCAACGGCATGTCCCGACGTCCGATCCCACGGTGTCGTTGGCAAGCATCGCTTGTGCGCATGTCGAACCTATGGCTTGCACGCGCTGAATCGGGATGTGCCGGCGGTGTTGCCGCTCGGATCGACGACCCGGATGTGGGGTCCGCCCTTCTACGCCGCCTCGGGAGTTGGCTCCTTCGCGCGTGCGAGCACGACCGTGGCCTCTGCGCCGGCTCCGTCGTCCCGTGTGCGAAGCGAGACCTCGCCTCCGTGGGCTTCGGCGATTTGTCGAACGAGCGCGAGGCCGATGCCCGAGCCCCCGGGTTTGGTCGTAAAGAAGGGCACGAACAGGCTCGTGGCCTCCGTCACGCCCGCCCCGTCGTCCCGCACGACCACGCGGACCTTTTCGTCCGCGACCGTCCACGTCACGCACACTTCGCCCTTCGCCCCTTGCAGGGCTTCGACCCCATTTTTTACAAGGTTGATGAGCAGAGCATCGAGCTGATCCGGATCGGCCGACACGGTGCACGGCGGTCCTTCGGTCATGCGCACTAGCCCACCGTGATCGAGCGCGACCACGCGCCGCACCCACTCCGCCACACTCGTCGCGCGGAGCACGGGCGGGGGGAGCTTGGCGAGCCTCGCGTACGACGCCATGAAGCGCCCGAGCGCCTCGGCGCGCCGCCCGACGACGGCGAGGCCACCCGTTACGTCTTCTTGCCAATCGTCCGGCAACGGCCTCCGTGCAACGAGCTTCGAGAGGTTCTGGGCAATCGACTCGATGGGCGCGAGCGAGTTGTTGATCTCGTGCCCCATCACGGAGATGAGCCGCTTCCACGCCTCCCGCTCCCTCGCCCGGAGCGCCACGCTCACGTCGGACAAGACGAGGAGCGCGTGCGACACACCGCTAAGCCGAAACGTACCTCTTCGCAGCTCCCACGCGTGTGGACCGAGCGCGGCGCAGTCGTTCACGACGCGAGGGGCTTCTCCCAGCAGCAGATCGGCGAGCCCGAGGTCCGTGGCGCTCTTCCCGACGAGCGGCGCGGACGACTCCGAGAGGGCACGCGTCGCCGCGTCGTTCGCGAGCCGAACACCCCCGTGGTCGTCGAAGGCGAGCACGACGACGTCGATCTCGGACATCACCTTGCGAAGGAGCGACCACGCCTCCATCTCGCCGAGCCGGTGCTCCCGCAGCGTGTCGCCCAGCGCCGAGAGCTCCGCGAGCACGTCGTCCACCGCCGCGTCTTCGCCAGTCTCCCTGGCACGCACCGAAAAGTCGCCTTCGCGAAACGCGGCCAAGACGCTCGACATCGTGCTCAGCCGACGTCGGCGAACGGCGCGCGCGTTCTGCGCGAGGGCCAGGGAAATCAAGATCGCGACGGTCAGTCCCATCTTTCCAGGCAAGGCACCGCCATGGACGCCTGCCCACAAAAGGAGGAGCAAGGGCGGCACGGCGACCGCAAACGTGCGCGCGAGGTCGACGATCGCGCGAACCTTGGCTCCGCGGCGCTTCACTCCGGAACCTTGATGCCCAACGCCTGGAGCCTTCGATAAAGGGCACTCCGCGACAAACCGAGGGCCTCGGCGGCGGCAGACACGTTGGGCGCCCGCTCGATCGCTTTTCGAATGAGGTAGGCCTCGGCGTCGGCGAGGGTCATCCGCTCGAGCGACGCCGCGCCCGCCTTGGTGCGACGAAGGTGCAAGTCGGCGCTATCGACGAGAGATCCCTCGGCGAGCACCACGGCGCGCTCGATCACGTGCTCGAGCTCCCGGACATTTCCTGGCCAAAGATGCTCGCTCAGCAGGACGGCCGCTTCGGGCGAGAAGCCACGAATGTCCTTTTGGTAGCGACCCGCCTTTAGGGCGAGGAAGTGCGCCGCGAGGGCCGAGATGTCCTCCGGGCGTTCCCGGAGCGGCGGGAGTCGAATCTCGACGGTGTCCAAGCGATAGAGCAAGTCTTCGCGAAAGGTACCGCGCTCGACCTCCTTCGCGACGTCCACGTTCGTCGCCGAGACGACGCGCACGTTCACTTTGCGGGTGCGCGACGCGCCAACCGGCGAAAACTCGCCGCTCTGGAGGACACGGAGGAGCTTCGCTTGCTGGCTCGACGGCATCGTGCCGATTTCGTCCAAGAAGAGAGTGCCACCGTCCGCGAGCTCGAAGCAGCCCATACGATCCGTTTTTGCGTCCGTGAACGCGCCCTTCACGTGCCCGAAGAGCTCGCTCTCGAACACGCCGTCCGCGAGCGCTCCGGCGTTGACGGGGACGAACGCCCTCTCC
>JAYUKI010001190.1:0-8284 GCA_043764595.1 Myxococcales bacterium | reverse complement strand
CCGACGTAGGAGATGAACTTGTCGCCGCTCGCGTTGTTCTGGGCGGCCATCGCCCCGAGATAGAGATGCGAGACGGGCGCGGACTGTCCGACGTTGCGTGCGAGCCAGCGATCGATGGACTCGCCGCCTCCCCCGTCGACCGCGGTCAGGAGCTTTTTTGCGCCGCCGGGGTGACTGCCCGCATCGGTCTGGCCCATGCTTAGGCCACGGAAGAAGATGGAGTCGTTCTTGAAGCGCGAAAGGGGGGCAAGATTCTCGGACAAGGTGACGTTGGTGTCGCCGCCTTGGGGGCACCACTTGCCCGCGTTGCCACCCGGATCCGGCACGCCATCGGGGAAATAGAAGAAGATGATGCGCTTCGCGACGCCCGTGGGCGCGTCGGCGGCGGCGGTGCGAAGCAGGCCCGTGAACGGCGAGAGCAGCGCCGCACCAAGGGCCCCGCGAAGGAGCGCACGACGACCAAGAAGAGGGCTTTTCATTTGCGCACCGTGAAGTCTTCGGAGGAAACGAGGTCGACGAGGAGCTCGCGGATGTCGCCGCCGCGCTCGGTGAAGCGCGCCTCGTAGGGGCGCGTGACGCAGGAGTCTTCTTCGGTGACTCCGCGGGTGAAGCGGTACATTTGTTTGGCCACGCACGCCTCGGCCGCGCGGCTCTCGGCCAGGGTTTTTCCGAGGGAACGAAGATCCGTGAAGGGTGCATGCGTTCCCTTGCCGAGACCTTCGACGTCGGTCATGTCGCCGTTCGCGTCGATGGGCTTTCCGTTCTCCGAGTCACGGACGCGGCCCAAGGCATCGAGCTTCTCGAACCCGAAGCCGACGCGGTCGATGTGTTGGTGACAGCTTGCGCAGAAGGGGTTCGCCGTGTGCTGAGCAAAGCGGTCACGCGTGGTGGCGGCCGGATCGATCTTCGGCACTCCTCCGGCGTTGGGCGGCGGCGGCGGCAGCTCCTGGCACAGGAGATTTCGACGCACGAAGAGGCCACGACGAATCGGCGAGGTCTGGTCCGAGTGAGCCGTCGTAGCGAGCACGCTCGCGTGCCCGAGAAGGCCCGAGCGCGACGTGTCTGCGTACTCTTTCTTGTCGAAGGGCTTGCCCGGTGCGGCCATGCCGTAGTGCTTGGCGAGGGCCGAGTCGACGAAGGTGTAATTGGCGGTGAAGAGCTCGGACGCCTTGTGCGAGCCATCGAACATGACGTGAGAGAAGAAGCGCTTCGTCTCTTCGCGCATCGACGCTCGAAGCTCGGGCGAGTCGTCCGGGAAGAGGGACGCCTGCTTCTCGATTTCACCGATCTTGTCCGCTCCGACCCATTGCAAGGCGAACGTTCCCATATGCTCGCGCGCACGCGGCGTCGCGAGGAGGCGACGCGCCTCTTTCTCACGACCGGCTTGTGTGGCGAGGTCCCCGCGCTCCGCAGCAGCAAAAAGAGCGTCGTCCGGCATGGTGCCGAGGACGCCGTACGACATGGCCGAGGCGGTCTCCCATGGCGTAAGACTGTAGAATGCACCCTTTTTCTCGCCGAGCTCCGACCTGTAGAGGAAGGCGGGCGAGCCGAGCATCGCGCGGAGGGCGAGGCGCACGCCTTTTTTGCGGTCCGCATCGCGGAAGGCGAGCCCCTCGTAGCGTCGTTGTTCGTCCTGCGAGAGCGGGCGACGGAACGCGCGCTTGCCGAAGCGAGAGACGAAGTCTTTTGCACACGCGTCTTCCGCGGTCTGCCCGCAGGCCATCAGCTTCTGAACGTCGGCGCCGTCGGACAGCACCTTGGCCATGCGAAACACGGCCTCGGAGAGCGCCGCGCTCTGCACGCGCGAAGGACCGTGATCGTCGAAGAGGAAGCCCTCGGGGCGAGGCTCCTTCGGGTAAGAAGCGAAGGCCGCGGCGAGAGCCGACGTGTCTCCGCCGGACGGCGCGGGCGTGCCACCTCCGCTCGGACAATTGACGTCGACCAGGCTATTTTCGCCACCGAAGCCGTCCGGGCCGCGGCGTGGGTTGCTGGTGTCGACCATCCACTCGGACTCGTCGAGCACGAGCTTGTAGGAGTGCGAGCCGTTCGGAAGCTGCTTCGAGAGCGCGAAGGTAGTCCCCATTTTCGTCAGGGGATAACCACCTCCAGCGATGGTTCCTGGCCAGCCGTTGAAGCTCCCGGCCACGTGGACCCGGCTCACCGAGCGGCCCTTGGGATCGTACGTGAACGCAACGACGCCGCAGGTCGACGGTGCCGGTGCGGCCGTACCAGCGGATACGCCGAAGAGGTCCGCCGTGGTGGCTTCGAGCTCACGACGGGTGAGCATGCGGAGGCCGCGTGCGAGGGGCTGCGGAGCTTCGCACACCACGTCCCCTTTGAAGGCCGACAGGATGTACTTTGCAATCGAAGGCGGGCAGTCGCCATCGCACTTCTCTGGAGCGCCCTGGGGCATCCGCTCGTCGATGATGCGCGTGAGCACGGTCTCGCCCTTCGCGTAGTCGCGGAGACGCGGCGCGATACCGCCCTCGCCTTTCGCGCCGTGGCAGCTCGCGCAGAGATCCTTGTAGAGGGCTTGGCCGCGCGCAAGCTCGGCTGCGGGCGAAGTGCCTTGGGGCTTTTCGGCGCATGCCGCGAACGACGACGCTCCGATTCCGAGTAGCCCGATGAAGATAACCTTACGCATGCTCGGCCCTCCGCCGGGCGTGACTCTACCGAGAGTGACTACGGATGCAAGGAACTATCCGAATGCGTGGGTGGCGGAGATCGTGACGTCGGCTCGGATATCGCTTTGTTGAAACGTATCGAGCGTTTCCAAGGCCTCGCGTCGACAACCCGGGGATCGACTAGGCTCTCCGTCTCTCGTATGGTCGACCTCCTGGTTCCCCCAAAGCGCCTCGTCGACGCGCAATCGACCGCGCGGTGGAGGCCCCTCCCGACCGTGATGGGCAGTGCTCTGATCGCGCTTGGATGGCTCGTACCGAACGAGGCCGGAGCCCAGGTGAACACGGAGGCGCTCCGACCTCGCATCATGCAAGGCGGCCTCTCGGGCACTACCGACTTTAGCCTCGGGATCGCCAAAGGAAACGTCGACTACGTGGACGTCGGAGGTGGGCTTCGCATGGAGCTCCAAAGCCTGAGACCTCCGCGCGCGGAAGGAGGTCTTCGCTTCGCTGCCCAACGCTTTTTCGTAGCTGCAAATGCCCGCTACGCCGAACGAACGGGCCAAACCGAGAATGCCCCGCGTCCGTTCGTGAATCAAACGTTCGTGCACGCGCGGTGGACGGGGATGTGGCGAGAACGTTTTGGAACGGAGATTTTCGCGCAGGTGCAGACGAACGAGTTTCTAAGGCTCCGGGTCCGTACGCTGGGCGGCACCGGACTTCGTTTCGAGCTCGTCCACGAAGAGCCCCTTCAAGTGTGGATCGGCACGGGCACGATGCTCGAGTACAATCGCATCGACGTTGCCCCGGGCGCGCTCGATGCGCCCACGGAGGTGTCGCATCGCTCGACGAGCTACGTGGGTGTTCGTTCGGCGCTGCGTGAGAAGTCCCTGCTTTTCCAGGGCATCGCTTACCTCCAGCCCACATGGAAGACCCCGAGCGACCTCCGTGCACTGTTCGAGCTCGAAGCGGTCGTGAAGCTCACCGAGGCGTTCTCCCTCGGAAACACACTCTCGGTCCTCTACGACACTCGGCCCCCGACCAGCGTGCGGCCGACGGACCTGCGGCTTACGACGTCACTGAAAATCAGCTTCTGACGGCCCCGGGATTTGCAGCCGGAACGGATTGCGCTCACAAGCCCTCCAAACCAAAAGGAGTGGAAGGGATCGCTTGTAAAACTCCGTCCATCGAAGATAGCTTTGAAGATCGGGAGCGTCTCACCTCCCGAGTGGGGAAACGATGAGCGAAAAAACCCTGCCAGGAATGGGCGCTGTGAAGCTGCCCACGGAACCGAAAGCGGAGAAGCCGGGCCGGCCCGTCCAGCCTGCGAACATCGTCGCGGCCGAGGCTGTCCAGCCTGTCGAGCCTGGCGAGCCTGGCGTGGCCGCCCGCGCGAGCGATGTCCTTGGAGACGAGACGAAAGCCACGGCAAAGCGCTCCGCGGAGACGACCCAGTTCGTTCGGCCACGCCCTCCGCCCGCAGAGCCCGCCGCTCCAGGGACTGCCGTGTCCGAGGATGCGGCGACGTCGGCTCGGCGCTCCGCCAAGACGACCCAGTTTTCTCGCCCAAGGCCCCCACCTGCCGAGCCCACGAGCGCTTCGGACGAAACCAAACGATCGGCCAAGACGACGAAGGTCGCGCGAGCGCGGCCCGCCACCGTGCCACCCGCAAAGCGCCGTGCATCGGCATCGTCCCCGGCGACACCGCCTCGTCCCCAAGCGAGCAGCGGAAAGATGAAGGTCGCCACCACGATTGCCGCAGCGGTCGAAGAACGCGTGCATATTGCACGAAAAGATCCCCGACGCGAAGACGACTGAGTGTCGCGAAAGCCCTTCTTGGCCCCGAATCCACGTTCCTTTGTGCCTCGTGTGGGCGCAGGTACGACAGCTTCGATGGCCCTCCGTTTTCGGCTGAAGAGCGGTTGCGGCTTCGCAGCAGTCCGTCCACGATTGGTGGTAGGTTCGATTCATGTCGGCGAAGGATGACGTGTCGCCCAAGGGCTTGATGCCGCAGTCCGAGGGAGCTCCGTTGCGCCGGCGGGACTCGAGCGCGACGACTCTCCGCATGAGCCACACCGAGATCATGCGACTGCTGGCGGAGCGCGAAGCCGTGCCTACGCCACGCACGCCCCCCACACGCGCGATGCCGCCTGCGACGACGACGGGAAAAACGAACGCGCAGGAAGTCGTGATCGACATCGACGAAGCGAGCTGGGAAGGGCTCGAGCCGGTCTCTGCCGTGACACTGCCCGCGGCCTTGCCTACGACCCCGGCGCCTCTTGCCCCGGCTCCCGAAGCGAAGCCCACGGCCGTAGCGATGGAGGCCTTCTTCGCAGAGGGCAACTACGAAGCGGCCATGGTCGTGGCCGAAGCGCTCCTCGAGCGGGACCCGAACCACGCCGCCGCGCGCGAGTGCCTCGAGCGGTGCGACCTCGTGCTCGTCACCTCGTACACGACCGACCTCGTGCAGCTCACCCGCGTTCCCGTGCTCACGGTCTCCGGCCCGGCGCTAGGCACTGCGCCGCTCTCGCCCGAAAAGAGCGCCATTTTGGCCCTCGTTGACGGCAAACGGACGATCGAGGACATCCTCAAGGCGAGTGGAGCAGCAAAGCTCGAAGGTCTCCGGGCGCTCGCAGAGCTCGCGATTCTGCACGCCATCGACTTTTGAGCCGGGCTTCCGCCGCCTTGTCCGCCTTGTCCGCCTTGTCCGCGTGTAGCGCCTGTCGGGCTCGCCTTGCGCGCGACTTGACGCGGAAGGTTGGAGCGAAGACGCTCGCTTCATGGTCGAAACGCGCACCGCCACCTGCATGCTCTGCGAAGCTTCGTGTGGCTTGTCCCTGGGCATCGGCGAGGGCGACGGTGCTCGCAAAGTGCTCCGCGTAGACGGCGACCGCGAAGATGCGTTCAGCCGCGGATACCTCTGTCCCAAAGCCGCAGCGCTCGACGACATCAGGCTCGATCCCGACCGGATCGTGACGCCCCTGCGGCGCACGAAATCCGGGGAACATGCACCCATTTCGTGGAACGAGGCGCTCGACGAGTCGGCGCAACGCCTCGCGAGCCTCCTCGACACCCACGGTCCGCATGCCGTCGCGACGTACGTGGGCAATCCACTGGTGCATTCGTATTCGGGCATTCTCGGCTCGATATTGTTTTCGCAGTCGGTCGGCTCGTTCTCGCGGTTCTCGGCCACGAGCGCGGACCAGCTGCCGCACATGCTCGCGTCGTTCGAGACGCTCGGCCACCAGATCCTCCTGCCCATCCCGGACCTCGAGCGAACGAATCATCTCTTGATCGTCGGTGGAAATCCTCTCGTGTCGAACGGGAGCATCATGACCGCTCCTGGCATGAAGCGCAGGCTCGAGGAGATTCGCGCGCGCGGAGGAAAAGTCATCGTCGTCGATCCGCGAAGGACCGAGACCGCCCGTGTGGCGGACGAGCACCACTTCGTCACGCCGGGCTCGGACGCCCTGCTCTTTCTCGCCATGCTGGACACAATCTTCACCGAAGGGCTCGCGCGCCCGGAACGCGTGGGCGTCGACGTGGTCGGCCTCGACGAGCTCGCGCGGGCCGCGAAGGACTTCTCTGCCGAGCGCGTGGCCCCGAGCGTCGGCATCGACGCGGAGACCATCCGACGCCTCGCGCGGGAGCACGCCACGGCCCATGGCGCCGCCTGCTACGCGAGGGTTGGCGCGTGCACGCAGGAGTTCGGCGGGCTCGTGGCTTGGCTTGCGATGGCGATCGACGTCGCCACGGGAAACCTCGACCGGCCCGGCGGGAAAATGTTCACCACACCAGCCGTGGACCTCGCGAAGCTCGGCTCGCGCCTCGGCATGCGCGGGAGCTTCGCTCGCTTCCGGTCGAGGGTCCGTGGGCTGCCCGAGTTCGGTGGCGAGCTCCCTGTGGCCACGCTCGCCGAGGAAATCACGACCCCAGGACCAAAAGCCATTCGAGCCCTCGTCACCATGGCGGGAAACCCCGTCTCGAGCGCACCGAACGGCCCGCTCTTGGATGCGGCGCTGCCCAAGCTCGACTTCATGGTGTCGGTCGATCTTTACCGAAACGAGACCACCCGGCACGCCGACGTGATTTTGCCGCCGACGTTCGGCCTCGAGCGCGATCACTACGACATGGTGCTCTACGCGTTCGCCGTGCGAAACTTCGCGCGCTTCGCAGAAGCCGTTTTTCCGCCTCGTGGCGAAGCCCGCGACGACTTCGACATCCTCACCGATTTGGCCGGGCGCATCGTCGCACGACGCAGCGGAGCGAAAGCCTTGGGCGCACGGCTCGTTCTCGGTGGCGCACGGGCCATGGGTCCGCGTCGCATCCTCGACGGCCTCCTACGGACGGGCCCACATGGTCTCTCGCTCGCGAAGCTCTTGAAGTCTCCCCACGGAATCGACCTCGGAGCGCTCGAGCCCCGCCTCACCGGACTGCTCGAAGGACGCCCCATCAAGATCGCTCCTCGTGTGTACCTGGACGATCTCCCGCGGCTCCGCAAAAAGCTCGAAGCCGACACGGCACGCGGCGCACGAAACGAGCTCTTGCTCGTGGGACGACGCGACCTCCGCAGCAACAACTCGTGGATGCACAACGTGGTGCGCCTGACCAAGGGCAAGAACGAGTGCACGCTTCTCATGCACCCGGACGATGCCTCCGCCCGAGGCCTGTCCGGAGGCCACGTCGTGCGCCTTCGTTCGCGCGCGGGCGAGGTCCGCGTCCCACTCGAGGTCAGCGATGAAATCGCGAAAGGTGTCGTGAGCTTACCTCACGGTTGGGGCCACCAAAAAGCCTCTCTTCGGGTGGCAAGCGCGACGGCCGGAGCGAGCGCAAACGACGTCACCGACGAGACCTTCGTCGACGGGCTTACGGGCACCGCCGCGTTCAACGGAGTCCCCGTAACCGTCGAGCTTCCCTGACGAGACCACCAACGGGAACACGTGGGATCGGCGGGAAGGACCCGCGTGCCCTCCGAAGCACGTGGGCTCCGCCCGGCCCGCCTGCTCCGGAGCCGCGGCAAGACCAAAAGGGCAAGAGGCCCGCGGATCCCTTGGATTCCGTGGGCCTCTGCTTCGATACCGCTTCGGCAACCCGAATCAGGCTTCGACTACGGTCACCTTGTTCATCTTCACCGGAACGATCGGACGATCGCCCGCGTCGGTCTTGGTCTTCTCGATCTTCTTCACGACGTCCATGCCCTCGACGACCTTGCCGAAGACCGGGTGCTTCGACGCACCCGCGCTGAACCAGTCGAGGTACGAGTTGTGGACGGTGTTGACGAAGAACTGGCACGAGCCGCTGTTCGGGCTTCCGGTGTTCGCCATGGAGAGCGTGCCGGGCTCGTTCGAGAGACGGGCGGCGTGCTCGTCCTTGATGGTGCCATCGGGGCCGTCGCCCGTGCCGGCTCGCGGGCTCTTCGGGTCCTTGCTGTACGGACATCCGAACTGGAGCATGAAGCCGTCGATGACGCGGTGGAAGTGAAGACCATCGTAGAAGCCGCCCTTCGCGAGCTTCACGAAATTGCCGGCCGTGATCGGCATTTGGTCCACGTAGAGCTCGACCGTGATGGGGCCGAGCGAGGTGTCGAGAATTGCCTTGGGGTTTGCCATCGAAAAGCAACCTAGAGCACCCATCGGGTCGAAAGCCATCGCCTTCCGCGCGTT
>JAYUKI010001189.1:0-2458 GCA_043764595.1 Myxococcales bacterium | reverse complement strand
CTTGCCCGACCGCGAGAACGGCGAGTGCCGCAAAAACGTGCCGCGGGAGGAAGCGTCCGAGGAAACGGGAAGAGTGGCCCACTCCGGAACGGTACTCTGCCCGCACCCCGCCCGACAAACGAAGCGAGACGGTCGAGCGACTCACTTCGCGAGGAGCTTGCGAAAGGACGTCCGCGGAATCCCAGCGGCCCGCGCTGCGGCCGCCAGATTGCCGCCGTGTTTCTTGTAGAGCGCATCGGCATAGTCTTGCGTCACTTCGGCCGTTGGAGCGTCGGAGGTCCGTCGGATGACCCGCGAAATGCACGTGTCGGTAAGGACGACGGGATCCGAAGCACTCTCGCTCGCGCGCAAGAGCACGTTGCGAAGCTCCCGAACGTTGCCGGGCCAATCGTGTGCGGCGAGACGCGCTACGGCGGCGGCGGTCAAGGAACGTTCCCCAATCTCGCCTGCGTGCGTCGCGAGCATTCGACGCGCGATCGCCGCAATGTCGCCTCGACGCTCCCGGAGCGGCGGAATCTCGACGACGAACGCCTCGAGCCGATGGAAGAGGTCCCGGCGGAAGCGTTTTTCATTCACGTCGTCGAGCAACGACTTGTGGGTTGCGGCGATCACCCGAACGTCCGCGCGATCCCCACCCCCGTTCGAGCCGACACGTTTGATTTCGTATCCGTCGAGTGCGCGAAGCAACTTGGGCTGCGCGTCGAGCGGAAGCTCGCCGATTTCGTCCAGAAAGAGCGTGCCGCGATGGGCGTCGGCGAAGGCCCCAGACCTCTTGTTCACCGCTCCGGTGAACGCCCCGCGCTCGTGACCGAACAGCTCGCTCTCGACGAGGTCTCTTGGCAACGCAGCGACGTTGAGCGGCACGAAGGGCTGGCTCCGTCGGCGGCCTTCGAAATGAAGCGCGCTCGCGACGAGCTCTTTGCCCGTTCCCGTTTCGCCCGTGACCAACACCGGCGAGCTCAAGCTCGCCAGCTTGCGGACGCGCGCCGCGAGCTTTCGCATCACGATCGATCCGCCGGCTAGCATCGGCAAGGGGTCTCCGAGACCGCGGGTCACCAGTCGCTCGACCTCTTCGTCGTGGGCGTGGACCACGAGCTGAGTCTCACCGATGGTGATGGCCGTTCCTAGCCCCGCCCATGCCTCGAACACGCGAGCCGCGCCGACGAACGTTCCATTGCGTGAGCCAAGGTCTTTAACGCGAAGGCGATCGCCCGCCACGGAGATCTCGCAGTGGCACGAGCTCACCGTCGGATCCTCGAGCCGCACGTCGGCGCGCCTCGAGCTACCGAACACGCGAGGCGTCTCGCCAATCGAAACGAGTCGGCTCGTATCCCCCTCGTGCACCTCCAGAGTGAACGAGCTTGCACCCGGCAAGATCGGGATCTCGATGGTCGGATCGGTGTTGCTGTCTTTTGCTTCGAGCTCCATGGCTTCCTCCAAAACGGCTTCCGCTTCATGCGTCGGCGGGAAGTCCATCGGAGCAATGGGCCCATTCGTTGCGCGTTTTTTCGAGGCTCCGCACATTCCATAACAGATTGATATCAAACATCTTTTCGACGCTCGAGCATGGACGTTTCGTGCACCACGAAGCCTTCGTTCAGCGCCGAAACAACCGCTCCTAAACGTCCGAAGCGTGCCTTCCGTTCACGGACGATGCGCCAAGGTCCGAACGGAGCCGTCGGTTCGCAAACGACGCGACTTCCCGCCGCGCCACCGAGTTGGTCCGACGGCGACGGTCGTACTTGGCGCACACGCAAAAACGCGCGCCCCTTTCGGGACGCGCGTCTCGCGTACGTGACTCGGATCGGCTCAGCCGACGGCGATGCCGAGCATCTTTCGGAGGGCGAGGTACTGCTCGCTGACCGAGAAGACGAGAAGCTCTTTCATCTTCTCCTGGGGCGGGAGGTCACCGGGAAGCTGCTGCTCCGCGCCGATGATCTTCTTGGCGATGTCGAGGTCGGCGCAAAGGAGGAGACCGGCGCGCGCGGCGGTGATCTCGGTCGCTTGCATCCAACGCTTCAGGTCGGCGCGCGCGCCGTCCTCGACGAAGCGATTGACGACGAGGCGAAGCGAGTCGCGCTCGACCGGCTGCATGTACTTCACGAACGTGCTCGCCGTCGTGTTCACGGCTTGCGCCATGTTCTCGGGCACGGCGAAGTCGGGCATCACCATCTTGATCGCGGAGAACAAGATGACCTTGAGCTCGTCCAGCGTCGGGAAGAGCGTCTTGATGTAGTGCTCGGAGCGGTAGTACGCGAGGTGCTTGCCCACGATGAACGTGAGCTCCTGTGGAGTGAAGCCCGTGAGCACGGTGTTGCCCGCGACGCTCGCCACCGGACGCGAGGGAACCGTCACGAGAGCGCCCGGCACGTCGTTCCGGAGGTAGAGCTCCGGAAGCTGGATGCCGAGAACCTGCGCCGCCCAACCGAACGTCTTGGCGAACGTGACGGTCGACGTT
>JAYUKI010001188.1:0-8288 GCA_043764595.1 Myxococcales bacterium | reverse complement strand
GGCCTCGTCGCTCCGCTCCTCAGACTACGGGAGTAGGCTTCCGGTGCGAGCGAATCGGGCAAAAGCCTCGCGTCGGTCTCGACGGAAGCTGACACACCATTTCGACCGGGCGCCTTACGAAACTTGCCGTTCCGGCCCCGGACCTTCGCGGAGGCACGATGAACGGCATTTGAATAGCGACCTTCGGCCGACTCACGACGAGCGCACTCCAAGATCGAATTGGGCCCACTCCAGAGCGGCATGGGGGCCGAACGAACGCGATTGCCAATGCTCGCACGCGGCCCTATTCCGCCGTGTGTGACCTCGTCGGACAAAGAAACGGACCATCCGCGGATCGCGAGGATCCTCGCGCTCGACGGCGCGGGAGGGCTCGTCGTGGGCGCACTGTTGCTCGTCCTTCTCCGCCCGGTGGCAGCGTTTTATGGTCTCTCCCACGGGGTCGCAGCGTTCGTCGCCATCGCAAACGTCGCCTACGGATCCTATTCGTCTTCGCTCGCGTATCGGGCCTTCCACGGGAAGCCACCCTCGCGGCGAGCGGTCGACGCCATCATCGTCGCCAACGCGACCTGGACGCTCGTTTGCGTTGCTCTATTGGTAGCCACTTGGGGGGAGGCGGGAGTCTTTGGTCAGCTCCACATCGGCGCCGAAGGGCTCTACGTGCTCGCGCTCGCCGGCGTGGAGGCGCGCTTCGTGCGGCCTCTCACGCGCTGACGGTCTTGTTCGAGGGGCGCAGCCCCTCGAGCTCCTGCGAGACGTACGGGCCTGAGAGTCCTCGACTTCTCCGCTTCGCTACGAAGTCTGCGGGGGTCTCAACCTCGCAGACTCGGCCTCGACCCGGCCCGAAGACTTGTCACCCTGCGGAAGTCTTTGACGGGAGAGCGGCGCGCTCACGGTTCAAGGGCAGTGCTCGACTTCTCCGCTTCGCTACGAAGTCTGCGGGGGTCTCGACCTCGCAGACTCGGCCTCGACGCGGCCCGAAGACTTGGTTCCCTTCCGGAGCGGACCTCTTTGGAGAGTCTGGTTCCGCTCAGCGTGCGTCCGGCGCGGAGCCCGCGTCGAGGGCGGGGCAAGCGCGCATGATGTACCCGCACTTGCTCGCCGAGTTGCGTCCGCACACCGGGCCACCGACACTGCCGTCCGGGCAGATGAAGTTCGGAGCGCCGGGAGCAGGACCCGTGCATTCGCCAGGCTGGCAGAGGTCGCCGGGGCACGCAAAGCTGTAGCCGCAGGTGCCGTTCGACTGCTTGTTGCAGCTGTATCCTACCGCCGTTCCATCCGAGCACTGCTTTGCGATGGTCGGGACCGCGCCGTTTCCGCACGCGAGGGGAGCCGAACAATCGCCGGGAGCCGGTCCGCCGTCGGTGCCACCACCGCACGCGGGGAAGTCGTAGCCGCACGTTCCACCCGCGCGGTAGAGGCATTCGCGGCCCTTCGAGGTGCCATCGGGGCACACCATCGCGTCTTCTTGCACGGGCCCGGTGCACGTCGTGCACTTCGAGCCGGGCGAGCCCACTGGGGTGTCGCCCGGGCACGCGGGGAAGTCGTAGCTGCAGGTGCCATCGCCTTGGGAGAGGCACTCGCGCCCGAGGCCCGTACCATCCGAGCAGAGCCGCGCGTCTTCTTGTACAGGGCCGGTGCACGTCGTGCACTTTTCACCCTTTTGGAGCTGCCCTCCATTCGCGCCGAGCGACACGTTGCCGCCACAAGCGACGAGCATTCCAAGAGCCAGAGCCAACGAAGCGATAGTCGAAGTTTTCATTGTGATCTCCCGTTCAACCAGTGATGGGAGGTGCCCCCTCGAACGATCACGAAAACGAACAGCGCGTGATCTTTTTTCTACATCCCCAAAAGGGAGCGCACTCGCTTCGCCTGGGGACCGTTCGGCTCGCGCGAGAGAAGTCGTTCTCCCTGCGCGCGGGCTTCCGCAGTACGCCCGGCCTTCGCGAGAGCCTCCACCCGCAGAACCTCCGCTTCGGAGCTCAAGAACCCGCGCGGGAACTCCCGCTTGTGACGGTCGAGAGCGGAAAGCGCAGCGGCCGTGTTGCCGCTCGCAATGGCCGAACGCGCTTGATCGAGGAGCGCCACTTCGTCGCGAAGGGCGTGATCGTCGTCCGTTCCTGCGGTCGCTTTCGCGGAGCCCTTCGCCTTTGTGGCTTTTTCGGGCTCCACCACCGGCTCGGCCACGGGCGAGGGGGCTGCTGCGGCGGTCGTGGCGGGTTCGGCCGACCCTTGCGGAGCTGGCATTCCGTGGGCAAGCGGCGCACCCGCGGACGTCTTTGCCGGAAATGCGACAGCCGCCGGCGGTGCGGCGCTCGACACGGGCAGGGGTCTCGGAGCGTCCCGTGTGGCCACCACCGTTCCGGCGGTGAGCACGACGCCAACTGCGGCGATTCCAGCGATCTTCGCGAAGAGGGACATTCCCGCGACGCCCGCAGCTTTCGTCGCGCCAGCGAGACCTGCCCCGGAGCTCGCGAGGCCTGCGCCCGCGCTCCCTACCCCCACTCCCGCGCCCGCACCCAACGCTCCGGCGCCTTTCGCGACGGTCGCCGCGGTTCCGGCGGTGCCGCTCGACGTGGCCAACGTGGCCGCACCGAAAGCCGCCCCTGCGAGACCGAGGCGCTTGGCCGTGCGCTCGAAGCTCGCGGCCGAGGGCCCGTCGTCGCACGCCGAAGCAAGCAAGAGCGCGGACGGTCCGTCGTTGTCGGAAAGCCTTCTGGGCTCGGTCATCGCGAGCCTCCTTTCGGAAAGAGACGCCCCACCTTTTCTTCGAAGGCCTCTCGGCCACGCCGCAGCCGCGACGCGGCCGTGCCCACCGGGATGCCCAAAAGCTCGGCGATTTCCTTCGTCGGGAGCTGTTCGAGCTCGTAGAGCACGAAGACCGCGCGGACGTCGTCCTCGAGAGAATCGAGGACCGTGTCCAAGACCGCACGTGCCCGACCGCGATCGAGGAGCTCGTCCGGACGGGAGGCGATGGCTTCCATCTCCGGGGGAGTCGAGAACCCAATCTCGTGGCGTGCCGCGGCGGAGCGACGAAGTTGGGAGGCCACGCGGAGCGCGGTGCCGAAGAGGTACGAGCGCTCGCTGCCTTCGCGGATGGCCTCGAGCTTTTGGGACGCGATCACGAAGACCTCTTGGGTCGCGTCGTCGACGCGGGATTCAGGCACACCGAAGCGTCGGAGCTGGCGCCAAATGAACGCATAGTGATCCTGGAGAATGGCCCGCAGTCGGGCGTCGTCGTGCCGGCGAGCCGTCGCGTCTCGCGAAGGGGGCACGGAAGGCGTCGTGGCGCGGTCCGTCGCCCTCGCTCCAGAAGGAGGAGGGGACTCGCCATCGCCACTCGTGGGAAGAAGACCCAGGCTCACCAATGGAGGATGGCCTTGGAGGGGCGTTCCGATCACGGAAAACGCTTTGGCCCGCCGATTTTCTTGCGCACCTTGTCCCACTAACCAAAATTGGGGGCAAAAATGCGCGGTAGAGGCCCGCCTCGGGCCTGGTGACGTCGACGGCGTGAGGGCCACGGAACAAGCCAGCCCCCAAAGCCAAATTCCGACGGTCCTTTTGGAGCGTGTGATCTACGCTCTCGCCGCACATGCAGCCCTCCGATTCGCGCTTCCTCCGCGTCGACAACCCGTACACCCTCGACCTCGCCTGCGAGGTTCCGCTCGCGGACGCAGCGCACGTGGACCGTGTGCTCGACGCCGCCCGAGCTGCGGCCCGGGCCTTCCGCGAGGTGCCCGTCGCCGAGCGTGTCGCTCTTTGTGAGCGAGCCTGCGTCGCCCTGCTCGAGGACAAAGACACCATCGCGCGCGACATCACGCGCACCATGGGAAAGCCTCTGTCCCAGGCGCGCGGTGAGGTCGACGGCATGGTCGGACGTGCCCGCCACATGATGTCGATCGCCGAAGAGCACCTCGCCGACATCGTCCTTCCCGAGAAGGAAAACTTCGTGCGCCGCATCCGCAAGGAGCCCCTGGGAGTGGTCTTCGACCTTCCCGCGTGGAACTACCCGCTGCTCACCGCCGTGAACGCGGTCTTCCCGGCCGTGCTCGCCGGAAATGCGGTCATCGTGAAGCATTCGCCGCGAACGCCTCTCACCGGCCCTGCGTTCGCGCGGGCCTTCGAGAAGGCGGGAGCCCCGAAAGACCTCGTGCAGTCGCTCGACTGCTCCCACGAGACCAGCGAGCGCATCGTCGGCGATCGCCGGGTCGATCAGGTGCTGTTCACGGGCTCGGTCTTCGGAGGCCATCGCATCCAGAAGGCCGCTTCGGAACGCTTCCTTCACGTCGGCCTCGAGCTCGGTGGAAACGATCCTGCGTACGTGGCCTCGGACGTCGACGTCGCAAAAGTGGCGGAGCAAATCGTCGATGGCGCCATGTACAACGCGGGACAAAGCTGCTGCGCGGTGGAGCGTGTCTACGTGCACGAGTCGGTCTACGAGGCGTTCGTGGCCGCGTGCGAGCCGCTCGTTCGCGCGTACGTGCTCGGCGATCCGGAAGCCGGGGCGACCTCGCTCGGGCCCATCGCCCAGCCGTGGCACGTGTCCGAGCTCGAGGGCTTCGTGAAGGACGCGACCACACGCGGCGCGCGTCTCGTGCACGGCGGAAAAGCCACTCAGGTGGACGGCAAGGGACGGTTCTTCCAAGCGACGCTCCTCGCGGACCTTTCCCAAGAGGCCGACTTGCTCCGCCGCGAGTCGTTCGGACCGATCCTGCCCATCGCGAAGGTGACGTCGGACGAGGAGGCCCTCGCAAAAATGAACGACTCGGCGCTCGGACTTACCGCGAGCGTCTGGACCAAAGACCTCGAGCGCGCCGAGCGTTTCGCCCGAGCCCTCGAGGCCGGCACGGTCTACATGAACCGCTGCGACGCCTTGGATCCGGCGCTGCCGTGGAGTGGCGTGAAGGACTCGGGCCGCGGGCTCACGCTCAGCCAGCTCGCGTTCGACACGTTGACGCGTCCGAAGGCGGTGCACTTCCGACTCGCCCTGTGATTTCGCCGCGTTTCCACGCGAAAGGGAGCCGTGACGCCGTGGGCACACGTAGGCAAAAGTGTCATCGAAGTGCGGCCGAGCTGGCGCTTTTTCGCAGCGCAGCAATCGTGTTCCGCTAGCCTCCCGAGTCGTGCGGAACCTTTGCGTCAGTCTGGTCCTCGGGGTCTCCTTCATCGCCGGAGCCGTCGCGTGCGGCGGCGAAGACGGCTCGTCGGGAACGAGCCCTGAAGGGACCGAAGGCAGCGGCACGGGGGTCTCGGGCGGATCCAATGGCGCGACTGGCACCCCGGGAATTCCAGGTTTGCCAGGTCTCCCCGGCACTCCTGGCGTTCCTGCTACCCCCGGCGCGGACCCTGGCACTGGGACGGATGGGGGCGGCGAGCCGACGGACGACGGTGGTGTCGAGCCCCCGCCGCCGCCACCCCCCGCCGACGCGAGCCCGCCCCCGCCTCGGGACGGTGGCACCACCGTTCCGTCCGGACCAGGACCGCGGCCCTCGCGCACGTGCACCTTCACGAAGGACGCCGATGGCTTTTTCCAGCTCACCACGCAGACGGGTGGTTATGCGTATTGGGTAAGGCTTCCGAATACTTACAACGGGAACAATTCCTACCCGATGGTGGTCGGAACGCACGGCTGTGGGGACAACGCGAAGAACTTCGCGACCTGGGCCATGGCTCCCTTCGCGCAGCGGGCGACGCAAACCCACATCGCCGTTTCGGTCGGCGCGGGACGTGACGGCCAATGTTGGACGCCCGCACAAGACGAAGCCAAGGTGCTCGCCGTCGTGGACGACGTCCGGACCTGCTTTTTTGCCCACCAGAAGAAGATCACGCTCGCGGGCTACTCGTCCGGGGGCCTGCTCGCGTACTACACGGCCATGCGCAACGCGCGTCGCTTCGCGGGCGTGCTGATCGAGAACTCGAGCCTCGGCTCGGCCTTCGGGGCGGGCACCGATGCAGCCATCGCTGCCGCCGGTTGGAAGCTCAACGTTGCCATCACCGCACACACCGGCGACACGGTCTTCCCGATCGCGAACATTCGCACCGACCGAACCAAGCTCCAGAACGCGAGCTTCCCAGTCCAGTACCGAGAGCTCGGCGGCACGCACGACGGCAACAGCGACGACTGGACCGGATTCTTGCTCCCCAAGATTCCGGCCTATCTGGCTCCCTGACTCGCGCCACTTCGGGGCCTGACCGAAGCGCGCAGATCCAAAGTCACGCGTCGTCTGAGGCGTCTTGGGCGTCCGAGGCGTCTGAACGTGGAAGAACGACTCGGAATCGGGCTCCTGCGGGGGCGCGGGTCTCGAGCGACAATGTGCCTCCGTGTGCGCGGACGATGCGTGACGCGAGCGAAAGCCCCAGGCCCGTTCCGCCTGCACGGCCGTGCACGAGCGGATCGAAGATGCGGTCCCCGAGCTCCGTTGGGACGCCCGGCCCGTCGTCCTCGACGTCGATGACGAGCGCGCGGTCTCCGTTGAGGTAGGCCCGCGTCGTGATTTGGGGCAGGCCCCCGGCGACCGCGAGCGTGTTGTCGAAGAGGATCGACAAAACTCGAGCAAAAAGCCGTGGATGGAGCGGAAAACGGAGGGCGACGTCCACGTCATCCACGAACACGAGGCGGTCCGGATCCATGTGCTCGCGGGCGTCGACCACTGCGCCGAGGACGACGACGGCCTCGCGAGCTACGCCATCGCCCCGGGCGAGGTCCAAGAGGTCGTCGATGAGCTTTTGGGCCCCCGCGGTCGTGCGCGAAATGCGCTCGAGCTGAGCCGGGGCCTTTTCGCTCGAGGCCTTCGCGACGTACGCGCTGGTCGAGATGACCTGGAGGGCGTTTCGCAGCTCGTGGGCGATCTCGGCCGCGATTTCCCCAAGCAGGGCCAAACGTTCGTTCGCGCTCGTCTTCAAAGGACCCAAATCTCTCCCACGAGGCCCCGTCGACCGCAAGAGGCGCGAGTCCGAGCCTCGGCCGCTCGAAATCGGCCCAGGATTCGACCCGAGGGCGATTCGGACGTTCTTCTTTCGGAAAAATGCGCGTATCGTTCCGTCACTCCTTCCCGCGTCCAGGCACGCGGCGGGCTCTTGAGATGACCGAGACGACCGAGTCGAAAATTGCCGATGGGACGCTTCTCCTCGGCAAGTACCGTGTCATTCGCGAGGTGGGTCGCGGTGGAATGGCGGCGGTCTATGAGGCCGAGCAGCTGTCGCTCGGCAAAAAAGTCGCGCTGAAGGTCCTCGCCTCCGAGCTCGCCGCATCGAACGTCGTCATCGAGCGCTTTTTCCGCGAAGCCCGTGCGGCCGCCAGCGTGAAGAGCCCGCACATCGTCGACGTGTACGACTCGGGTCGGCTCGAAGACGGCCGTCCGTTCATCGCCATGGAGATGCTCGACGGTGAGTCGCTGTACGACCGCATGGCGCGCGTCCGGCTCATCGACGTGCCCACTACGGTCCGCGTGATTTCGCACTGCGCGAAAGGGCTCATCAAAGCCCACGCCGCGGGCATCGTGCACCGTGACCTCAAGCCCGAGAACATTTTTCTCACCAAGGGCGAGGACGGCGAAGACCTCATCAAGATTCTGGATTTTGGTCTCGCCAAGTTCTACGCGCCGGTCAATCCGGACGAAAAGACCAAGCGCCTCACGCGCGAAGGTGCCGTCTTCGGAACTCCGGCGTACATGTCGCCCGAGCAGGTGAAGGGGCAGGGGAACGTCGACCATCGCTCGGACCTCTGGGCCCTCGGCTGCATGGCGTACGAGTGCCTCCTCGGGCGCCCCGTTTGGAACATGGACCAAGGCGTGGCGATGACTTTCGCGTCCATCGCGACGGGCACCATCCCGACACCCTCGCGCATTCGCACCGACTTGCCGCTCGCCTTCGACGAGTGGTTCAAGAAGTGCCTCGAGCGCGATCCGGCGAATCGCTTCCAGACCGCAAAAGAGCTCGCCGAAGCCCTCGTTCGCGTCTTCGGCGATTCGCCCAGCCTCGGCTCGCTCGGTTCGCTCAACTCGCTCGCGCGCCTGCCCGACGACCCGCGTCCTTCGGGGCAGCTTGGCGACGACCTTTCGCCTTCGTCGCCACGGATGCGAAGCGGATTGCCTCTGGATCCGCTTCGTGACGTGTCCGTCCCCGACGGCCCTAGCCCCGCCAGCGCGGACGTGCTCGTCACGAATCAACCGCTGCCGCTGCCCGCAGACCGCTCGACCTCCATCGCGCGGCTCGCCTTCTCCGGTGCGCTGGTCGTGGCTTCATGTCGCTGGCAGCGTTCGTGTGGGCGCGCTACTTGAAGCCGCTCGTCA
>JAYUKI010001187.1:0-8291 GCA_043764595.1 Myxococcales bacterium | reverse complement strand
GCCCGACCTGGGAGTAAATATTGAGCGTGGTGGTCCATCCGTCGGTCAGCTTGAAGCCCATTCCGGGAGGCCCTGCGAACTTCAGGAAGGCAAAAATCATCGCGCCGAACAAAGCGAGTGGAACGGAGCCCGTGAGGATGATGAACGGGTCGCGGAACGAGTTGAATTGGGCCGCCAAAACCAAGAAGATCAAGACCAGCGCGAGGCCCATCGCTGGAAGGAACTTTCCTCCCTCTTGACGGAGCTGCCTCGACTCGCCCGTGTAGTCCACTCGGTAGCCAGCGGGCAGGACCTTCTTCGCTTCGTCCTCGATGACCTTGAGCCCGCCGTCGAGCGAACGTGTGGTGACGCCCGAGATTTTCACGGCGTTCAGCTGCTGGAATCGGTTCAACGTACGTGGCTCGACGCCCGACCGAAGGGTAGCGATGGAGCTTAGGGCGACGAGACTCCCTCCCGGACCCGACACGTAGATGCGGTCGAGCTGTTCGGGCGTGACACGCGAGGCACGCTCGATCTGAGGAATGACCTTGTACGCTCGCCCGTCGATGTTGAAGCGGTTGACGAACCCTCCGCCCAACATCGAGGCGAGGTCCGCTCCGACGCCCTGCATCGTGAGCCCCATCGAGGCGACCTTGTCCCGGTCGAGCACGATCTGCGACGTGGCCTGGTCGATGCGAACGTCGGTAAACGGTGGAAAGGCGAACTGGCCACTCTTGGCCGCGGCTTCGACGAGCTTGTCGGCGTAGCGCAAAAGCTCTTCGTGGCTGCCCGTTCCCGCAATCACGACTTCCATCGGAAAAATCCCCGCGCTCGGCAGTGCCGACGGTAGGAAGACCGGAGCCCTCACCCCGGCGATACTCCCAAGTTTCTCGCCCAGTTCACCCTGAATGGGAAAGATCGTTCGTTTGCGCTGTTCCCACGGTTTGACCAACATTCCGCCGAATCCGGAGTTTGGGAAGGTAAACTGGAAGCTCTGTTCGAACTCCGGGGTCTCCATGAAGATCCGGTTTATCTCCGTGGTGTAGGGAGTGATTTGCTCGAGCGTGGCATTCGGCGGAACGTCGATGGCACCGAATACGATTCCCTGATCTTCGTTGGGCGCAAGCTCTCCCGGGGCGAACATGTACATCGGCACGACCAGAAGGGAGAGCGCAATCCAAACGATGTAAACCGCACGTCGTGCCCCGAGCGTGGCGTCGAGCACGCGGGCATAGGCGCGCTTCATGAGCTCGAAGCCGCCGTCGATCGCGCGTTGGAAGCGCCCCGGGCCGTGCGGCTTCAGGAGCTTGGATGACATCATGGGCGAGAGCGTGAGCGCCACGATTCCCGAGATGAAGACGGCGCCAGCCAGCGTGAAGGCAAACTCCCGGAAGAGTGCTCCGGTGACGCCGCCCTGGAAGCCAATCGGCGCGTAGACCGCCGCGAGCGTGATGGTCATGGCGACGATTGGGCCCACGAGCTCCCTCGCGCCCAAGAGCGACGCTTCCATGGGCAACTTTCCCTCGCTCATGTGACGCTCCACATTTTCCACGACGACGATCGCATCGTCGACCACGAGGCCCACGGCGAGCACGATGGCGAGCAGGGTGAGCAGGTTCAGCGTGAAGCCGAAAACCTGCATCAGGAATACTGCGCCGACGAGCGAAACGGGAATCGCCACGAGCGGCACAAGGACCGATCGGAGCGAGCCGAGGAAGAGGAAGATCACAAGAATGACGATGAGCACCGTCTCGAACAGCGTCTTTTGGACTTCGCGGATCGAGCTCTCGATGTACGTCGTGGAGTCGAACGCCACGTTGCCTTCGATCCCGGTCGGAAGCTCCTTCTTCACGATGGCCATTTCGGCGCGAACCTTGGTGATGACATCGAGAGCGTTCGCGTTCGGAAGAACCCAGACGCCCATGAACACGGCCCGCTTGCCCGAAACCCGCACGTCCTGTTCGTAGGTGTCCGCCCCGAGCACGACATCCGCAACGTCCTCCAATCGGACAAGCACCCCACCTTGCTGGCGGACGACGAGCTTCTTGAACTCGTCGAGCGACTTGAGGTCGGTGGTAGCCGTGAGGTTCACCTGAAGATACGAGCCTTTGGTCTGTCCTACGGCCGAGAGGTAGTTGTTGGCAGATAGGGCACGACGCACCTCGGTCGGGCTCACGCCGAGAGCGGCCATCCGCTCCGGCGAGAGCCATGCCCGGATGGCAAACGTTCGCCCTCCCAGGATGTCGGCGCGCTGCACGCCTTCGACCGCGGAAAGGCGCGGCTGGACGATGCGAATCAGGTAGTCGGTGACTTGGTTTTCTTCGAGAATCGGCGAGTCGAAGCTCAAGTACATCGAAGCAATTTGCGCGTCCGAGGGCTCTATCGAAATCGACGGCACCTCCGCCTCCGGAGGGAGGTCCGCCCGTACTTGATTCACGCGGGCGCTGATGTCGGCGAGGGCGTTGGCCGCGTTGACGTTGAGCTTCAGTCGAACGTTGATGTTCGACGCGCCCTGCGCGCTCTGCGACTCGATGTAATCGATACCGTCCGCGGCGGCGATGGCGTGCTCGAGTGGCGTGGTGATGAATCCGCGCACGAGATCGGCATTCGCCCCGATGTACGGAGTACGCACGTTGATGCTCGCGCTCTCGAGCTTCGGATATTGGCGCACGTTGAGCGAACGAACGGCCTGAAGCCCTGCAATGACGATCAGAAGATTGACCACGATGGCGAGAACGGGCCGCCGAACGAAGATGTCCGTGAGCTTCATTGTCAGTGGTTCTCGAGCTGGGGAACCAGACTCGGCTCGAGCTTGATGGCATTGTTGACGACCACCCCGGCTCCGTTGCGCAGCTTGAACGCGCCCGCGACGACCACTTCCTGCCCTGCTTTCAAGCCCTCGGGGATGGCCACGAAATCGCCGCGGCTTTCGCCCACGCGTACGATTTGCTGACGTGCCGTCTTGGCCCCCGGCGCGCCGTCCTTCTTGGCTTCGACCACGAAGACCGAGTCGCCGTACGACGCATGGACGACTGCGGTGGCGGGAACGGTGACGACGGGACCACGCTGCGCGGCAAGCGCGATGGAGACGTTCGCGAACATTCCGGGACGGAGCCTGTCTTCCTTGTCGGGAACGCTTGCTCGAAGCTTGATAGTCCGCGTCAACGCATCCAGGCTCGGCTCGACCGCGGCCACGATGCCTTCGTAGACGCCCGCTTTGACGTCTTTCGCCGCGGGAAGAGTCACCGTGACCTTGGTCCCGACCTTCACGTCGGAGGCGCGCTGCTGGGGCACGGAGAAGTCCACGTAAACGGAGTCTTTGGATTCGAGCGTAGCAATGACGGCGCCGGGACCGAGGTACTGCCCGACATTCACGGCGCGGAGACCGAGGCGTCCGGTGAACGGCGCGCGCACCACTTTTCGCTCAATCTGCGCCTCGAGCGCGCCTAGATCCGCCTTTGCGGCCTTGACCTGGGCTTCGTCGGTGTCGAGTTGGGCCGCCGGCACCGACTTGCTCGCCACGAGGGCCCGCGTACGTTCCACGTTCAGCACTGCGAGGTCCCGGCGGGCCACAATCGAGGCGAGCTGAGCGCGCTCGACGCGGCTGTCGAGCTCCACCAAGACGACGCCTTGTTTCACCGTCGCGCCGGAATCGAAACGAATCGCCGCAACGACGCCCGGCACCTCGGTGCTCACGGCCACGCCCTTTGCGGCCGCGATGGTGCCGACCGAGGTCAGCGTGCCGTCCCAGGTTTCCTCTTTGGCGACCGTCGAGGCTACCGTTTCGGGTGGTGGCCCCGCCTTTTCCATCTCCTCGCCCATGTGGATGAGCGAAGCGATTTGTTTGTACTTGATGGTGACGAGCCCCACCACGAGAGCGAGGACGAGGCCAATGGCGATGACGTAACGCATGCTGGACGAGATGCGATGCCACAGGGGCCTTCCGGGGCGCAACGGGCATGCCGCTTTTCTCGCGCTTCTCTCGTTTCGAGCGCCCGGTCAGGGGCCGAACGTGGCTCTCAGTGCGCCTTTCTGAAACACCCAAAGTGTTCCTGGCTTGCCCACCGTCCACTCTTCGTCTCGCGTAAGTGGCGCCGTGGCGACGATCGCGACCCGGTCGTTCGGGGTGGTCACGCGGGCAAAGTCGACCCGCACCTCGTCGTCGGCGAGGGTCGCTTCGCGAAACGGCGCCCTCCTCTCGATGTAGGAAAGCTTCGTCGCACATCGCGCGAAGAGGTGGACGCCGTCGCCGAGCAAGAAATTGAACGAGCCTCGAGAGCCGATCTCGTCCCCGATCTCGGCCACGGCCTCCGACAAGGCCTGGCGCGACCGAGGGTAGTGGTCGAAGCGCCGTTCGAGGCGGGCGAGCAAGGCACAAAAGGCGTGCTCGCTGTCGGTGTCCCCCACGGGCCGAAAGCGTCCGAGCTCGAGCTTCTTCGCGCCCCGCACCGTGCCATTGTGAGCGAACACCAGGCTTCGGCCCCAGAGCTCGCGCACGAACGGGTGGGTGTTCTCCAAAGCGACGCGACCTCGTGTTTTTCGGCGCACGTGGGCGATCGCGAGCAGCGTCTTGATCGGGTGGGAACGTACGAACTCGGCGAGCGGCGAGCGCGCGGCCGCCGCGGGCTCCAAAAACGTACGAACCGCGCGGCCTTCGTAGAGCGCGAGACCCCAGCCATCCGAGTGTGGGCCTCGGAGACCCCCGCGCATCGCCAAGCCGGAAAACGAAAACACGATGTCGGTCGGGACGTTGCACTCCATCCCGAGGAGCTCGCACATGAACGCCACGATAGATCACTTCGGTTTTCGACGGGCGTCTCACGGGCGGCACGACGCTCGAAAAGCGCGTCCTACGCACGCGCATGGCTCCCCTCGAGACTTGATGCGCTCTCTAAGGCGGTGAACTAAAGAGGAGAAAACCATGACCTCGAACCAAGACCCCGTCTTCGCCCTCGAAACCGTCGTTCGGAAGGCCGTCGTGGCCGCCCTCGGGGACGACTACGCCGACGTGGATCCGGCCGTGCGTCGCTCGGATCGCGCGGATTTTCAGGCGGATCTCGCTCTGGGTCTCGCACGACGCACGAAGAAGGCTCCGCGCGCGGTGGCCGAGGCGATCCTCGCGAAAATCGAGGTGGAAGGCAGCGAATTGCTCGAAAAAGTCGAGATCGCGGGCCCGGGATTCCTGAACGTCACGCTCCGCGCGGATTGGCTCGCGAACGCAGCGACCACGTCCCTCGCCGATCCTCGCCTGGGCGTCCCGGTCGCGGAAAAGAAGGACACGGTAGTCATCGACTATTCGGCCCCGAACGTCGCCAAAGAGATGCACGTCGGGCACCTTCGGAGCACGGTCATCGGCGACGCGCTGGCGCGCCTGCTCACCTTCCGTGGGCACGACGTGATTCGCCAAAACCACCTCGGGGACTGGGGCACTCCCTTCGGCATGCTCATCGAGCACCTCGAGGACCTCGGGACCGAACAGGCCGAAAAGGACCTGGCCGTAGGCGAGCTCAGCGCCTTCTACAAGGCAGCCCGTGGGAAGTTCGATGCGGACTCTTCGTTCGCGGAACGCTCACGCAAGCGGGTCGTCATGCTGCAAGCGGGGGACGAAAAGACCCTCGATGCGTGGCGAGTCCTCGTGGGCTTGTCGAAGCGCTACTTCGACTCGGTGTACGCGAAGCTCGATGTCACCATGCGACCGGACGATGCCTGCGGGGAGAGCTTCTACAACGCGAAGCTCGCCCCGCTCGCCGACGAGCTCGAGAAGTCCGGTGCGGCCACGGTGTCGGACGGCGCACTCTGCCTCTTCCCCAAGGGCTACACGAACAAGGAAGGCGAGCCGCTTCCGCTGATCGTGCGAAAGTCCGATGGCGGATTCGGCTACGCCACGACCGATCTCGCGGCCATTCGCTACCGACTGAACGAGCTCAAGGCGACGCGCATCCTCTACGTCGTCGGTGCGCCGCAGATCCAACACCTTGGTATGGTCATGACCGCCGCAAAGGAGCTCGGATGGCTCGCGGCTCCGAACCGCGCCGAGCACGTGTCGTTCGGCTCGGTGCTCGGCACCGACAAGAAGATGTTCAAGACCCGCTCCGGCGACACCGTTCGCCTCGTCGACCTCATCGACGCCGCGGTCGAGCGCGCTTCGGCAGTGCTGACCGAAAAGGCCCCCGACCTCGACCAAAAGACCCGGGACGACGTCGCGCACGTCGTGGGCATCGGTTCGATAAAATACGCCGATCTCTCGAGCGATCGCGTCAAAGACTACGTGTTCGACCTCGAGCGCATGGTCACCTTCGATGGCAACACCGCGGGGTACGCCCAGTACGCCTACGCGCGAATCCGTTCGATTTTCCGAAAGGCCGGAGACGGCGCTCCCTGTGGCCCCATCGTCGTCGAGGCCGCAGAAGAGCGCGCTCTCGTGCTCGTGCTGCTCGGCTTTTCGGCCGTCGTCCGCGCCGTCGAAGACTCCCTCGAGCCGCACAAGCTCGCGGGGTACGTGAGCACGCTGGCGATGGCATTCACGTCGTTTTACGACAAGTGCCCCGTGTTGAAGTCGGAAGGCTCCGTGCGGGCCTCGCGCCTCGCCCTCGCCGACCTCACGGCGAAGACCCTCGCCCAGGGACTCGCGCTACTCGGCATCGGCGTGCCCGACCAAATGTGAACCGTCCGCGTCGTCGACGACTCGGTCCAAGTCGTCGACGTTCGCACCGCCCTCTCCACTACCTCCGATTTCGGACTCCGAGTCCCGCAATCGACGTAGGCGACTCCACCCCACCCGGCCGCAGAAGGCGAGACCCACGTGGTCAGTTGCCGATGAAGACCCCCAGGCGGTTCGCCGAAGCGATTTCGTGGCGAAGGCGAGCCTCCTTGAGGTCGAGGGCGGTCCCAGTCTCGCCACGACGCCTCCGACTCTTGATGAATGCGAGCTCCACGAGCGCGAGCTGCTTCTTTCGTCGCTTCCGCCACGCGCCATATCCCTGCGTGACGAGCACCGCCGTGTTTCGATAGCCGAGGGTCGCGTAGGAGCTGACCAGGCGAAGCTCGGCGGGGGCGAGCAGACTCCCCACTTCGCCCAAAAGCTCGCGAATGACCGTGGCGCGGTCGCGCGAAACGAGCGTCCAGAGAAGCGCAAAAAACAGGAGGTCGATGAACCACGACACGAGAAGCATCAGGACGAGCCCACCGTCGCCGAAGAACGTGGGGAGACCGTTGTGGACGGCGTGCATGCCCATCGCGCAGCAGAATCCAATCGGCGGTGCGAGGAGCTTGACCGCGGTATTCTTGCTCTCGGCGGCAATGCCGAACCCAAGACCAGTGCAAGCCGTGAAGGTGCAGTGCGACAATCCCAGAAGGACCGTTCGCAAGAAGAGAAGCACCATGAAGCCGCCCAACCCCGACTGCGTGTACTGGTTCGCGACGTAGAGAATGTCTTCGGTCAGCGTGAAGCCGAGTCCGACGACCCCGCCATAGATCGCACCGTCGAGCGGCCCATCGAGCTCCTTCAAGCCGAGCCAGCTCATGAGCGCGATCAACGCCACGCCGATGGCCTTGAAGCCTTCCTCGAAAACGGGAGCCAACACCGTGGATCCGAACGCGTCGAGCAGAGGATCCTTGTCGCTCATGCCCGTCGCCGTCTGCACGGCTCCCTGGACGAAGGAGGACGACATGCCCCCCGCGGTCGTGGCTATCACGGCGCCCCAAACGAACGCGAGCGCGATGAGCCACCACGGCTCGGGCTCGAATCGATCGACCCACCGAATGAAAAACACGTAGGCGAAAACGAACGGCGTGACGAAAACTACGCCGAGGACGATCCCCGCAAGCATTGGGAGAGCCTATCACGCGGGAGCGCGCGACGAACCTCGCCCGCGTTCCGGTGCCGACCGAAGGCCCTATTCGATGGGAACGAGCGGTCCAGGATCTCCGCCAGCCGGGGAATACGCGCCACCGATGCCGTCGCGGGCGTCGGAGGTCCGGGGCTCGGTAAAGTAGAGGTACCCCACGTTGCCGAGGTCGAGCAGAGCCGGTGCACGCTCTTTGCCCTTGGCGGCGTAGATGGGGACCACCTGGCGGGCGAGACGGCCTTCGTGGCCATAGCGCGCAGCGAACCCGATGGCCGTCGTACCCTTCGTGGCCACGCCCGTGTAAAGTACACGAATATGCGTTCGCCCCGCAGGAGTGGTCCGGACCGAGACCGACGGATCGGTGACGGCGGCTTCGTCGAACGGCGGCTTCTCGCCAAGCGCGAGCGTCGTCGGATCCACGGTGGGGCTAGGCCAGAGCACGGGGTCGAACGAAGGAGTGCTCGG
>JAYUKI010001186.1:0-2465 GCA_043764595.1 Myxococcales bacterium | reverse complement strand
GAGAGCACGAGCAGCGCGACATTCGCCGAGTTCCCCGAGGCCGCCGAGGCCCTCGAACGCGTCGACGTGGCCAAAGCCTTCGCCCGTTCGCTGCGCGGGGGTCTCATCGACGAGCTCACCTGGCCCGAGCTCGAAGCGGCGCTCGCCGAGCTTTCCGGACCGAAAGCAGAGATCGAGCTCCACGGCACGCGTCAACACCCCATTTTGCGTTCGGGCCGCAAGGTGATCGTGTTCGGGGGAAAGGCTCGCCTAAAGAGCCTCGACTTGCCCCCTATCGCAAAAGAGCCGAATGGCCTCTTCTTTCTCGATGGCGATTTGCTCGTGATCTTTCACGACGCAAAGACGCACGACCAAAGGGGCATTTGGGCCAGCCACGCCAAAAACCCCTTTCCGATGCAAATCTCGCCACGTCGCGTCGTCGACACCGCCCCCGTGCCGGGTGGGGGCGTGACTCTGGGAGATGCCTGCGTTCACGCTGGAGATACTCCCGAGAAACTCAAGTCCGAAGCCTTCTCCACGGATGGCACGACGTTTTGGCAGGGGCGCCAGAGCTGGCACGAGCGCCTGAAGCTCACCGAGTACGATCCCAAGACCGGAAAGACCGGAAGAACCTCGTGGCCCGAATTCGTTCGTGAGGCGTCCGAAAAGACCGACAGCTTCGTATTGCACGAAGTTTCGCTCATGCCGCTCTCCGGAGCGAAAGGCTCGCTTCTTGGCGAAAAGGACGGATTCGTCGGTCGCTATGTAAGGCACGACGAAAAGAACGGCGAATTCGAGGTCGTGCAGATTGACGGGAAGGCGTGGCGCGGAAAGTACAAGCCTGCTGCCGTCGTGAATTGGCCCGGCTCCACCGAGCCACGCGCGCTCACCATTTCCGGAGCGTGGTCCGACACCGAGAGCGACGAAGTTTCGATCTACGAAGGGAACGGCGATGAGAGCCCTTCGGGAACGTTCGGTGGGGACGAGTGGCCCTCGGCGGGCTTCAAGCTCCTGCCGCGGGAGGTGTGGCTTCACTATGTGTCGGCACGCGACGAGGCTTCGAGCCGCGCCCTTCGCGAAGTGAGCGACGATGTCGCGCGCGTCATACTGCTTGCGGCGGCCGAAGACGATGGCGACGACGAGGCGGTCGCATGCTCGCTCGCCGCCGTGAAGGCGCACCTGCCTGGCGTGAAGAACGAGATCCTCCAGCTCGGAATTGCCAAGATTGCGAAGATTGCAGCCGAACGCGTGACCGAGCTCGCGTCCGTTCGAGATCGAGGCAGCGCAACGGGCGTTTCGGACGACGAAGTCACCTCTGCATTGCCTCTCTTGCCGACCGAAGGGTACGAAGACGGATACATCACGTCAGACCTGGCCGTAGTCGCGGATGCGCTGCTCGACGGCAAGCGCGGGAAGCTGACGGGCTCACGGGTCGTTTGGGAAGCACACCTCGAACGACTGGCCAAGCTCGTATGCTTCACGGCGAGCCGCAGCACGACGAGCGACGAGCACCGCAAGACGTTGCGGGATTTGGCAACGAGCCTCGCGGAATGCCGACTTCTCGGACAGACCATCACGCGGGCCGAGCTCTCCGTCAAGACGGGCTCGCCTTTCCTTACGAGGCCAAAAGGGAAGGAGTCGTGGCTCACGGCGGAAGGGGACTCTCTCCTCTTCGCGCGGATGCCCGACGAGGACGACGACGAGCCGACCCAAAAGGTTTTCGTCGTTGGCCTCGGGAACACGCTGCCGGTGCCAAAAGACGCGACGATAACCACGCAGGAAACCGTTGCGATTCCGGACGACCGCGCCTTCTTGAAGGCGTTCCTTGGCGAGCTCGACACACGAGGTCCCGCCGCACACGAGCCCACGGCCATGGTCGTTGCCGCCGAGACCACCCTGACACCGGTCGAGGTGGCCCTCGTTTTGGCCGGACTGCCCGGCTTCGACGAATACCGAAACGACTTTCTGGGCAAGGAGCTTCGCGCGACCTTGGACCTCAAGGTCACCGACGCGTCGCGTGCGAAGGAAAAGCTCAAGGAGCTTCCGGAAGGGCAGCTTTTTGCACTGGTTTCCGGCACGGCGAGCGTCCACATGCCTGGCGCGTATTGGGCCGCGGCCACCAAAGAAGACAGTGTGCCACAAGCCCTCGTGCGGACCGCCAAAGCCCTCTTCGGAAAGACCGTCGTCCTTCGGGAGGAGCTCGTCGCGCAGCTCGAGAGGGAGTGCAAGACCGAGCTCGGAACGCGCAAGGCGCTCTCCGTTTTGCTCACGGCGACGGACCCCACCACACCGTTCTTGGTCCCGCGAAAAGCCCCAGTTGCGTGGAACGACCTGGGCGATTCGGGGAGCTTCTTTTCCGCCGAAGTGGTCTCCGCAACGGCCCTTCTGATTCCCTATCTCGCGCTGAGCCTTCCCGTGGGCACTCCCGAGAGACAGGCCACGGTGGCCCTCTACGAGGCCGTGACGAAGCTTCTCGCCGATCCGGA
>JAYUKI010001185.1:0-2469 GCA_043764595.1 Myxococcales bacterium | reverse complement strand
ACCGCGACCGAGGCGCAGATCACCGATTCGCGGACCAAAGAGACCTGGTTCGAGTTTCACGCCGGCGACGAAGTGCCTCTCGCGATGCTCTATTCGGGAGTGATCGAGTCGAAGACGCCGATCGTGGTGCGAGCCGCCCGTCCGTTCTGGCTCATCGTCACGCCGAACCAACCGACGCGCTTCAGCTTCGATGGCAAGACGTCCGAGTCTTCGTTCGGCAAGGCCGGCGTGATGGTCGGGCACGCAAAGGGCACGAATTTCGTCGGTCTCGCGGTCTACATCGGCAAACCCGAGGACATGCCGCCCGAGATGAAGTGATCGCTCGTCCCGAGCGGTGAGCTTGGACACGAGAAATGGCGGTCACGATCGGCGATCGTGGCCGCCATTCCGTGCGGGCTCTTGCGTAGATGGGCGGGCGCTCCACGGAGTTTCTGCTTTCTTTTTGCGCTCGCCAACCCTGGTGACGCCCGATCGGGTCGGTGTACGATCGGCACGATGCGCCAAATGCATCGGGTCGTGCATGTTCTTGCTTGCGCCTTCGGAGTCGCGGCCCTCGCTTCTGCTCCCGCGTGCAAAAAGAGCCCACCCGCTTCGGTCGGCGAGCCCGCGGATGCCACCCCTCCCACGGGCGTAGCGGTGGCCCCCGTACGTCCCCCTGCGCCGACGATGGCGCTCGGAAGCACGGCCGTTCCGGGTGGCACGTCTGGTCCTTTCGCACTCGTCTCTTGGGGTGGGAGGAATGTCCTCGTGCTCGCCGACGCGGACACGCGGTCCGTGTTCGCGTTCGACGCAACGACGCTCGAACGGCTGGGCGAAACAGCTGTCTCCGGCGCGCCGTCCGCGATCGTGCTCGCCGGTGGAGGGCTCTATGTGGCACTCTCGGATCGCGACGAGGTGCTCGAGCTCCGAGCCCACGCGACCGAAAAAGGGACGCTCGTGCCCGGCCGGACGCTCCGCACGTCGCGTGAGCCGGTGGCCCTTGCTGCGATAGACAAGGACCTCCTCGTCGTCACGGGCCTAGGTCACGCGCTCGAGCGCTTTTCCCTGGAGTCACTCGCGGCCGTGAAGCCCACGGTCGTCCTCGCGCGTGAGCCGCGCGGCCTGCTCGTTCTGCCCAATGGGGACGTGGTCGTGGGGCACGCAAGCGAAGGTCCGCTCACGTTCGTGCGCGCCGCAGGCCCGAGCGAGACGGCCGATTTGACCGAGCCGAGCGTGTGCACCTCCGCCGCGGCAGACGAGTGCATGACGCTCTCTGATCTTCGAGCGACGCAGCATTTTGCGCTCGGCTTGCACGAGGGAAAGGTCCTCGTTGCGGGCTCTCTCTCGGCCTCGAAAGGTTCGGGGAGCGAGGGCGGAGCCTATGGCGGCGGAGGCTCGCTCGACGACGGTTTTTTTTCCAACGTCGAAAGACGAACGGACCGTCCACCACCCCCGAAAAAGTTTCCAGTCGTGAGCCTCGCCGTCGATGTCGTGTCGGCCGAGACACGGAAGGTCGAGACGCTCGCGGGACGAAGGCGGACCGGGAGCTGTGCTCTCCCGCGTGCGCTGGTCGTGGACGCGGCCCACAAGGAGGTCGTCGTCGCGTGTCTCGGGTCGGAGAAAATCGCGCGATACGCGCTCGGCACGATGCGCGGCGCCCATGGGCCCGAGGTCGTCGTGACCGATCCGCGCGGCACGTTCGTGGTGCCGGGCGGACCCGTCGCTCTCGCTCTCGTGCCTTCGCTCGTCGCCACGGAGGACGCGGCGATCGTGGTCTATGCGCGAGAGTCCCGGAAGCTCGAAAAGCTCACGAGGAAAGGGCCTAGGCTCGTCTCCACGGCGCAGGTGGACGTTCCTCGTGCCTCCGAGCCAACCCCCGACGCCGCGAAAATCGCGAAGGGGCGCGCCCTCTTTCATTCCGAGGACAAGCGCATTTCGACGTTGGGGTTGTCGTGCGCCCATTGCCACCCCGATGGGCGCGACGACGACGTGATCTGGACCACACCCGCTGGACCAAGGAGGCCCCTCTCGCTCGTCGCGCTCCCTGGCGAGGGCCCCGCAGGCGGCCTCGGATGGGACGCGAAGAGCCCCACGATCGAGCACCACGTCAAGACGACGATCAAAGTGCATCTGGCAGGAACTGGCCTCGATGGACCCGACCTCGAGGCCTTGCTCACGTACGTGAGGGCGCTGCGTCCCGCGCTCGCCGACTCGAAGGTCGACGCGCTTCGTGAGAGCGAAGGAGGCCGCGCGTTCGCCAAGGCTGGCTGCGCGACCTGCCACGAGCCCGCGCACGGCTATGGCGACGGCAAGCTTCACGATCTTGGAAAGAGCGCGAACATGCGGACCCCACGGCTCGCCGGACTCGGCGGCCGCAGGGCCGTCTTCCATGACGGGCGATACACCTCGCTCGACGCCATGTTCGCCGATCCTGCGCTGAAGATGGGAGACCCTTCTCAGCTCTCGTCCGGCGAGCGCGACAAGCTCCGA
>JAYUKI010001184.1:0-2469 GCA_043764595.1 Myxococcales bacterium | reverse complement strand
GGGAACCTTCCATCAATGCGCACTCCCACGGAGGGGAGTCTTTCGAGGCGTTCCTCGTGCGGGTTACGAACTCCATGGGAGCGGGTGTCGGGTCCGTTCCCGCGGACTCGAGATCGATTTTGACCTCACGGCAGACGACGACGTATCCAGCATTGACCCATGGAAGCTCTACAACTTCGCGCTCTCACGCGGAGTTTATGCCCCATTGCCGGACCGTGCGACATTTCGGACCTCCCTCGATGACCTGGTGCATGCCGGTCTCCTCGTGTGGGACGAGCGCCGTGGCGCGTTTGCGCTGCCCGCGACATCGGGTCCAACAGGTCTTGGCTAGTCTTGGACATGTTGTGTTTCTCACGCCTAGACATGCAAGTCGTGAACACTCGTCCGTTGACCTGAAAGTGGTGGCCCAGTCGGGCGCATGCCGCGGTCTCTGATCTGCATGGGACGAACAGAGGTCCCTTTCGGGTGACCTCACCGGTATCGAGGTGCGCAAGGTGCTCGGGTGTACGTGGAAGGCAAGCCATCCTTCGTGAGGGCGACCAGCCGACGTTTCGCGTCGCACTCGATGGCAACGACGCTTCTGCATCCCTTCTTGTATCCGCGTCGCTTGCGTCACGAGACGGAGTGGTTCTCGCACACCCTACGCGATCTCGTCGTGGAGCTCCTTGCCGACCTCCGGGCCACGAAGGGGTAGGGAATCGGAGAGCGCTCCTATTCGACGTTGGACAGCTTACGTCTGACCGAATCGGTGGATTCCGGATCGAGATCGAGCTCGGCCGAGGCGTCGCTGGGGCTCCTGGCATCTTCTCTGTCGCCTTGGACGCGCACGTTGGTGGGGCCGATAGCGGGTTCGACGTGGGAAATCGCGTCTGCGGTCTTCTTTTGGCGCCCGAGGAGATAGGCCACGATCGGGCCCAAGAACGGGAGCGTCGCTCCGGAGGCGAGCATCACGGCGCCGATGCCCAGCCAACGAAGCGCGAGCGGATTGCCGGTGGGCAAAAACGGGTGACTGCCCGCGAGCCACCCGAGCTCGCTCGCGAAAGGCAGGGTCGCGGCGAGGCTCGCGGCGCCCACGATCTGCGTGAGGAGACCCCAGGTCTTTCCTTTTGCGATTCCGGTGCCTCCGGCGACAACGAGTGACGCCGCGGCGACCACGGCGACAGAGACGAGCCACGAGCTCTGTGGCGCCAAACCGTAGATGAGCGCGCACGGCAGCGCCCCCGAGGCGAGCACGAGAGAAACGACGGCGCGTCCGCTCACGTCGGCCCGACGCAACTTGAGCGCGGCGCCCGTGAGGAGGGCTTGGAGCGCGAGCCCCATGCCGAAAAAGAGCTTCGCGCCAACCGTCATCGGGGCCGCGGGCAGGCCATAGGGAGAGAGCATGACGAGCGCTTCGGCATTGAGCGCGACTCCCCACAAACCGAGCCCAATCGCGAACCCGCGCGCCCAAACGGTACGCGCACGGATCGCCCAAGCCGCGACGAGGTACGCGACACCCATCGCGGCCCACGGCAAGCGCCACGGAGCGTCGACGGTCTGCATCGTGGCGCCCGTCGCGAACATGAGGGCGGCCGTGCCCACAGCCGCGCTGGCTGCTAGCTTGGGCGCATGGCTGGGGGCGAGCTCACCTTCGTTCATTGGCTATCGCTTCTTGCAGGGCTGCCCAACGCTACCGTGAGAGGTCCTAAGTGACTTCGGATCTACGCAGTAGTGCTAACGAATTGGATAGCGGCTCGGTCGCCATGTGGCAAGCGCTCCAAGTTCTCGACCACCCTTCCGCAAGAGCCTGCTCGCGGCCTTCGCCAAAGCGGACACGATCGAGCGAGCCGCAGTGAAAGAAGAAATGGTCGCCCTACGCGATCTCGTCGTGGAGCTCCTCGCCGACCTCCGCGCCACGAAGGGGTAGCTTCACCGTCTTATCCGCCACCTTCCCCAGCCTCGCGCGGTTTGCCGCTTTCACTCCCTCCACCACGACGAGCGTGAGGAACGTTCCCACCGCGACGACGGCCCAGTCGCGGCCATTGAGGGGCACGGTATCGAGTACCCTTCGCAAGGGCCGAAGGTAGACCGCGGCGAGCTGGAGGACCACGCATGCGAGAGTGGCTCCCCAGAGCCAGGTGTTCGTGAAGAGCACGGAGAACAGCGAGCGCTTTCGCGAGCGGGCGTTGAAGGCGTGGAACACTTGGGACAGAGCCAAAGTCATGAAGGCCATGGTCTCGGCGTGCTTCAGCCCCTCTCCCTCTTTGCCGTACCAATGCATTCCCACGGCAAAGGCCGCGAGCGTGCAAGCTCCGATGAGGCCGCCCTGCCATACGATGAGCCACGCAAAACGGGGCGTCATGAGCGGCTCCTTCGGATCGCGGGGCGGCGCCTTCATGACGTCCGGCGCAGAGGGCTCGAGGGCGAGCGCGGTGGCCGGAAAGATGTCGGTCACGAGGTTTAGCCACAGAATTTGGAGCACGCCGAGAG
>JAYUKI010001183.1:0-2472 GCA_043764595.1 Myxococcales bacterium | reverse complement strand
CAGGCAAGCCCACTGGATTTTGGGCCCTCTCCGACCAGGAGAAATCCACCATTCGGAATCCGGCGAACTGTTCGGCCCGTGGCTTCGGCAAGTGACCCTTTCGTCCATGCAGGTTGCACTCATTGCAAAGTGCAGCCTTGTGGGACGTCAGGCGTCTGCGCCGAGGACGGCGAGCAAGTGGGGGCCCACGTCGCGAAGGTCTTGGGCCCTCGCGATCAGAGCGTCGGCCGTCGGCCCTTTCGCGAAGAGGGGGACTCGTGCATGTGTGTGGCTGCCGGTTCCTAGGTCTTCCAGATTGCCGTGGTCGCTCGTCACGACGACGAGCGTATCGTCCGCCGCACTCGCGAAAATTTCCTCGAGAAATCGCTCGGTTCGCGCAATTTCGTGCCGCGCGAACGCCATGTCTTGGGAGTGACCGGCTTTGTCCGTGAGAAAGATCTCGAAGTACGAAAGATCGAGCTCCAAGGACCCGGCGAGCACGGCGCGAGCGGCACCTTCGGGAGTGCGACGAGGGGCGTCGTAGCCAAAGCCGCGGACGATTTCTCCGGTGAGATCGAACGTCGCGGCCGCGCCACGGCGCACGTCGTCGCTACGTCTGAGTGCACCTCCCGACGCGACGCCGCAGATGGTGCTGGCCGAAAGGGGGAACGAGCGAGATCGTGGCTCCTCGCCGCGGACGATTCGCCCGGCTCGCTCGGCTCTTGCATCGTCGAATCCGTTCAAAAACCCTGCCGTGAGACCTCGGGTCCGCCCCTTCGCGAAGATGTTCTCCGTTGCCAGAAAAGCCGCGAGCTTCGCGGACGGAAAGGCCGGCGCATGACCTCCGACGATGCCCATCGCATCTTGGCCGGAGAAGAGAGTGGCTTGCCCGGTCGCGCTCTGCGGCAGGCCCGCATATCCGAGACTTGCGTCCAGTGTCCCCATCGCGATTCCGCGAGGCGGTTCGTGACGTCCTCCTAGCGGCGCGAGCACACGGACCGGAGCTCCATCGAATGGGTTTTGCGCCCCAGGCATCCCCATTCCGATCCCATCGACGAAGACGAGAAGCGCACGCGCGACGAGACGGGGCATCGCCACGACCGTAGCACTCGCGCAGCTCTTTCCCGCTCGGCGCGCTGGCCGCCCGCTGCGCGGGTGAATTCCTGGAAATCGGCCGGGTTTGGAGGGCCGATTCGAGCCGGTTTTGGGCCATGGGTTCGTGCGGTCCAAGAAGCGTCGCCCGACGGTCGGCGTGTCTTCTCTTTCCGAGCCGCGCTGTGTAGGCTCGTACCTCAACGCCCGGCTCGTCGGGCCCTATTGCACGGGTTTGCCCATGACCGAAGAGTCGAACGCGCTAGCCAAGTACCTCGAAATCTTTCCCTCGTGGTTGAAGTCGCTCGGCGAAGACGCCGCGCAGCTCGCCGACGTCGTGAAGGGCAGTGATCCCGAGGGGGCGCGCAAACAAGCCATCGCTGGCCTGAACTACATCTTCAAGTCGCTCGACCTCATCCCGGATGGCATCGACGACCTCGGGTTTTGCGACGACGCCTTCGTTCTCCGCGTCGCGGCCGACCTCGCGTGTGCCGACCACCCGGAGGCCAAGGCAGGAATCCTCGGCCGCCTCGCGGACGACGCGATCCACGTCCGTGAGTTCCTCGGGGACGACTACGTGCGTCTCGAAGCCTACGTGAAGAACCTCCGCAAAGGCGCCGCACGTGGCCGCACGGTGGACGACATCCTCGGCGACGAAGCCGCTCGAAATGCTTTTTTGCACGAGGTTACGGCCTGGTCGCGTGACTACCAGGTGCCGAGCTTCTCACGCGACGTGAAGACCCTCATCAAGCTGAAAGCCTTCCTGAGCGCCAAGCTCGCCTGACAAGAAGGCCAAGGCGCCCGGTCGAAATGGGTGTGCCATCTCCCGCCGATCCTCTCGCTGCGGCCTCGTCGCTCCGCTCCTCAGACTACGGGAGTGGGCTTCCGGTGCTCGCTGCTCGCTCCTCGCGCAAAAGCCTCGCGTCGGTCTGGACGGAAGCTGACACACCAATTTCGGGCGCCTAAGGTTTCCGACATCGGAATCCCGGGACGGCACCTCGCCGACCCGGGATTCGTTCATTTCGAGCCTCGGACTACTCGATGGGCTTGTACCCAAGGCGGAGCTTCCCGCCGCTCAAAGCCTTCATTCGCTCGGTCGCGGCATCCTGGAATCGGTGCTCGAACTCGACCTTGGCGCGCTCTTCCACGGCGCCGCGCGTGGACTTGCGGCTGATGGCAAACGGAGCCTTGGCGGGAGTTTTCCAGACCAACGGGCCGTGGCAAATGACCTCCGCCCGACTCGTGTCCACCACGTAGAGGGTGCCATCGTAGTCGCCGGGGGTGAAGCCGTAGTCGGCCTTGTCGCCCTTCTCCGAGACTTCCGGGAACCTTCGCGATTTGTGCTTGTAGACTGCAAGAAAAGGCGTTCCGCGTGACAGCTTCGACGCGAGGTCGGATTTC
>JAYUKI010001182.1:0-2474 GCA_043764595.1 Myxococcales bacterium | reverse complement strand
CCGCGTTGTACGCGATTTCGTCGCAGCGATCGGCCTGGGGCGCTTGGCCTTGGACGACGGGCTCTTGGCAGTACTTCCGGAACATCTCGAAGTACGTGTTGCCGGCGCTTTCGTACTGCTGAAGGGCCGACGAACCGCCGGACTTGTCCGCGATTTCGACGAGCTTCTGCGCCTTCAAACGAAGGATGTCGACCTGCACCTTGTTCAAGTTGGTGCACTGTTCGGCGTTCTTCGCGGCCTTGTCGCCCGTGCAATAGAGCTCGAGGAACTTCGGAACGTCGGCGCCCATGTCGTCGTAGCAGGACGGTCGCGACGACTGTGCCGCGAGAACGTTGATGCTCTCGAGGTAGAGTTGCGCGGCGTAGATACCGACGTCACGGTCGGCGTTGTTCATCGAGATGTCGCGGAAGGCCGTGGCGGCTTCTTCCCAGTGCTTCGCCTCGAAGTATGTACGAGCTCGGGCGTACTTCACTTCGACGAGCTGCTCCTGGCCCGTGTTGTCCGTGGCCGGCGGCTTGATGTAGCAAATGTACCGATTGAAGGCCTGAACCATGCCCTTCTGTTGCTCGGTAAACTCCTTCGGCTTGAGAGCCTGCGCTTCTTCTTCCTTCTTGCGCTTCTCTTCTTCCGACTTGTTCTTGCCCGGGAGCTGTCCGATGCCCTTGCGAGCCTCGGCCTTCGGGTGCGACGAGTCGTACATCTTCTGGTAACAGAGCACCGAAGCGTACGCGGCTTCCGGGGCATCCTTGCCCGTCGGATCCTCGGCAACAACAGCGTCGAACGCCGGTCCGCACTCGGCCCACTTCTCGTCTGCGTAGAGAAGGTCGGCCATGTTGTATTTGATTTTGTAGATCGTCGGCCAGTCGTCCTTCACGATGCGTGGGAAGGTGAACGAGGCGAATTGCTTCGCGTCGAACGTATCGACGACCTTCTTGTAGAGGTACGCCGCGAGGGTCTTCGTCTTCGGGTCGTTCGTTCCGCGTTGGCCGTTCGAGCCTGCGGCTTCGAGGTGCCACGACATCGCGGTTTCGGCCGTGATGGAGGCCGTCTTGTTGGCGCACTCTTGCTTGGACTCGGCGCTGTGGTTTGCCGCCGCGAAGTCCTTGTAGAGCTTCACCTGCTGATCGACTTCGTTCTTGATGGCGTCCTTGTTGGAGGACTTCATCGCCATCGTCGCTTCGGTGATGTGCGCCTGATAGAGACACGTCTTGTCACCGCTCTTGTCGCGGTTCATCAGGTCTTTGTAGAGGAGGATGCCCTCGGGATAGTGGCCGGTGTCCAGGTAGTTGTTACCCAGATCGTCCATCATCTTGAACGTCTTGTCGTTCCCGTCGGTGTCGCCCGAGATGTTGTGGAAGAAGTTGTACGCCTGGGTCGGGTCGCCCTTCATGGCGTAGACCGGAATAATGTCTTTTCGCGCGGTGTCCGCGAGCTTGGTAGCTCCCGGGAGCTGCGAGAAGTTCTTTCCGAAGTCGATCGTCTTCTTGAAGGCGTTGAGGGCCTTCTCGAACTCGCCCTTGTTCCAAGCGACGTAGCCGAGCTTGTACCAAGCGTAGCCGAAGACCTTGTTCCCAGGGGGCGGGTACTTGATCACGTTCTCGTAGGCTTGCGCCGCGAGATCCCACTTGCTCGGGTCGCCTTGCGCTTCGTTGAAGAAGAGCTCGCCGAAGGCCAAGTAGACGTTCGGGATGTACTTCGAGTTCGGACGCTTGTCCTTGAGCTCGAGATAGATGATGCGGGCGTTTTTGTAGTCGCTCGCCTGCTCGTGCTCATAGGCGAGGTAGTAGAGGACCTCGTCGAGCTGGGCGTAGTCGGCGTAGTCGTTCTTGACGAGCGTGTAGTACTTGATCGCCTGGTTTCGCGCCGACTTCATGACCTGGTCGGCTTGGTTCGCGAGCGCCTGCTTCTGGCCGGCCCCTTGCGGGTTGGCCTTCTTCAGGTTGTCGCGCTCCATCTCGGCGTTGGTCTTGTCGCGGAAGGCCGCAGCTTCGAGCTCTACGTACGCCTCGGCGAGACGACGGGCGAGGGTCACGCGGTCGGCGGCGTTGCGCGGGGTCGAGCCGAAGAGGCGCTCGATGCCTTGGATTTCGGTGAAGAGGAGCGCGCGTTGGCGGGCCTGGAGGCGGCTCTTGCGGTCGTCGCGCGGGGGCGTGACGTCGCCGATCGCCGGGGGCTTGTTGTCCTTCTTTTTGGCGTCGCCTACGGGAGCTACGCCACGGAAGTTCGCCTGCGTTCCCTTGCCGTGCGCAGCGAACTCTTTCGGTCCTGCAACAGCGCAGGCGTTGAGCTCTTTTTTGGCCTTTTCCTCGATGCACACGCCACCGCTGGAGGAGGCCGCCGCGCCGTCCGCCGACGCGACCGTGGCCACCGATGAGGCGGACAGCAAGAGCCCGAGAGCCGGGAATAGTGTCTTGCGAATGGGAGTCATTGGGTTACCTGCCGCACTTCGAGGTGATGGTCTGTCGGTAGAAGCC
>JAYUKI010001181.1:0-8352 GCA_043764595.1 Myxococcales bacterium | reverse complement strand
GTAAGTTCCCGAACGCGAAGGATTTTCGGTGCAATTCGAAATCGTGCATGAGTTCGATATTCCCCTCGACGCCGTCGAGCTTGCTTTCCTGTCCCCGAGCCTCGGCTCGAGTCTCGTGGCGAAGCTTCCTCACGTCGAATCGCTCGAGCAAAAGAGCCACGTCGTGGACGAGGCCCGTCTCGAGCGTGTCTGGGCGTTCCGTGCGAACGTGAAAATACCGGCGTTCGCCCAGAAGTACGTCACTCCGGAGATGTGCGCGTGGGAGGAGACCACGGTCTACGACATCCGCAGGCATGCGGCCTCGTGGCGGGTGCGTGCTCAAGTAAAGCCCGAGTGGCAGAAGTTCTTTGCGTCGAGTGGCAGCTACCTGCTCGAGTCCCTCGACGCAGGGCGCAGCCGGCGCACGGTTCGGGGAACGCTGGATGTCAACGTGCAGCTTGTCGGAACGATGGCCGAGAAGCTCATCTATTCCGAGCTCGTGAAGAAGACGTTCGAGGCCGAGGCCGCCGCACTGCGGGAGCTCGCCACGGTGGGATAACGCGGATGACGCATGGGACGACGCTCGCGCGCGAGCCACCGTGGGACCTCTTGGCTCCAAACCACGATCCTGCTTGCGAACCGCGCGAAATCCGACGGCCTCCAATCCGGTTGTCGCTCTAGAATTTGAAGAGGAGTCGATCGTGAAACGTTCTTGTTCGTCGCTGTCCGTCCTTGCGGCGCTTGGTCTCGTCTCGTCTGCCGTGCTCGCTCCGCGCGTGGCACACGCCGACCCGTTTCCGGCCCGTGGGGAGCGGATTTTTTCGCCGGGACGCTCGGTGGCGAGCGAAGACTCGGGCGAAGCTTTGGTCTTGAATCCGGCGAACCTCGGAAACCTGACCGGCAAAGAGCTCCGCTGGACGGGAGTTCGCTGCACCGACACCCAGCGCGTTCCATGTGGGCACGCGTTCAATCTGTCCACTCCGCTCGCGTTCGGGCTCGGCGGCGGATTCCGTGTAGACTACATCTCTCCGCCGAGCACGGCGGGAGCCCCGTACTTCGGACAGGACTACGTCTGGCTCACGTGGGGCCTTGGGTACAGCGTGTCGCGGGCCGTCTCCGTCGGCATGAGCCTGCAGACGTCGTTCTCCCCGAATCCGAACGTTGGCGGCATCACCGCGCTCAGTGCGGGCGTCACGTATCGGCCGAGCCCACGCCTCTCGTTTGCCCTCGTCGCCCACGATTTCAACGGTCCCGCATCGCAGCCGCTGCCCACCGGACCGAGCTTCCGCGCTTTTCCCGTGCTCGATCGGCAGTACGTGGCGGGCGTGGCGTTCCGACCCACCGGCACGCGTGCCGTCGAGGTTGGGGCCGAGGTTCGTTATTACGACGGATCGGATCAAGCGCGCCCTCGTGCCGTGCTCGGCATCGACATTCCAGGCGTAGGACGGGCTCGCGGCGACGTCGAGGTCGGCAACCTGGCGCGCTCGGATCCTGCCTATTTGGCGACCATCGGTCTCGAGCTCTACCTGCGCGGGGCGTCGCTGGGCGGCGGAGCCATCGTGGGCAATGCGCTCGGCAAGAGCACCGATTCGGGTCAATACATCACGGCGTCGCTGGCCGACTTCTCGAGCCCCGCGGGCATTCCTCAAAGCGCACACGGCGTCTCGATGCGCATCGAGACCACGCCCGGCACACGCAACCACGTGCGCCTCGTGCGCAAGCTGCTGAGACTCTCCGCGCGTTCGGACATCGCGTCGCTGACCTTGCTCATCCGGGACGAGCCCGCGACCTCGTATGCCCACGCCGAAGAGCTCGCGGACGCCTTCCGGGTGCTCCGTTCACGGGGAAAAAAGGTCATTTGCAGCTTCGAAGACGCGGGGCCGAAAGCGCTCTACGCGTGCGCGAGCGCCGACCGTATCGTGCTCAATCCGGCGGGAGGAGTTCGCTATTCGGGCTTGAAGTCGACCCACATCTACCTGGCCGGTCTGCTCGAGAAAATCGGCGTGAAGGCCGAGTTCGTCCGTATCGGCGCGCACAAGTCGGCGCCCGAGCAGTTCATGAACAAGGGCGCGAGCGAGACGGCAAAGAGGGACCAAGAAGACCTCTTGAGGAACACCGAAGCCGTCTTCGTGAAAAACCTCTCGCTCTACCGTCACGTCCCCGAGAGCGAGATTCGCGAGAGCACGAAGAAAGGGCCGTTCGTCGCCCTGGAGGCACGCGACGCCAAGTTCGTCGATACGCTCGCCTTCGACGACGAGCTCGATCGTGTCACGCAAGAAGTCGTTGGCAAGAAGGTCTCGGTCACGAAGTACGAAGAAGAGGCCACCTCGCCGATTCGCTTCGGACAGCGCAACAAGATCGGCATGCTCTACATCGACGGCGACATGGTCGACGGCCGATCGACCAAGATTCCGCTCGTCGGAATGAAGCTCTGCGGCAGCTACACCATCGCCGAGAGCGCCAAGCGTCTGCGGGAGGACTCGAGCGTGAAGGCCGTCGTACTTCGCGTCGAGACGCCTGGCGGGTCTTCGCTCGCGGCCGACGTAATGTGGCGCGAGCTTCGCCTTTTGGCGCAGAAAAAGCCTCTCATCGTCTCGATGGGATCCATCGCCGCGAGCGGCGGGTACTACGTGGCTTCGGCCGGAACGAAGATCCTCGCATTGCCGCTCACCATCACCGGCTCGATTGGCATCTTCTACGGCAAGGCCGACGTCAGCGAGCTTCTTGGCAAGCTCGGAGTGAACGTCGAGGTGCGCAAAGTGACGCCGCGCGCGGACGCCGAGTCGTTCTTTCGAGGCTTCACCGACGACGAGCGCAAAGAGCTCGATCGCAAGGTTCACCAGTTCTACGACGTGTTCCTCGATCGCGTCTCCCAAGGCCGCAAGATGACCCGCGCCGAGGTCGACGCCGTCGGACAAGGCCGCGTGTGGGCGGGTCAGCAAGCCCTCGATCACAAGCTCGTGGACGAAATGGGCGGCATTCGGCAAGCCCTCGAGATCGCGCGAAAGGCCGGGAATCTTCCGGACGACGCGCCGATCCAAGAAGAGCCTCCGATCGAAAAAACGCTCCTCGATACGGCGCTCGAGCTCGTGGGCTTCTCCCGCGGACCGCTCCTCGTCGACGGCTTGCCCATCCAGATTCGCGACGCGGTTCGTGCGGTGGCGCCGATGGCCATCTACGCGGACAGCACACCGCTCGCCCGCACCGAGTGGGAGCCCATCGGCGAGGTCGGAAAAGACGACGACGACTGAGCCTGGATTGGCGTCTCGCTCATCGGTGAATGCGCGAATGCGCGAATGCGAAATAGGCTCTCCCGCAGCCGCTGGAGAGCCCTTCTTCTTTGCCGTGAGCGATGCAATCGACGTTTCGCGTAGCCCGCTCAAAGGGCGAGCACGCAGCCTCCGGTGATCTCCCCGTTCCACTTTGCCAGCATGGCGGCTTTGAACTCGTCGAAGGGGAAGGTGTGGCTCACGTTCGGCTGGATTTTTCCGGCCTCGGCCCACCCCAGGATTTGCTGGAGCCTCGGCTCGCGAATCGTGGGATCGACGGCGGTCGCGATGGCGGTGGGACAGCCGAGCACGTCGAGCCCCTTCATGAGGATCAAGTTCGTTGGGAGCACGTTCACGTTTGGCGCGCCGCGTCCCCCTTTGCCCTTGGCTACGAATGGCGTGGCGGCCCAACCCACGACGAGGAAACGAGCTCCGAACGCGACGCAGCGAAGGCTCTCCACCGAGATGTCCCCGCCGACGCCGTCGTACACCATATCGACTCCACGCCCGTTGGTGAGCGCCTTCACTTTGTCGCGGAGCCCGGGGATTCCACCGTCCTTCTCCGCGATGGAAATCGTATGGTGTGCCCCGCGCTCCTTTACCGTGCGAAGCTTTTCTTCCGAGCGTCCCGTGGCGATCACCGTGGCGCCGAGCAGCGCCGCGATCTCGACGGCGGCGAGGCCCGTGGCTCCCGAGGCACCGTTCACGAGCACCGTCTCGCCTGCCTTCAACCGCCCGCGCGCGACGAGTGCGTGGTACGCGGTCTCGTAGTTCCCCAAAAGGTTGCAGGCTGCATCCAGCGTGAGCGTGCCGGGAACCCGAATGACGGCCTCGCACGGAGCCACTGCGTACGAAGCCCAGCCGCCCCATTTTTGGTAGTTGCCTAGGGAGCGCGGACCCGCCAAGAGGCCGTCGACGAGCACCTCTTCGCCTGGAAGTAGGCGGCCTTCGACCTCCGCTTCGGGCCCCACCCAGGCGACCACCCCGGCGTATTCGAGGCCCGGCGTGTACGGCGGCTTCGGAAGGTGTTGGTACTGACCGCTCGTCATCAAGAGGTCTACCCAGCCCACCTGCGTGCGCCTCACCGAGACGATGACGTCGCGGGGCGAGAGCGTGGCGGGATCCGGGGCCTCCATCGGGACTATCGAGAGGTGGTGCTCGATGGCCTCGAGCGGCGTCTCTCCGAATTCGGACACCACGAGTTTTCGGCCAGCGGGGAGGTTGTGAGCCTGCATGCATCAAAGGGTAGCGCCGTATGGCAAGGATGAGGTCGAAACCGAACGACTTCGGGCCTGTCGCTCGGTGGCGCGAAGGCGGGAGCTCAGCGTGCCATCTTGCCCATTTTCGTAGGGGTCGGGTGGAGCTGGGGTTTCGTCGGCTTCGGTTCGTCCGGTGGCAGGACCCTCATGGCTCCACCTTGCCTGTGCTCACGGACGGCAGGCACGACGGGTTCGACGACGGGTGGCGGAGGGGTCGCGCTCATCACGTAGGGGATGGGAGGTGGCGGCTCGCACTCGTCCTCCTCGACCACGAGACCGAAGAACGCGGCAGCTGCCGTGGTCAAACCGCTCGCCACTGCGAGGACCGCGGCCAGACGCATGCGTTTGCGACGCACTCCCACCGGACAATCTTGCGTGAGAAGGGTTCCATCGGTTCGGCGGTAGAAGCGGACGCAGAGCTCGCCTTCCCGCGCGAGCAGGGTGGTTTCCGCTTCTTCGCGGGTCATCGCGGAGAGATCGTAGACGTTCTTTTCGCACTTGCCGCAGTAGCGCACCTTGGCGTCGCCTTGCATCTCGCTCCAGTTCGCGGAGCAAGGCGAAGCGATGCGGACGTCGTCGAGCATGGGCAACGCCGTTCGCTTTTTTCCCTGTCCGAAGCGATCGAGCAAGTCGCGGCTCTTTTCGAGCTCGCCCTCGATACGCGTTTTGCGAGCGGTAAGCGAGGCGGCCTCGGTGCGCCTTTCTTCGACGGCACGGAGCTCGGCTTCCAGACGGCTCGTGCGCTCGCGAAGGACGTCGGCGGGGTCGCGCGTGCTCATCGTTTGCCCATCTGCGGAGCCTTTTGGATCACCGCGGGATTCGTCCGTAGAGCGGCTTTGGGCGGGGGCGGCGGTGGGGGCGCAACGGTTCCCAAGGTGGGTGGGACGGACGCATCGATCGCTTCGGTGGGGATGTACATGGCCCCCTGCATGGGCTCGGTTTCGACCACGGTCGCGTCGGTCTCCGGATGAAGCGTGCGGTATGCACCAAAACCGGCGAGGGCCGCGGCGACGCTGCCTCCCATCGCGAGCACCCCGACGAGGCGAAGGCGCTTGCGTCGAACCCCGACGGGACAGTCTTGTGTGAGCACCGTGCCGTCTTTTCTGCGGTAGAGCCTCACGCAAAGCTCTCCTTCGCGCTCGAGCATGAGAAGCTCGGCCTCCTCACGGGTCATGGCGGAGAGGTTGTAGACGTTCTTTTCGCACTTGCCGCAGTAGCGGCTCTTCTCGTCGCCCTGCATCGCGCTCCAATCCGCAGAGCACGGAGAGGCGATTTTCACCTGATCGAGCATCGGCAGCGCACGCTTTTGCTCGAACCTCTCGAGAAGGGTCTTCGTATCGGCGAGCTTCTTTTCGAGACGCTTGGTCTCGTGCTCGAGGGCGTCCCCCTCGCGTCGCTGCGTCTCGAGGGAGGCGCGCTCTTCGGAGAGCAGGCGTGTTCGTTCGCGGAGGGCAGCTTCAGCGTTTCGGTACGTCACGGTCTTGGTGAACGCACCACCTCGAGGAAAGTTGGAAAGCCCCCAAGATTCGTCCTTTGTGTGTAGGTACGTGTGTGCTTCGGCCTCAGCTACGGTCCGCCAGGGATGAGGAACGGGAGGGCGATCCGCGATTGAGACGTGCGGGCCTTCCCGGTGCGGGCCAAAGGGTGGACCCTGTTCCAGTTCAACCCGCTTGTCGCTCCTGGAGAGCCATGAAGATGCCCTCGATTCCCCGGACGCTGGCTACGACGGTTTTTGCCCTCGGCCTTTTGGGTGCGGCGTGCAGCGCGAGTGTCGTCTCGACCGATGGGACGCCAGATGCTGGCGACGGTGGTGCGGCGGTTCCGCCCGGGACCGAGTGCACGGCGAAGCCGTTCGTCGCCGCGCAGAAGGAGTTCTTCAAGGACATCTCCGAGAAGAGTGGCATCCAGAAGGACAACTTCGTTCCGACGCCGGCGACGCCCATTCCGATCAACGACCATAGTCGCCTTGCGATGGTCGACATCGACGGCGACGGGTTCGACGACATCGTGATGCACTCGCTGTTTCCGAATCCACAAAAGGGGATTCCGTTCGAGCATCTCGTGTTCCGGAACAAACACGACGGCACCTTCGAGGACATCTCGGAGAGCTCCGGGCTGAAGGGCGTCCAGGCAGGATTCTTGGTGTTCGCGGACGTCGACAACGACGGCGACGAGGATTGTTTCGGCGGCCTGGACATCGACCTCGCCGGTCGAACGAGCGTTTTGCTTTTGAACGACGGAAAAGGGAAGTTTACTCCGAAGGAAAAGAGTGGCGTGGAGGGCGTGAAATACGCCGCAAATGCGGTTTTCGCCGACTTCGATCGCGACGGCAAAGTGGACCTCTTTCTCGGGAATGGGCAGACGAGCCTGAGCGTCAAAAACACCCTCTTGCTCGGCAAAGGCGACGGCACCTTCACCGACGTCACGGGCGAGAGGCTCCCTGGTGTTCCCGCCCAGCCGACGAATGGCCTCGTGGCGTGCGACTACGACGACGACGGCGATCTCGACGTGTTCGTCTCGACGTATGGCGTGAGCGTGCGAAACGGCTGGAATCAGCTCTGGGAAAACGACGGTACGGGATCGTTCTCGAACGTCGCGCAAGAGCGCGGTTTCGCGGCGCTGGCTACGGGAACGTATTGGAACGATCGCACCGGCAAAGGCCGTGATCCGCAGCCGGTTGCCGCCGACAAGATCGTGGGCTCGAACGGCTTCGGGATCGACTGCGCGGACATCACCGGGGATGGCTTGCCCGACGTCTGGCTTGCGACGATCAGCCACGGCGATGGCGCGGACGAGAGCCGCCTTTGGAGCGATCCGACTCAGCTTCTCGTGAACGGCGGAAAGGGGAAAGCCTTCGCGTTCGAGAACCAGTTCTTGGACCGCGGCCTTCCGTACAACGAGGGCGACATCGACGCGGCGATCGTCGATTTCGACAATGACGGTCGATTGGACCTTTCGCTCACGCGCACGGACAAATACGAAGCGGCGTACACCGATCCCGAGCAGAAGGGCTTTTTTGGGCTCTTTCGTCAGGGCGAGGACGGGCGCTTTGCGAGCCTGGGGCTCGTCTCCGGCGTGAACGACACGGCACCGGGCGGCAAGCGTGGCAAAGCGGGACAGAACCTCGCTTGGGCCGACATCGACCATGACGGCGACGCCGATCTTCTCTTTGGAGCCCGCGATCAGGGCGGCGGCCGAGCGAACATGCTCTTCGAGAACACGCTCGGCCAAGAGAACGCGTGGCTTGCGGTCCAAGTGCGTGGCGACGGCAAGAAGGTTCACACCGACGCGTTCGGAACGAAGGTCACCATTCGCGTGGGCGACCGCACGATGGTGCGCGAAAAGAAGTCGAGCCGAGGCACCTACGACAGCATCGACGGAAGCTCGCTGCTCTTCGGCTTGGGCGCGACGCCCGCGTGCACGAACGGGAAAAACACGGCGACCGTGGAAATCCGCTGGCCGGATGGCACGACGGAGACCTTCGGCGCCGACACCTTCGCGCTCCGAAGCTACGTCCGCGCGACGTATGGCGAAAAGAAGCTCGTTCCGGTCAAATAGCGGGTTTTTGCGGGCCAAGAGCGACAAACGGGTTGAATCCCGTCGGCTTTCGCCGGCTTTGCGTCGCCTCGCGTTGTCCCCCGTCGGGGACTTTCAAGGATCGTCGCTCCTCCTCGGATACGAGAGTAGCCGTCGTCGTCGCTCCTAGAGCTTGCAAACCCAGCGAAATCCTCGGTCCGAAAACCCGGTTGTCGCTCTAGGTGACTGGTCCTTTTCGTGACGCTACGTGATCCCACGTTGCCCTACGTGATCCCGTGTGATCCCACGCGAATGCAGTAGCCCGCCGG
>JAYUKI010001180.1:0-8355 GCA_043764595.1 Myxococcales bacterium | reverse complement strand
TCGCGGATGATCGGCTTGAAGTCCTCGATGTGCTCGCCGAACGCGTCGCTCGCCAGGAGGGCCTCGCGTGCACGCATCCAGTTCTGGTTGCCGCGCAGAGTGTTGATCTCGCCGTTGTGAGCGATGCGGCGGTAGGGGTGGGCGCGTTCCCAGGTGGGAAACGTGTTCGTGCTGAAGCGGGAGTGAACGAGGGCGAAGCGGCTCTGCATTTCGCCTTCGGAGAGATCCTCGAAGAACGTGCCGAGCAGCTCGGGCAGCATGAGCCCCCTGTAAACCAAGGTCCGCGACGAAAAGCTTGCAATGTACAAGTCATCGCCGAAGCCACCCTTCGAGCACATCTTTCCGCCGCGCTTCCGGATGAGGAAGAGCACCTCTTCGAAGAGAGCGACCTCGCACATGCGGGCCACGAACAGCTGGCGCATGACGGGCATGGACGCCCGGGCCACGGGACCAATTTTGCTCTCGTCGACCGGCACGTCACGCCAGCCGATGACCTTTTGGTTGTGGTAGCGAACCACGGCCTCGAGCGTTCGCATTTGCGCGCGGCGCTTGTCGGCATCGCGCGAGAGGAACACCTGCGCGACGCCGTAGTCGCCGGGGAGTGGAAGCTCTTTGCCTTCGCGCGAGAGGAGCCGATCGAAGTACGCATGGGGGATGTCGAGCAAGATGCCCGCGCCGTCCCCGGTCAGCGGATCGGCCCCCGATGCGCCGCGGTGCGCGAGGCGGGCCAGCACGAGGAGCCCACGCTCGACGACCTCGTGGTTGGCCCCACGCCCCAAGTCTGCGACGAAGCCGAGTCCACAGGCGTCGTGTTCGTCCCGAGATTCGTAAAGGCCAGGACCGTTCTTCTGCCGCATTTTTACACGCTATACACGCGAATAACGCGCCGTGCCAGGGCGCGGCCCGAAACGTAACTCATTTTTGAGTTACTAAAGCGCCCGCGAGTGGTGCCTTGCGCAGTGGCGGCATGCCCTTCCCTGCATTCTCGGATACGGTCACGAGCGATGTCCGTGCTCAAGGAGAAAGCGCTCGTGGTGGGTGGGGGCGTGGTCCTCGCTGCCGTCGTGATTTGGGTGCTCGCCAAGAAGGAGCCCCCGGCACCGCCGCTCCAGCCACTCCCGGACGCCGTCGCGGAAGCGGCGGTCGCGACTCCGGACGCTTCGCAGCCCGCCACGGCGGAGGTCGACGCGGCCAAACCGAAGGCTCCCCTTTCGACCGATCCGCTGCCCCACGATCACGAAGTAACGGTCGAGCTCGCCGTCATCGCCCCGAAAGCCACCGCGGCAAAGCTCGCGGAGCTCGCCGCGCTCACGCCCGAAAAGTGGGCCCTCACGTCGGCCGACTGTGCCGGCGATTGCGCACCGCTTCGGAAGTTCCTGGCCGACTCGAAGGCCACGGTCGAGGTGATGGCGGCGGCCGACTGGATCCTTCCCCCGAAGGACACGCTGGGCTCGGTCGCGCGGAACGTGCCGGAGGCCGAACGGGCATCTCTTTACGACGCGAAGGAAGTCCTGGTCGTGCACGTCCAAGGCGAGGACACCCAGGACCACATGCCGTTTCGTGGGGGATTCGCCCTCGCCGAAGCCTTCGCGCGCGACCTTCGAGGGTACGTCCACGACGAGGTCACGCATCGGATCGATCCCGCGCTCGCCTTCGCCGAACGCCTTCCCAAGACCCCTATTGGAACGCCTTTTTTCGTGCCGGAATCGCTCCTCGTCGAGCTCCATCCGCTCGACGACGACGACGTCGCAGGCCCCTATCGCCTCTTGACGCTCGGCATGGCCCGGTACGGCGTTCCGGACCTGGAGATGCGCGGCTTCCACGAAAAAGACGGCAGCCGCCTCGCCGCCATCTTGAATGCGGTGGCCTCGAAGCTCGCCCAGTCCGAGCGTGGCCCGGAGATCCACGTGAGCCTCGTGGATGTCGCGCGGACCGCAAGAAAGAAGCCCGACGAGCTCACGCGCAACGCCGACAAGTCGAAGGACCTCACCCTTCGACTCACGCTCGCCGAGCGCACCCCAGCCGATCCGGACAACGACGTTTACCGCATCGAGGCCCCCGCCGACGGCGGCGAAGAAGCGCATGTGGAGCTTCTCCGGACGCTCTATGGCGATGCCCGCGTGCTCACCGCAGGCACGAACGATCCCGCCCTGCTCGCGGCCGAAGCGCGCGCGAAGAAGTCGGTCGTCGCCGCCGCCGCCAAGTGGAAGAAGGCCGGCGGCTCGCTCACGCTGCGCGTTCCTTTTCCAGTACCGAACGAGAAGGGCAAGAGCGAGGTCATGTGGATGAAAGCGAAAACCTGCGACGATGCCGGAACCTGCAAAGGTACGTTGGCTAGCCGTCCGGTCTTCGTGAAGAACCTCGAAGCCGGCGCGGAGGTCTCGGGCAAGCTCTCGGACGTGAGCGACTACCTGCTCGAGCTCGCCGACGGCACCAAAGAAGGCGGCGAGACCATTCAGATTTTGGAGCGGGCGGGAAGGTAGCTGGCGCGCTAACGTAAGAGCTTCGCAGGACGCTCCTTTGGCCAATCTCAGAACGAAGACCCTCGTCGCCTCTCTCTTTGCCACCGCCCTCGTGTTCGCGGGGCTCGGGGCGTGCTCCGGCCTCAAGTCCGGCGAGGATGGCACGGATGCATCGACCTCGCCGTCCGGAACGTCCACGGGTCCGGAGCGTCCCGAGCTCCTGCCCGATGGCGCACTGCCCGATGGGGCCGAACCGAATCTGCCTGACGGAGCGAGGCCTTCGGACGCCGCCGCCGGGCGCGATGCGCAGTACCAATTCGACGGCGGCATCGTACCTGCACCCACGTGCGTCGGCGGAGTCTCCGAGAGCTGGGTTCCCGCGCCAGGCTGCATTCCCAACGCCGGCCCGGGAATGTGCACGTTCTCGAAAGTGACGAGAACCTGCAAGAACGGCAACTGCCAAAAAGGCTATTGCCAAGAGCTCGACTTCACCGCCGAAGCGCCGACACCGCCCGCCTACGTCTACCAAGTTTGGGGCGCTGCCCCGGACGCCATGTGGGCCGTGGGGTATGGCGTGTTCTTCTGGAATGGATCCACATGGTCTTCGGTGGATGTCGGAGTCACCTTCGACAACTTCACCCAAGCCTACGCCGTGGCCGGAACCACCCGCGAGGATGTCACCATCCTGACAGGCAACTTCAACACCGGCCCCATGACGCTCCGAAGGCGCGATGCGGGCGGCGTCTTCCGCTCCGTCGGGCAGATCAACACCGCAGTGTGGGGAGGTGGCCTTTTCGCACTCGGCCAAAACCGATTCCTCGTGCACCTCGGCACGCGTGGTGTGTACTTGGCCACGCCCGCGGCGGTGACCTCGCGTGGCCCGCTCTACGGATTCGCAAGCGGGCAGCACTATACGAATGCCCTCTCGGGCTACAAAGCCACCGACGTCCTCATTGCGAGCGCCGGGTTCGACGGATCCTATTTTTTCGACGGTTTCGAGGTCAAAAAATACGGCCCGCCCGGGCACGCGCTTCTCTACGTGCCGGACGCGATTGCCATTCTCTCGAGTGGCTCGAAGGTCCTTCTCATCAATCCGACCACGGGCACCCCGATTGGGACCCAAGTCGATCTTCCGGCGACCCTCGCCGCTCCCAGCAGCGTATGGAGCGGCATCGACGGAACGAGCCTCGACCGCATTTTCGTGTGCGACAAGGACGGCATCCTGGCCCGACGGGACGGGACGGGAGCATGGACTCGCGAGACGCTTCCAGCGACGGTCCAAATGAACGCTATCTTCGCGAGCCCATGGGGCGACGTCTACGTGGCCGGCTCGCGCATCATGCACGGCCAATAGAGAACCGGGTCAATCAGAAAGCGACTCGGCAAAGAAGTGTCGCGCCGAGGCCCAAAGCGTGGGCTCGTAGGCTTCCCGCAAGAGCGCGAAGTGACCGATTCGTTTGGTACCGATGTCTCGGGGCTCGAGGTGCACGTGGCTCTTCGAGGCGCCCTCGTACGCTTTTGCCAGGGCCAAGACCGCACGGCGGGGAGCGTAGGCATCGTCGGAAAACGAGTAGGTGCGTAGGGCACCGCGGAAGGTCGTGAAGGCCTCCTTTTTTTCTCGGGACTCCACCCATTGAAGAATGTACTTCGGATCGCGGCCCCACTTGGCCCATTCGAGGGCAACGTCACGGGGTACGTCGTGCCCTTGGCCGATGGCCTTCATGGGCAAGTAGCCCCACGTGCGGGCGAGCCCTGGAACGACCGCGTGCCAGAGCGTCGCCATCGCAGCGCGACTTGGCCCACCCCAGTGTCCGAAATACCCACTCTGGCTGCCGAACAAGGCCGCCGCCCGAACGCGCCCGGGAGGAACGAGCCCAAAGAGCTGTCCACCGACGCTGTGGCCCAAGAAGAACGACGGAAGCTCTGGAAAACGAGCCTCTCCGTGGGCCAGCACCGCGGCCAGATCGAGCTCGCCCCAGTCGTGGAGCGTGGCCTTTACGCGACGCACGGAGCCCGAGAGCGACGTCCCGATGCCTCGGTAGTCGAACGTGAGGACGTGGTATCCGGACTTCGCGAACGACCGTGCGAGCCTCTGGTAACGAGCGTGCGGGACGGCCATGGCTCCTGCGACGGTCAGGACGCCCAGCGCGGGGGTGTCCGCGCTCGCGCGAGTCAGCGTCGCACCGAGGGTGTAGCCATCTTTTGCGGCCAGCCTGAGGGGCTGTCCCACGATCGAAGGCTCTCTCGTGCCCAAGTGATCCTTTTCCCATTGTTCGTCCAACATGGTCGACCTCGTACAGGTTATGGCATGACGAAACGCGCGGCTCCCAAGCGCGGGAATGGCCACGGTCACGGTCTCTCTGGTTCGCAAAGCAGTGGCGCCCCCAAAGGCCCCCGGCAGAAGCGGGGACGGGCTCTCGAGTGGTCTGCTGGAGCACCGCCTCGGCAATGTCTCCAGTGGAGACATTGAGGCCAAAGGGGTGCTGCGTCAAGGCCGAGACGCACGAATGTCTCCACCGGAGACATTGCGCCTCGTGGCGGCGCTGGCCGTCCTACCCGGGGCCCACAAGGGCGGCCGAATCGAGTCCTTAGCGGCTACTTCCGCTTCACGAATCCGGCCAAAAGACCGCCAAGAAGGCGTTCCGAGAGCTCGCCCACGAGCGCGGGGCGGACTTTCACCCGCCGCATGAGAACGAGCGAAGAGAGCCCGTGAACGGCGGACCAGAGGGCCAACGTCGCGTCGAACGGATCCGTCTTTCGAAGCTTCCCGAGCGCGATTCCCGCTTCGATCTCGCGCTGGACGAGCACGAGATTCTTCGTAATGGCCACTTCGAGCGCCGGAAACGTTCCTTCTTCGTTGAGCCTTGGTCCGGACATCACGCGGTACGTTCCACGGTTCTCCGAGGCAAACTCCACGTAAGCGCGCGCGATGGCCAAAAGGCGTTTTTCGCTCGAGCGTTCAGGAACGTTGGCCAGGGACGAAACGAGGCGCTCGTAGAGGCCCAAGAAGCCCTCTTCGGCCACGGCCACGAGGACGTCGGACTTGTCGGCGAAGTGCCGATAGGCCGCCCGATGGTTCACTCCGGCGCGCCGAGCGGCTTCACGGAGGGTGAACGATTCGGGCCCCGTCGACTCGACGATTTCCTTCGTGGCGTCGACGATGGCGCGGCGCAGGTCGCCGTGGTGGTAGGTGCGCGTAGCCTTCGTGGCTGGCTTTTTTGGAGAAGGACGCAAAGGAGCTTTGGCCGTCTTGGCCGAAGTGGGGAGAGTGCTCACGAAAAGGCCTCGTGGATGGCGGCGTGCCCAGGCAGGAGGCGGAGAGCCTTCACCAGCAAGGTCTTGCCAGGCTCGGTCCTGTGCCACGTCGACGCGCCACTCGGATGCGGGAGTGGAATCACGTCGCACTCGACGCCGTGGAACGTCGCCCGATGGAGAGTCCCGACGACCTCGGCAAGCTTTCGCTCTTGGCCGAGGACCTGTGCAATGGCCAGCCCGCCCACGGGCAACACGAGCTTCGGCTTCAAGATTCCGACCTCTCCCGCCAGGAACTTCGAGCAGTTTGCGATTTCGGACGGGTTCGGCTTGCGGTCCCCGCCGCCCTTGGCTTTCCCCGGAAAACACCGCGCGACAGCTGCAATATACACACGTTCACGGAAGCGAGCCTCGCCCTCTCCAATGGCCTCGTCGAACCACTTGAACAGGGTCTTGCCCGCCGTCCACGCGAACGGCCTTCCGAAGCTCCCTTCGCGGGGTCCAGGGGCTTGTCCAACGAGGAGCACGGGGGAAAGAACGGGACCTCCGTGGACGACGGGGCCCACCATGTCGGGGCACGCCTTGCATCCATCGAGCTCACGATGGAGCACGAGGAGACGTCGTTCGCGCACGGTTCCCATTTTGCGGGGACCATAGACCAGCTTGCCAAGGCTCGGGAGCGTCTTTGCCCGCGCATCCCTCGGTTCGTCGCCGGTCGGTGGGCCGCACGCATCGGCGAAGACGGCGCGCGACGATGTCTGGTAGAAGAACGGGCGTCCCATGTACTTTCAAGAGCTCGTCCTCACGCTGCAAGACTTTTGGGTAAAGCGCGGCTGCATGCTCGTGCAGCCGTACAACTCGGAGGTCGGCGCCGGCACGTTCAACCCGAACACGTTCCTCCGCGCCATCGGCCCCGAGCCCTACGCGGTAGCCTTCTGCGAGCCCTCCCGAAGGCCGTCGGACGGACGCTACGGGGACAACCCGAACCGCCTCCAGCAGTTCCACCAGTTCCAGGTCATCTTGAAGCCCGCCCCGATCGACATCCAAGATCAGTACGTGGAGTCGCTGAAGGCCCTTGGAACGAAGGCCCTCGACCACGACGTGCGCTTCGTCGAAGACGACTGGGAATCCCCCACCCTCGGAGCGTGGGGCCTCGGCTGGCAAGTGTGGCTGGACGGCCTCGAAATCAGCCAATTTACCTACTTTCAGCAAATTGGCGGCCTCGACTGCAAACCCGTTTCGGGCGAGCTCACCTATGGCCTCGAGCGCATTTGCATGTACCTCCAGGACGTCGACTCCATCTACCAAGTGGCCTATGCGCCCGGCATCACGTATGGCGAGTTCGCCAAGCGCGCCGAGTGGGAGTGGAGCACCTACAACTTCGAAGAAGCCGATACGGCAGCCCACTTCGCTTCGTTCGACCACTACGAAAAAGAAGCCAAGCGGCTCCTCGCTCGTGATGCCGATCCCCTGAAGAAGCTCGTCTTGCCCGCGTACGACTTCGTCGTGAAGGCCGCTCATCAGTTCAACGTGTTGGATGCGCGCGGCGCGATCGGCGTGACCGAGCGTGCTCGTTTCATCGGTCGGGTTCGTGGCCTCGCCAAGGCCGTGGCCGAGGCCTATCTCGGCCAGCGCGAAGCCCTCGGCTTCCCACTCTTGAAAAAAGACACCATCCCCACCCCCGCCGCCGAAGCCTCGGCCACAGCGTAGGCCTGGCGCGTCGAGTGAGGTCGTTTCGGCCTCCTCGGCACCAGTGGCTTGCTGCAAGACGAAAAAGGCCCGTCCTTCCAAAGCCAGGAGGGCGGGCTATTTTGCGCCCGGAAATGGCTTCGATACGACCTTGTCGCTGGCTTCGGTGATCTCGAGGAGGGTGTTCGCGCGGAGTCCCTTGTCGAGCTTTTGGACGGTCTTTTGTCCGTTTGGCCAGCGCACGGTCACTTCCGAGATGGTGCACGCATCGCCGAGACCGAAGGTGAGCACGGTGTCGTTTTGCAGGCCGAAGTGCCCGAAGCCACCAGACACCTCTTGGCTCTGTGTGCTGCTCGGGGTCTTCACGGTGACGCGCGCGCCAATGCCCGTGCGGTTGCTCTTGCCCGCGCCGCCGCCGACGAGCTTGATGCGAACGAGGTTCCGTTTGTCCCCAATGACGTTCCGGTAGATTTTGACGAAGCCCTTTCCAGGGCACTTGGCGTCGCTACTGCAGCGCGCCACGCTGGTCGAGACCACGAGGTCGAGGTCCCCGTCGCCGTCGAGGTCGGCCGTCGACACGCCCACGGCGTGGTAGTGGTCGAGCCCCACGGACCGCGCCAGCTCACGGAACTTCCCGTCCGGCTCTTGATGAAAGAGCAGCCCGTACGTTTCCGGGTAGTCGGACGAGCCAATGAACACGTCTTTTTTGCCGTCCCCATCGTAGTCGAAGATCGAAGCCACGATGTCGCCTTCGTTCCAATCGGAGATCGTGTGCTCTCGACCGAGACCACTTTCCGCATTCGGAACACGGACGTACTTGCCCGTTCCGTCGTTCTTCAAGAGCTGCGAGGCATCCGACGATTCGCCGATGTGCCAGTGCTTGATCTCGGCGTTGAAGGCGTCCATGTCGCCGTCTTCGTCCACGTCGGCGCACACGGTGGTGAACGTATTT
>JAYUKI010001179.1:0-8357 GCA_043764595.1 Myxococcales bacterium | reverse complement strand
ACAAGGAGCCCGCCATGCCGTCCCCGTTTCGCGAAGAGCACGAGCAGTTTCGGAAGACCGTCCGCACGTTCGCCCAGAAGGAGCTCGCTCCGTTCGTCGACGAGTGGGAAAAAAGCGAGTGCTTCCCGAACGAGGTGTTCAAGCGCGCCGGTGAGCTCGGGCTATTTGCGGCGCACTACAAGGAAGAGCAGGGCGGCCTCGGCGGCGACTACTGGTTCAGCATCGCCAAAGGCGAAGAGCTCCCGCATTGCCGCTCGGCGGGTGTGTCCATGGGCCTCTTGGTCCAGGGCGACATGGCGACGCCGGTCATCGGCGACCTCGGCACGAAAGACCAAATCGAAGAGTTCTTGAAGCCCGCGCTCAAGGGCGAAAAAATCGCCGCTCTCGGCGTCACCGAGCCGAACGCCGGAAGCGACGTGGCCGGCATCCAGACCTGGGCCCGCAAAGACGGCGACGACTACGTCATCAACGGCGCGAAGACTTACATCACGAACGGCACGCGCTCCGACTTCGTCACGCTGCTCGTGAAGACCGCGCCCGAGCAAGGCGCCCACGGCTGCAGCTTTTTCCTCGTCCCGTCCAACACGAAGGGCTTCATCGTCGCGAAGAAGCTGAAGAAGGTCGGCAACCATGCGAGCGACACCGCCGAGCTCGCCTTCGACGAGATGCGCATCCCCAAGCGCTACCTCCTCGGCGAAGAAAACATGGGGTTCATGTACCTCATGCAAAACTTCCAGACCGAGCGCCTCATCGCCGCCACGAGCTGCTGCGCCGGCATGCAAATCGCCATCGACGAGTCGATCGCGTTCGGTCGGGATCGCAAAGCCTTCGGCAAGCCGATCATCAAGCGCGAGTACTGGCAGCACAAGTTCGTCGACCTCCTCACCAAGCTCGAGGCCGGTCGCGCGCTCTCCTACAAGGCGGCCGAGTCGTACAACGACGACAAGCACGTGAACAACGGCCAAGTCAGCATGGACACGGTCAAGCTCATCAGCATGGCCAAGGTGTTCGTCGGTGAAATCTCGAGCGAGATCATCGACCAGTGCATGCAGTTCCACGGCGGCGCCGGCTACATGGAGGAGTACCCCATCGCCCGCGCGTTCCGCGATCAGCGCCTCCTGCGCATCGGCGGCGGCACCACCGAGACCATGCGCTACTACCTCGCCAAGCTCCTCGGGCTCTGACAGAACCGACGACCGCTTGGCCAAGGTTCGCGACCGCTCGACCGAGCCGCGCGACAACCTTGCATGCACGGGACCCCGGGCGCGCTACCCTTCATTGGATGGCGCGCCCGAGCCTTTTTTCGACCCTCCTCGACTCGCGCATCTCGAGCCTTCCCCGGCTCTTTTTGCTCACTGCGTTCGGGCTCGGGCTCGTTCTCGCCCGCGTCGTCACTACCGGAAGTCTCTCGTACACCTTCCTCGCGTGGAACCTGTTCCTGGCTTGGGTACCCTTTGCGCTGGCGAAAGGGCTCGAGGCCGCCGTCGAGAAACGCGTGCATGGTGCATGGGTGTTGGCCGTGGGGTGCGCGTGGCTCATCTTTCTGCCGAACGCTCCCTATCTGGCCACGGACCTCATGCACCTTCGCTACCGGGAAGGCGCGCCGCTCTGGTTCGACGCCATCATGCTGATGACCTTCGGCTGGGCGGGTCTCGTGCTCGGGGTCGAGTCGCTCTCGATGGTGGCGAAGCTCGTGGCCAATCGTGTCGGGGTCTTCGGGGCCCGCGTCTTCGTGATCGGCGTGGCCCTGCTCACTGGCTACGGCATCTACCTCGGACGATTCGTGCGCCTGAACTCGTGGGACGTGGCGGCCCACCCGGGCTGGGTCCTTCGCCAGGTGGCCACGCCCGTAGTTCATCCGCTCGACACGATTCGCGCGTGGAACGTGACGGTCACCGTCGCCGGGCTCTTTCTGCTCACGTACCTCACGATGCGAAGGCCCGAGCCCCTCCCGGTCACGCCGCCTTCCACGCCCCCCACCGAGTAGGCCGCATCGCACCGCGATCGCACCGCGATCGTATCGCGAGGTGGGCGGGTCTAGGCGCGTGAGTGGAAGAGCGACTTCGTGTGGTCGTTCGAAAGCACCACGAACGTGAGCACGCCGAGCAACGTCCCGAGTGGCATGTTCATGCACAGAATTCCGGCCAAAACGTAGACGAACGTCAGGTTTTTCCGCTGCGCGATGCATCGTCCACAAAAGATCGTGAGGCCCGCCATGGCGATGCCAATGGCGAACGCGAAGAGCCCGATGCCCACGAACATCCAGCCCATGAATTCGGGAGGCGAAGGCCCGGAGCCTCCGTCGAAGCTGCCGCCGATCACCGCCACGCCGAACCCCACGTAGATCAGGAAAAAGAGCGAGACGGGCACGAAGAGCGCGCCGAGCACGTAGTACCCAATGGAGAGCTGGGAGAGATGCTGATCGGCCCGCGAGGGAGCGAACGGCGGAGGAGGCGGAGGGAGTGGGCGAAACGGCGTCACCCGCCAAGGCTACGGCATGCCCCGATGGCACGCGAGCGCCCCGCGAAGCAAGCTGAGCCTTTCTACGACGCAGCGCTGCACGAAACAAAGGCCTGAACCGAGCAACGATGGCCCCGTAGCTGCCGTTCGGGCACGGCGTTCCAGCTCGCGCGCCGCGAGGCGAGCGTGACTCTCGCCGATTCCGGAAGTTGTCGGTGGGCGATCGAGCGTGTGCCGCTATGTTCCACGCCATGGATTGGCTCGTCCCGCTCTTGTCGCTCATCGCGATGGAAATCGTCTTGGGCATCGACAACATCGTCTTCCTGTCGATCCTCGTGTCGGCGCTGCCGAAAGAGCAGCAAAAGACCGCGCGAGCGTTGGGGCTCGTGCTCGCGCTGGTGGCGCGGCTTATTTTGCTCCTCGGGATTCGCTGGGTAATGGGCCTATCCGCGGCGCTCTTTCATTGGTCGTCGCTCGGATTCGTCCCCGCCGGTTGGGTGGAGAACCACCACGTGGATGCCGTGACTGGCCGCGATCTGGTGCTGCTTCTCGGTGGCGCGTTTTTGGTCGCGAAGGCCACACTCGAGATTCACAAAAAGATGGCGGGAGGAGAGGAAGCCGAAGTCGCTGCGAAAGCCAAAGGCGCAAGCTTCGGGTCGGTCATTGCGCAGATCATCGTGCTCGACCTCGTGTTTTCCCTCGACTCGGTCATCTCCGCGATCGGCATGGTCCAGGAAGTCTGGATTATGTATGTTGCAACCATTGTGGCCGTGGCTTTCATGGCTGCTTTCTCGGGGAAAGTCGCCCGCTTCGTGGACGAAAACCCCACGTTCAAGATGCTGGCGCTCTCGTTCCTGGTGCTCGTCGGAGTCATGCTCTTTGCCGAGGGCATCGGCACGCACGTCGGCAAAGGCTACCTTTACGCGGCCATGGCCTTTTCGTTCGTGGTCGAGATCCTCAACACGCGGATGCGCAAGAAGACCGAAAAGCCGAAGGCCCATGCCGACCCGCCTGCTCCCATGGCGAGCTGAGCTAGCGGCATCCTTTTCAAGAGAGGCGTTGCTCGCCAAGCGAACGAAATCCCGTGGTTTCCACCCGATCGGTGCTCTAGCCTTCGAGGGATGTCGCTCTTCCCGAAGTGCACGTTCGAGTACTACCTGAGCGCCGGCTCGCGTCTCTTGGCAGGGCAGCGGAACGAGGGCAAGCTCATCTTGAACGTGCCCGAGCACATCCCGCGCGCGGAGCACATCAATCTCGCGCTCTCGACGTCCGCGTGGGCAGGCTACGGCTCCGGAAAGAACCGTCGCGTGGTTCGCCAACCGCTCTTGCTCCTCCCGATGCGCGTCGACTTGCCGGCCACGGGCATGCCTCCCGGACGTCACGAATACCCTTTCGTTTTGGACCTCCCAGCATGGTTGCCTCCGGCCTATCAGGGGCCGGACTGCGGCATCGTGCACGAGCTCAAGACCGAGCTCGACGTCGACTGGGCCATCGATCCCGAGTGCACCGTCCATCCGAAGGTGCTCGTTCCGCCGCGCTCGGGACGAAGGATCACGAGCATCGTTCGTTCGCCGAACGGATTCCACGAGAGCATCGTCCTCGAGGTCACGCTCGACTCGGCGGTCATCGGCGAAGACGAGCCGCTCGCAGGAAAGCTCGCGCTGCGCGCGGGAGCCACGGCCAAGTTTGACGCCGTGGTCCTCACGGTGAACCGAGCGGCTACGGTGCCGATGGGGCACGGTGACCGGCGTCGTGGCGACCTCGCCGTCGTGCGCATTCCGGCGGCAAGTCTCGTCGGGGGTCACGCCGTGCCCTTCGTGTTTCCGCCCAGCGAAGACCCCATTCCGACCTTCGCGTCTCCCCAAATCAACGTCGACTATTTCTTGAATGTTTCGGTCGACATCCCATGGGGCTTCGATCCCGAAATGGAGATTCCGTTCACGGTCTTGCCCCACGGATCGCGCATCGAAGGCGAGGGGAGCGACGTCCCACTCGGTGGAGAACGCCTCCGGCAAATGGCCCACTACGTGGCGACGCGCGCGGGCCTCGCCGAGGGAAATCCCCCGGTGCTCGCCCACGGCAAAGAAGGTCCCATCGCCTTTTCCATTTCGGATGCGCCGCAAGGTGGGGCGCTCGGCGTCGAGGCCGTCCTCGTGTTTCCATCGCTCGGCCTCGACCTTCGCATGCGTCCGCTCGGCATGCTCGACGGGTTCAGCAGCTCGCCGCTCTTGCCGCCCGACCTCCGCGACAAGTACCACCTCCGCTGCGAAGCTCCCCAAGGCCGCTATGCGCGTGAGCCCCTCGGGGAGGCCGAGTTTCACCGCCTGCTCACCGGGCTCTCGAGGGCCGACGCCGTCCGCATGACCGATCACCACCTCGCGTTCCATTTCCCCATCGAGGACGATGCGGAAAAGCTCGTGGGGGTCGCTTCGTTCGTCGTTCGGAAGGCCAAAGTTCTTGCGGAGGTCGTGTCTGGGCTGCCTTTTCCACGTGCCCTCGAGCACACGCGACCGGCGTGGGAAGCCGCTGCGGCCGAGCGCGGCGCCATTCTCGTCCCGAGTGGACCGACCCTCTCGGCCATGACCATGGCGGTGCGAACCATCGGCGGCGAGGAGCGCATTTTCGAGGTCCGCGTGGGCACGGACTGGTCCGGCGTTCCTCATGCGTACGTGGAAGTGCAGTGTGGGCGCGCCTTGCTCCCACCGAGTGCCTCGAGCATGCTCGAAGGCCAAACGGCCCACCCCATGCTCACCTCGCTTCGTGGGACGTTCCCCCGCATGGCCCTCGAAGGCCCGAGCTTGGTGCGCCTTCACACAGTGGGCACGGTCGACGATCCCCGAGCGCTTTTTCCGGCCGTCGAAGCCATCATTGCGTGGGTGCTCGACATTCGCGGCGAGCGCCGAGCCGACGCACCCTACCGCTGACGACTGCCCACTACGAACACGTCAGTCCACTAGTCTTTTCGAGCTTCGTCGGGCACTGGCACTTGGCGAAAGGGCCATACGAAACGACCTCGCCAACGCCAGCTTTCACGACCACGACCACCCGGACCAGGTCTTGGTCGCTCGCCGAAATCGTGACGCAAGCCATTCCGCTGTCCCCCGGTCCGGACACGTCGGTGACGGTCGTCTCGAAGCCCACTTGGAGGCGAAGTGCGTCGAGGGCAGGAGGGCTCTTCTGGACTCGTTCGAGATACCCAAGGCTCCGTCTTTGGCAAAAGCAATGGCCGCCGATTTGGCCCCTCCGCGGAGGTCTTTCGTGACGGACATGGCCCCGCCAAAAAGAGCGAACCCCGCCACCACCAAAACCCCAAGCGCCAGAATCGCAGCTTTGACGCCCCACGGCGTTCCACGCGGTTCGCGGTCTTTCATCGTATGATCCCTTTCGTCCTCGAGCTCAAAGGGCGGCCAACACGCCGAGCGCCGTGTCGACGTTCGCGTAATACTCGCGGTGAAACTCGAGCTCCGAGTCTTCTTGGCTCTCCAACGTTTCGAGAGCTTCGCGAGCACGCGAGCGCCAGTGGTCCACTTTCACTTTTGGCATGTCGTAAGGTGCAATCACGAAGAGCACCGCGAGGGCGCCCATGCCATAGGCCTCGCGGCACAGGTCCGTGACCGCTTCGCTGTCGAAATCTTCGTCCGCGGACGCGATGCATCGCTCCGCGACGGTGACCACATAGTCGTGCGCAGCCTTCGACGCGAAGAGCGCCTCCTCGCGGGCTCCGAAGCGCGTACCGACGACCTTCGTGACGTCCTTCGGATACGACGACCGGCGCTCGGCGAGCCTCAGTCCTTCGCCCCGTCCCACGGCCTCGAGGACATCGCGAGCAGGACGTGAGAGCGTGGCGATGGGTTCTTTCCAGGCCGCAACCGCCGCCGCCACTTTGGGCCCGTTCGGCGCCGTCGGATCGAAGGCGTACGTGGAGAGCTGGAGCAACACCCCGACCGCCGCGGCAAGCGTGTCGACACGTGCCGACGTGGGCCTTTCTGCTCCGAGAGCAAGGATGTCCGACACGACTCCGTCGCTGATCGCACCGAGGCCATCGAGCGCGCAGTCGTTGTCCAAGAGCCCCGCGTCCCAAGTTCCCATTCGGAGATGGTCGACGGGGCCTTGCCTCAAGTCAATCGGCGATCCGCACGAAGCCCTCAGCGCGCGGCGCGGAGCTTCTCTTCGAGGCCCATCTCGAAGAACGACCGAAGCTCGCTGCGCATCGCCACGACACGTGCATTCTCCACGTAACGCCGCTCGAGCTTCTCGGTGAAACGGTGGGCCGTGTCGTTGGCGATTCGGTAGCGTGCGCCTTCGTCGGTCGAGGCCACGTGGCAGTACTCGACGTCTGCGAAGAGCCGCATCCTCAGGCGCTCGCTGGCTCGGGTGGAAAAGCCTGGAAGGCCATGGGCAAGGACGACGTACTTGTCGACCTCGGCTTGGATCTCGAGCTCGAGCTGCGTGGTCTCGCGGCGCCTCTCGGAGCGCGCCGCGAGGTAGACGAAGTGGCTCACGCCTTCGATGATCTGACAGAGAGGATCGAGGCTCGAGCCATGGAGGTCGACCTCCTCGGTGGCGAGCTTCGGCATGCGCAGCTCGATTTCGAGGTCCTCTCCGGAGTCACGAACGAACACGGCTTCGCGCTCTTCGCCTTCGGCCAAGGTCACGAAGTCGCCGACGTGCGGAAGCGCGCCCAGCCTGTAGAGGCGCGATAGGCCTTGTTTTACCCTCTCGGCGAGGGCAATTTCGCGAATGAGCCCTGCGCCGTACCCATCGAGGCGACGCGTGGATTCGGTCACTGGAGGACCTTTTTCCCTCGTGGCGTTTGGAAGCCGTGCGCCGAGAGCGCTCCAGCGAGAGTCTCGCTCTGGGTCTTTTCCCAGCGCTCGTAGAGCTTCAAGAGACCGGTCACTCCTTGCACGCCGCGCGCGAGGGTGAGGTTCGCGACCTCGGTGACGAGCGCGACGAAGGCCTCGAATTTGCGGGCGAGCTCGCCGAAAATGTCCGGTCCGCCTTCTTCACGGGCTCCACGCGAGAGGATGGTCCCGGCCGACTCGTACGCCCGCGATCCGATGCTCACGAGGTAGCTCTGATCGACGCCGCGGCGCTCGAAGTGGTCGAGGAAGAAGCCCGTCGAGTAGAGGGTGCCGTCTCCCAGGGCGCGCAGCTTGGAGAAGCGCTCGGTGAGGTCGTTCGTGTGGAGCGCTTCGTCGAGAAGGAACGCAAGCGGCCGGTCCAGAGTGGCTTCGCGCTGGGCATCGGGCTTGGCAAACTCGGACAAAACCCCAGCAAGATAGCTGGTGGTGCCCGCGGAGGCCTCGATGCGACGCGCCTTCATCGCGTCTTCGAGCGCCCCTTGGAAGAAACCGTCGAGGGAAGCAGTGGCCAAAATCGTCATGACGGGGACCTCCTCGTGTCAGGTTTCGACGCGCTGCGTGGCGTCGGCCTCTTTGAAACGTAGCTGCGGCACGGGGGCCGAGCAATTTTCATTAAGAGTCTCGAAGGTTTGGCATGCGATAGTGGTGGCGCTCCATGCACGTGGCTGCCAGCGTCAAACGCTACGGACGTTCAGTCCCTGGCTCTCCGAAATAGCCAAGCAATTCCATGTGGATAGAGAAAGCGACGTGGGACTTGCCAGGTTCCCTTGACGGACCGAAGCCAGCGATTAAGTTCCGGACGCTGTCAGCACTCGTGTGTTATGAGTGCTAACAATCGACCGGGACCGGTCCTCTCCATAAGGGGAGCTCGATCCGGGCCCTACCCGCTCTTCCCGCTGACTCGGACCTTGGCGCGCGCTCCGCGCACCTCAATTCGACGGCCGGAAAAAACCGAAAGCTCAGGAGTTACGAACATGGCCATTCGCCCCCTTCAAGACCGCATTCTTCTCAAGCGCGTGAAAGAGGAAGAGA
>JAYUKI010001178.1:0-8361 GCA_043764595.1 Myxococcales bacterium | reverse complement strand
GCACATGGCGGCTCGTAAGGCTTCTCTCGGGGCCATTTTCCTCACGATCTTCCTCGACCTTCTCGGGTTCGGGCTCGTGCTCCCGTTCCTTGCGGCCGAGGCGCGGTCCACCTTCCACGTGTCGGCGTTTACGGGAACGCTGCTGTCCGCGGTCTATTCCGCGATGCAGTTTTTGTTCATTCCCGTTTGGGGGCGCCTCTCGGACCGCGTGGGTCGAAGACCTGTGCTCGTATGGTCGGTGCTCGCCACGGCCGTCGGCATGGCTGGGCTCGGGGCTTCGCTCGTCTTCGGCGGCAGCATCGCGTGGCTCTTCTTGGCCCGCATGTTCAGCGGCATCGCCACGGCGAACCTCGGTACGGCCTCGGCCTACATCGCCGACGTGACCGGCCCCGAAGACCGCGCAAAGGGCATGGGCGTCATCGGAATCGGCTTCGGGCTCGGCTTCATCCTCGGACCCAGCCTGGGCGGACCACTCGCCGAGATATCCATCTTGGGACGCCACGGCGCCGTGCCGTGTTTCGTCGCGGCCGGCCTCAGCGTGGTGAACTTCGTTTGGGTCGTCTTCGGTTTGCCCGAGTCCCTCCCCCCCGAAAAGCGCGCACCCTCGAAACGAAAGCTTTCGCCCATCGACGTCGCTGCCTTTCGGGAGGCCTTCGCGCTTCCTGGCGTCGGTATGGCCGTGATGGTCAACTTCGTCCTTCTCTTCGCGTTTACCGGAATGGAGCAAACCTTCCGGTACTTCAACGAAGACAAGTTCGCGATGGGCGCCAAAGACACGGGCTATCTCCTCGCGCTGATCGGCATTACGGCGGCGCTCGTGCAGGGTGGCATGCGCTCGCTCTCCAAGCGCTTTACCGAGGCCAAGCTCATTCGCGCGGGAGCGCTCCTCCAAGCCATCGCGTTCGCCGGCTTCTGCGCATCCCCTACGGTGGGACGTTGGTTTCTTTACGCGTCCGGCATCGTGCTCGCCCTTGGAAATGGCCTCACACAGCCGAATACATCAGCCTACGTCTCCAAGCGCGCAACGCCCCAAAACCAGGGTTCCATGCTCGGCGTGAGCCAATCGATGGCCAGCCTCGCACGTGTATTCGGCCCCGCCGCGGGAGGGTTTCTTTATTCGGCCATTGGCGCACTCGCCCCCTATGTGGCCTCCATGTTCGGAATGGCTCTCGCGTTCCTTCTGGCGCTTCGACTCACCGAAGCCGGTGTGATCGGCGCCAAAGCCGCCCCGCAAGCCTCCCCGCCCCAAGAAGCCTGATTCGATCGTTTCGAAATCACGCCCTGCGGCGAAGCGCATCGACGACGCGGCCGGCGAGCCCCACGCACGCACCTGCATTGGGCAATATCGAGAGATCGAATCGCGCGAGGCGGCGCTCGTGGTCGGCCTCGAACGTGGTTCCCCGAACGAGCACGGAGACCGCATCGATCGCGGCGCGCTCCGCGCTGCCGTACACGTCTTCGGCAAGGAACACCGCAAGCTCGTGCACGGCGAGTAGTGCCGCCTCGCGCGCCGCCACGAAGGGCTCTTCGTCCGCGAGACCTACGTAGATCGCAGGACCCGCCGGCTCGGAAAAAACCCGCCCGGAAATCCCCAGCATCGCCGCAACGGTGGGTTCCACGGACTGCAATCGCGGCACGATTTCCCCTAGCTCCACCAGAGCCGCTTCGATGGACGGCGCGCAGGCGGCTTTTCGTTCCTCGAGAATGGGCAGCGCTTCACGCTCGAACGACGTGATGGCGAGGGCCATGTCGCAGAGCAAGAGCTCGGTCAACCTGGAGTCCGAACCTCGCATGGTGGCGTACGCGAATGGCTCGATTCCCGGCTTGTCCCCCAGCTCCTCGAAAGGTGTCTTGGCAGCCAAGTGGAGAAGCCCGCGAGCATCGGACCTTTCGGCAAATAGCCTCGGCAACCACTGGGCCGAGAGGACGCCGCGCGAGTAGGCACGAAGGGCCTCACGATCCTCCTCGAAAGGCCTGGAAGCCGACGTCGTCGCCCACTTCGGCCGCGAAATGCTCGCGGCTTTCGCAGGGCCTTCGTCTGCACCCGAGGCCACGGGAACGAACGACAATGCGAAAAAGACGAGCTCTTCGTAGGTCGAGGCCAACCGCACTCCGCTCATCTTTCGCGGGCTCCGAGCGGCCTCGACTCATGACCACGGACGCTCACGACGCCAAACACGCCCGGAGCTCGCCTCGGCTTCGGACTCCCAACTTGGTGAACACGCGCCGCACTTGGTTCGCCACGGTTCGGGTCGACGTCCCCCTTGCACGCGCGATGGCCGCATTGGCAAGTCCGAGCATCACAGAAGTGGCCACGTCTCGCTCCGCCGACGTGAGCGGACCGAGCTTCTCCGCGCTCGGCAGGGTGCTCGCCACGAGGACCTCGAGCTCGGCCTCGCCCACGCGAACGTTCATGGCGTGACGGTCCGCCGCGAAAAACGAGGTGAGATCGCCTCGGCGCGCGAGACCGAGCTTTCGCAGCGCGTTCGTCAGGGCTTTTTGGACCGCATCGGTCGTGATGCCGAGGGCATACGCCGCTTCTTTCAGGCCGGCCCCGAGGGCCACGAGCTCTGCCACTTGACGTTCGCTCGCCCCGAGGGCCCGAGGATCCGGATTGGACGGATCGTTCCGATAGACCACGACATAACGACGGCCGTCGCTTTCCCAACGGTCGACGACCGAATAGCGGCCCGCCAATAGACCGCTCCAAAGGCGCAATGCGGCCTCCGGATCTTCGCGCAGGGAACGAGCCCGCTCGGCCTGTTTCACCGCGCGTGAAATTTTGGCGGAGGTCGTCGGCGCCAACTCGAACGCACCCACGAAAGACCCTTTCGCATCGAGAACGGCGATGGGCTCGGAGATCCGCGCGCGCCGGCGCAACCGAAGGGCCGAAGCCAAATGCAGCGCAACTCGGCCCCACGAAGCGCGCGTCCGCGGATGCGTCACCACGGGCTCGCGCGAAGGCGCAATGAGCTGCACGGCGCCCCCTTCGCCATCCTGCGCAAAGAGCACGAACGCGTCCACCACTCCCCCGCTGACCATCCCAGCGCGGTAGAGCTTCGCGGCCGAGAGCTTTTTTGGCCAAGCCTCGTCCAGACCACCGCACACCACCGCGCGGGGCGCAAAGGCGTCCAAAATTGGGCACGGCAAGCGGGGATGCAGTGCCAGCGCGAGGCGCGCGAGGTCGTTCGACAGGCCGAAGCTCGCCATCGGAGGCGTTGGAATCAGGTGCCCGCCTTGCACGATTCCCGTCGACGCATAGAGGCCGAGGCCGTGGTCCAGGTCGGGCGCCGCAGACGCCAGTACGCGCTCGAGCCAAGCGCGGTCCTCGCCCTCGAACGAGTAGGCCACTTCCACGGTGGAAAGCGCCGTGCGGGTCAGGATCGGGGCCACCACCCAAGCGATAGCAAATCCGCAGGCCGTGGGCCGCGACCAAGCAAAACCCTCATCGAACTGACCACTTCCGAAGCTGAGCACCCGCGCAGCTCGCCCTCGCTCGGCTCGTACTTGTTTTCACCGAATGCAGAACCGCCGCACGAACGTTGAATGACGCGCACCTCTTGGGCGTCCATCACGGGCTCGACTAAGGTCGTGCCAACCCCGCATGAGCCCCTCGCCAAAATCCAGTCGTCGCACCCTCGCCTTCGTCGGCCTTTTCCTCGTCGGAGGCACGTTGTTGCTCGGCGGAGGTCTGGGAGCCCGCTCGATGCTCGGGAGCCACGGCGCAGAGCTTTTCAATCTCCAAGCGGGGTCGCCCCGTTTCGAGTGGAAGAGCATCGAGAAGAAACACTGGCAAGCCGTCTCGCCGACCGCAGCCGAGCCCACCGACGTGACCGACGCGCGCGAAGGCAACCGCGGCGCGTGCCCTGCAGGAATGGTCGACGTCGCCGGAAAGTATCGCCTCGACGCGCAAGGTCGCGAATCCTCTGGCGAAATCGAGGAATTGCAGAACTCCTCCTGCGTCGACTGGATCAGCAAAGACTTCCCAGCCCGCTGCAAGACCTTCGACCGCAAAGGCTGGCTCGAGCTCTCGCAAAAGCTTCCCTCGAAGGCCCTCCACTACTGCATGGACCGCTTCGAGTACCCGAACAAACTCGGCGAAAACCCAATGATCGTCGTGAGCTACAACGAGGCCACGGCCCTCTGCAAAGGCAACGGAAAGCGCCTTTGCAACGAGAACGAGTGGACCTTCGCGTGCGAAGGCGAAGAGGCGATGCCTTACCCCTATGGGTACGAACGCGACGCCGAAGCGTGCGTGGTGGACCGCCCATGGAAGCCCTTCGCCGAAAACGGACTTGCCCCGCGCGACGGCAAAAAGGCCCGCGAAGAGCTCGATCGCCTCTGGCAGGGAACGCCGTCCGGCTCGCACGCCAAGTGCAAGAGCGCCTTTGGGGTGTACGACCTCACAGGCAACGTCGACGAGTGGACCAAGAGCACACGAACCGCCGGCTACGCCTCGGTGCTCAAGGGCGGATACTGGGGTCCCGTGCGCGCCCGCTGCCGTCCCGCCACCCGCGCACACAACGAAGACTTCATCGCCTACCAACAGAGCTTCCGCTGCTGCTCGGAACCGTCGACGACTCCAACGCCTGCCGCATCGGGCGTTGCCATCGCCCCATCGCCGAGCACTGCGCCCACCGGCATCCCCAGCACAGTTTCGACCGACGAGCTTTCGCCCCGCACCAACGCGAAGCTCGCCGATCCCTCCAAGAATGGCTCCGAAGACTCGGCCGACGAGCTGGACGAGCTCGACCGCAAGAACGGAGTGGGCCTCGGCTGTGCCATGAGCCCGAACGGCTCGAGCGGCGTTTCGACTCTCGCGCTCGTTGGAGCAGCGTGCGTCATTGCCCTTCGCACCCGCCGCTCGATGCACCGCAACGAAGGCCGAAAAAAAACCGGCTGAGATGGGTATGGGCAACGAAACCTTGAGCTCCCTCGACATCGCGGCGACCCTTCGCATTCGCGCCGACGCGGCCGCTCGAGGTGGCAAACATCCCATCTCGGTCACACGCATCGTGCGTTGCCCTTCGTGTTTCTCGACCTACCGAAGTGGCCCGGGCTGCGACGCGTGCACGGGAGGCCTCACCACACGCGAGGAAACCCTCACCGTTCGCGTTCCTGAAGGCATCGCCACGGGCACGAAGCTACGTCTCGCCGGCAAAGGCCACGAGTCGTCCAAGGACGCGCCGGGAGACCTTTTCCTCACGGTCGAAATCGAAGTACCGGCCGTGGCAAAGGCCGTCTCGACCAGGCCCACATGGTGGGACCGCCAGAGCTCCGCACGAAAGAACGCCGTCCTCGCACTCGTCGGTTTCGTCCTTCCGCTCACGTTCGTCGTGGGCTTCGTGGTCGAACGAAGAAAGCTCCCGGATCTCGGCGTTTCCTGTGCGCGGGGAGCCGAATGCCGCTCGGGTCTGTGCCTCGATCTCTACGAAAATGCCGTCTCCATCGACATCCCTGGAGGCGGTTCCTTCCGCGGTTTCCCCCACCGCACGGGCGGCGTCTGCACAGCCGAGTGCGGAGGCGATGCCGATTGTCCCTCGTCGATGCTCTGCTCGCCGGTCTCGCGTACGTCCACGTTGCCAGGCGTCGACCTCGGAGGGCTCGGCCTCGGTACACCGAACGCACGTGCCTGCTCTCCGCGCTGAAGCCGTCGCGCGCATCCTCAGGTGACCCACGAGCTTGCAGGCGAGGTAGCATCGCGCCCATGGAACTCTCCGCCAAGTTCGAGGATGCCCAAACGCGCGTAAAGAAGCTCTCGAAGTCGCCGTCGAACGACGACCTTCTCGACCTCTATGCGCTCTACAAACAAGCCACAGCGGGCGACGTCACGGGCTCTCGTCCGGGCATGTTCGACCTGAAGGGCCGCGCCAAGTTCGACGCGTGGACGAAGACCAAGGGCACGGGCAAAGACGACGCGATGACCAAGTACGTCGCGCTCGTCGATCGCCTCGGAGCCTGAGCTACTCGGGAAGCTCGCCCCCGATCACGGCGAGCCTTCGCCCCCGTGGCCTCGTCGCATCCGTCGCGAGCTGACCGCATGCCCCGCCCACGTCGCGGCCGCGCGACCTTCGAACCACCACGAGACATCCGAGCTCGGCGAGGTGCTTCATGAAGGCCGACGCGGCCTCGTCGGCGGGTCGAGAAAACTCGCCCGTCGGGTAGGGGTTCCACGGAATAACGTTCACGACGCTTCGGTAACCCCTTGAAAACGCAGCGATTCTCTCGGCGTCCTCGCGGGTGTCGTTCACCCCGGCGAGCAGTACGTACTCGATCGTGATCTTCTCGTGGGGCCGCGCCGGGTAAGCCAACAGGGCCTCGCGAAGCTCGGCGAGCCCATGACGTTTCGTGACCGGCATGATGCGCGTGCGCGCCTCGTCGGTCGTGGCGTTCAGGCTGAGCGCTAGGCACGGACGCTTCTTCGACTGCGCGAGCGCACGAATGCCCGGCACGAGCCCCGAGGTCGACACCGTGATGCGCATCGGAGCAAGACCGAGCCCGTGCTCCTCGCACATGATTTCGATCGCCCGAACGACATGGTCGATCGCGCCCGCATGCAGCGGCTCGCCCATGCCCATGAACACGAGCGAAACGCGCCCCGGATCGTCAGGGCCAAGCGCGATCAGCGTGGCGAGCACCTGCCCCACGATCTCCTCGGGAAGCAGGCTCCGTACGAGGCCCATTTCGGCCGTGCGGCAGAACGTGCAACCCATCGCGCAGCCCACTTGGCTCGACACGCACAACGTCACGCGCGGGTTCTTCACCGCACGGGGCATGTGGACGGTCTCGACCGTGGCGCCATCGTTCAGCCGAAAAAGAAGCTTCGTGGCCCCGTCGTCCGAAGCTTCGCGGCCCACGATTTCAGGAAGGCCGAAGTGAAACCTCTCCTCGACGAAGGCGCGTACGTCGCGGCCCATGTCCGGACCGCGCGCCCCTGTGCTTGCATCCTGCACCCATTTGGCGACCCGATGAAGGCGCCCGAGCAAATGCCGCGGCGAGCACGGGGGCTTCGCGGCCTCGATCTCGGCCAACGTGACATCGCAGAAGGATCGCCGGCTCACGTGCATGCTCATGCGGGCCCGCACGCTCTACCGGACGAAAGGCCCGCGGTCGACCCCGAGCCCCTCAGGTCCGTGCTATCGAGCAGTTTCGGAGGTTCGACATGCGTCACTTGCTCATGGGTCTTGCCGCCACCCTTGGAATCAGCGGGTGTGGGTTCATCAAGATCGTTCCTGCCGAGAAGCCGGAGACCCAGCTCGGTCCGCTCTCGTACTCTGGACCCGAGTGCGCGGCAGGCATCGACGGCAAAGGTGGCGAAGGCCGCCGTGACCTCGTGCTGCGTCGCATCTGCCGCGACCAGGGCGACAAGGGGCAACGCATCGTCGATCTCCACCACACGTTCGACGATCGCAAGCCCGATCCCGTGGTCGCCGCGATGTTCGTGTTCGACGTGGCCCGTCTCACGGAACGGCCCCTGGAAAAGGGGATCGCCTCCTACTACGCGAGTGTGCTCGACTCCGCGAAGCTCAAAGCCGAGCTCGGCAGGATGGACCTCTCGGAGCGCGCCCAAACCATGTTCTTCGACGCGGCCATCGCCGCCAAAGAGCGTGTCGTGGCGGACGTGGCCAAGCTCGACGTGCGCCGCAAGCACATGTACGTCGACGCCCCTGGCGCCGTGATCGCGAAACGCAGGGAGTACTACTCCGCTCATGCCGCCGAGTACCAAAAGCTCGACGCTCTCGAAGAGCGCGCAAAACAGGCCAAGACGTCACGAACCGTCCCGCCCGACGTCGTCGCCGGACTCGAGGCGGTCCGCAGCGAGTACTTCGCCAAGTGCGCGGACGACAGCTGCCGATTCGAACCGCTGCCCATCGAGGTTACGCGTGAGCTCGTGGGTCTCTACCTCGTCGCGAACGATCCCATCCTGACGCACGCAGAGAGCTCCCTTCTCAAGGAGCCTGCCGCAAGCCGCCACCTCTTCAGCGTCGAGACAGGTCGGGCCGTGTACGAGGCGATGTCCGAAGAGCGGCGCGATTGGCAGAAGTACGAAGAGGCCAAGAACGACCACATCGACGAGGCCACCCTGACGGCGCGCTTCGGCTCCCCGCCACCTCTCCAGGTCGATCCCGTGGGCGACTGGTCCGGGGAGCTCCCCGACCCCTCACGGCTCGTGGAGCTCGATCGCAAGAAGGCCCAGTTCCAGTCCGGGGTGGTCGCAAAGACGGTCGACACAGACAAGAAGAGCGACAAGGGCGCGCGCTTGAGCCAAGTCGTATTCAAAGACGTGGTCTCCAAAGAAGACATCTCGAGCTGCTACGAAACGGGCAAAATTACGGGCATTTCGTGGGACTCATCGAACCA
>JAYUKI010001177.1:0-8369 GCA_043764595.1 Myxococcales bacterium | reverse complement strand
CGTTGTTCCGGCGCCGGAACACTTCGCCTCGAGACGGGCTTCGAGGACGACGTCGACCTGGCGAAGCCCAAGCACCAAAGCTGTGGGGGGCCCGGCGTAAGCCTCCCGTTCGTAGTGCGCCGTTCGCGTCGTCTTCCGGAAGACCCTCATGCCTCGTCGGAGCGGACCGGCGACGCCGAGCGCGAGTGCGTCAGCGCCGACTCTCCGTCGCGGGTGCGCTCGCGTCGAAGCGATCGAGCATCATGACCTTGCTCCACGCCTTCGCGAAGTCCTGCACGAGCTTCTGCTTGCCGTCTTCCGCGCCATACACCTCGGCGATGGCGCGGAGCTCGGAGTGGGAGCCGAACGCGAGGTCGACCGGGGTTGCCGTCCACTTCGGTTTTCCGCTCGTCCGATCGAGGCCTTCGTAGAGGCCTTCGGTGGGTGACTTCTGCCACTTCGTGGACATGTCGAGCAGGTGGACGAAGTAGTCGTTCGTCAACGTGCCCGGGCGGCTCGTGAACACTCCACTTTTCGATCGTCCGGTGTTGGCCTCCAGAACACGAAGCCCACCAATCAGGGCCGTCATTTCGGGCACGGTGAGCGTGAGAAGGTTCGCGCGCTCCACGAGCATCTCGAGCGGGGACAGACGATTGCCGGCGCCATAGTAGTTGCGGAATCCGTCGGCCTTGGGCTCCAGCACCGCGAACGAGGCCACGTCGGTCTGGTCTTGCGTGGCGTCCATGCGTCCCGGCTTGAAGGGCACGGTCACGTCGACTCCGCCCGCCTTCGCGGCTTGCTCGACCGCGGCCGTACCGCCGAGCACGATAAGGTCGGCGAGAGACACCTTCATCCCATCCGTGCGTTTGTTGAAGTCTTTCTGAATCTCTTCGAGGCGAGGAAGGACCTTGGCAAGCTGTTCCGGCTCGTTCACGGCCCAGTCTTTCTCGGGAGCAAGGCGAATGCGTGCCCCGTTCGCCCCGCCGCGCTTGTCGGTCCCACGGAACGAGGCGGCCGAAGCCCACGCCGCACGAACGAGATCCCCCACCCCGAGCCCCGAAGCGAGGATCTTCTTCTTGAGCTCTTTGACCTCGCCGTCGCCGACGAGCTTGTGGTTCACGGCGGGAATCGGATCTTGCCAAATGAGCGCCTCGGATGGGACCTCTGCTCCGATGTAACGGGCCCGCGGCCCCATGTCGCGATGCGTGAGCTTGAACCACGCCTTGGCGAACGCGAGCTCGAACTCCTGCGGGTTCGCGAGAAAGCGCTTCGACACCTTCTCGTAGGCAGGGTCGACCTTCAGCGCCAGATCGGTCGTGAACATGATGGGCGCATGGCGCTTGCTGGGATCGTGGGCGTCAGGGACCAACCCGGCGCCTTGGCCGTCCTTCGGGATCCACTGGATCGCTCCTCCGGGGCTCTTCGTCTGGACCCACTCGTACTTGAACAGGTTCGACAGGTAGCCCATGGAAAACTTCGTTGGCGTCGACGTCCACGCACCTTCGAGCCCGCTCGTGATCGTGTCTTTCCCGTGGCCCGTGCCGCACCGATTCTTCCATCCGAAGCCTTGCTCTTCGACGGGGCCGGCCGCGGGCGCGGCGCCGACACAGTTGGCGTCGGGGGCTGCGCCGTGTGCCTTCCCGAAGCTGTGACCACCCGCGATGAGCGCGACCGTCTCTTCGTCGTTCATCGCCATCTGGCCGAACGACTCGCGGATGTCCTTCGCCGAGGCGAGTGGATCGGGCTTTCCGTTCGGGCCCTGAGGGTTGACGTAGATGAGGCCCATTTGAACGGCCCCCATCGGCGGGGCGAGCTTTCCGTCCGGCGTGTGGCGCTGGTCGGCGAGGAACTTCTGCTCGGGTCCCCAATAGACGAGGTCCGGCTCCCACTGGTCGCGGCGCCCACCCGCGAATCCGTACGTCTTGAAGCCCATCGATTCGAGCGACACGTTTCCGGCGAGCACCATGAGGTCGGCCCACGAGAGGCTCTTTCCGTACTTCTGCTTGATGGGCCAGAGAAGCCTTCGGGCCTTGTCGAGATTGGCGTTGTCGGGCCAGCTATTGAGCGGTTCGAAGCGAAGCTGTCCGCCGCCGGCCCCACCGCGTCCGTCGCTGATGCGGTAGGTCCCCGCGCTGTGCCACGCCATACGAATGAAGAACGGCCCGTAGTTGCCGTAGTCGGACGGCCAGAAGGCCTGCGAGGTCGTGAGGACTTGGCCGATCTCCTTCTTGACGACCTTGAGATCGAGGCTCTTGAAGGCCTCGGCGTAGTTGAAGTCCGGCCCCATGGGATCGGAGGCGGGCGAGTGCTGCCGAAGCGGCGAGAGATCGAGGCGGTCGGGCCACCAGAACTGGTTCGACATCAGCTGGGCACGCGTCGCGTCTTTGGCGACTTCGGCCTTCGGTGAGGCCGGTGCGGCTGCGGTCACGGGGTCCGGCCGCGCTACGGCTCCCGCGCAGCCCGGGACCGCCAATAGCGCGAGGATCAACAGCGGCACCCTCTTCGCGAATGCATTTCTCATGGCGTCATCTCCTTCACGTTCGAACCTAGGAGCCGCCCATTCCTCCGTCTAATCGATTGATCCGATGCTGCTGATAGCCTCAGACTACCAACGATGGCCCCCCACCCCTTCACCCTCCGTCAGCTCCAGTACATCGTGGCCATCGCCGAAGAGCTCTCGTTCCGGCGCGCGGCCGAGCGTTGTGGGGTGTCGCAGCCTTCGCTCAGCGCGCAGCTCGCGCAGGTCGAGGAAGCGCTCGGTGTGACGCTGTTCGAGCGCACCCGAAAGAAGGTCCTCATCACGGTGTCCGGCCGTGACCTCGCGGCGCGCGCCAAGCGGGCTCTGGTCGAAGCCGACGAGCTGGTCCGCGCGGCCACGCGGACCTCGGATCCATTTGCCGGAACGATGCGGCTCGGCGTCATTCCGACGATCGCGCCGTACTTGCTCCCGAGCGTCACGCAGCCCTTGCGCAAGCGCTTCCCGAAGCTGCGCATCCGATGGACCGAGGACAAGACCGACGTGCTCGTGAAGCGCCTCGACGACGGCGAGCTCGAGGGGGCGATCCTGGCGCTCGAAGCCGACATCGGCGAGGTCGCCCAGCAGGTCCTCGCGAAGGACCCGTTCGTCGTCCTTACGCCCCGCGATCACGCGCTCGCCAAGAAGAGCACTCCCGTCACCGAGGCCGAGCTTCGAGGCGAAGAGCTCCTGCTCCTGGACGAGGGCCACTGCTTCCGCACCCAAGCGCTCGAAGCGTGCAGCGCCGCGCGAATGAACGAGAGCGACTTTCGCGCGACGAGCTTGACGACGCTCGTGCAAATGGTCGCGGGCGGCGGCGCTATCACGCTCATCCCCGCCATCGCCGTGGAGACGGAGGCGAGGCGCGCGCGGCTGCACGTGCGCTCTCTCGCCGGACCGGCCGCGCACCGCACGGTCGCGCTGATCTGGCGAAAGGGCTCGGCGCTCGAGCCCACGCTCGAAACCTTGGCGACCGCGCTACGTCAGGCCTACCCGAAGGCCGTGCACCCAAGCGCGACGTGAAAGAGGCCCATCCTCCAAGCTCCCGCGTCGCGCCTCACTTCGTCGGCTCGGGCTCCGCAGCGACGACGCGCACCGTTCGCGTGGTCTTCCGGAAGAAGCGATCGGCGTAGTCGCGTGGGAGCTTCTCTTTCGTGCCGTAGATCGTGAGCTCGGCGTGGATGGACGTCCTCTGGGCGTTCAGATCGTCGACGAAGGAAAGGATCGAACGCGCACGGTGCGCCGCGCGGTCCGTGGCGGCGTCCCTTCGTTCGGCCACGACCTCGTCGCCCTTCTTCACGAGCGCAGCGAGGGCTTTCCCGTGGTCCTTCAGGACCTTCTCGCTCTCTTTGGCGAGCTGCGAGACGAACACGCGCACCACCTTGAGCTCCGACTCGAGGCCGAGGCGCACGACGGTGTTCACGGCGGTCTTGAAGTACTGCTTGAAGCGCGCGGCTTTGCGGTCGCCCGTCTCGAGGTGCAAGAGGTCCCGGCCGAGCCCCTCGACCTCGTCGTCCAAGGTGTCGTCCACGGCATCGACGTGCGCCTGCGCCACGATCTCCCGGCGCCACGCGTCGCGCTGCCCGGCGTGGAGCCCATCGAGGAGCTTGATGGTCTTTGCGACCGTCGCCGCGTGGGTTTTGTGGCCCGCCGCGAGGAGGCGAGCTTCGGTGTAGACGAGCTCTTCCCAGAGTCCGTCGAGGCTTTCGTTGGTGCGAAGGAGCGCCGGCATGGGCCCGTATCGAAAACGAAGATCCGGTCCCACGCAAGGCCATTCGAGCCACGTGACGGAACCTCGCGAGATCCTTCAAGACAACGCGCACCGCTCCGACACGCCGTTCCAATGCGTGAAGGCGCGAGGGTGCGCGTGCCACCCCCCGAGAGCAGAGCCTGCAAGACCATGTGCGACCGTCGACCATGCGATGCAACGGCGGAAAACGGCATGTCCCGACGTCCGATCAAGCGATGCCACGGGCACGCATCGCTTGGGCGCACGTCCGCCCTCGGGCTTACAGGCGTTGAATGGGGTGTTCCTCATCGACATCGGCGGGTATCCAACCGCCAATCGATGTCGCGTTCGGCCGCACGCACCGGCGGCCCAGGGCAAGGGACCGAACCGACACTACTTCTTCAAAGTAGATGGAAGCAGCGCCATCACAACTACCGAAACGACGGCCGCGAAAGGGATACCAACGAAGAACACGGCAAGAGCTGTCACGGGGTCTTCGAGGATCGCCGAGCATCCAGCGTAGAGCAGAGTAAGCGCAGCCCCGACGAGGAACACAGTTCCGCAGCCCGCCCTGTTTGCCGGCCGTTGCGCGGCTACCGGTGCTCGCGCCCAGTCGCCGGCCGGGGTTTGCGCGATCCATGTTGCGTCCTGCAATTGGTGCCAGCGGCCATGGTGGGGATGGCACCAAACGCCGTAAGCGTCTCGGTACCACTGCGGATCGTCGGGCGAAGGGCGCACATCGGAAGCTTGCCACAGATGGGCCGGTCACAAGTGAAATCGATGGCGACCATCGAGGCACCGGCTCCGCCGAAGACGCTTTGCCGCACACGTTTCCAAGCACAAGTGCGCTCCCGCAACCTGGCCCACGTCCGATGCCTACGGTATGGTCGGACAAGATCAAGATGCGGCTCAAGAAGCTCTCCCTCACGAACTTTCGCGGCTTTTCGTCCCTTGAGCTCGACCTCGACCCAAAGCTCACCGTGCTCGTGGGGGTGAACGGAGCGGGCAAGACGTCGATTCTCGACGCGCTGGCGTCGATGCTGACGAGCTTGGCAAGCGGGGTGTGGTTCGGTGCAGCAAAGCGGCCACCGCCGCTCACAGTTTCGGACGTGCGAGCGGAATCCGACTCGACGGTGATTCACATCGATGCGGAGTTCGAGGGCGCGTTGATGACTTGGAAAGGCGCCCTCACCCGACCTGGGCGCCCCGTCACCGAAACCGAGGACATCTCGGACCTCACGCCGATCATCGATGCCGCGCAGAAATCGATCGTCGACAAGGCGCCTCGACTTCCACTCGCCATCTACTTCCCTACGAACCGCAGTGCGCTCGACATTCCGTCGCGGATTCGAACCGCGCATTTCTTCGACGAGCTCGCAGCCTACGACGGCGCCCTCGAGCGGGGCGCCAGCAATTTTCGCGGGTTCTTCGAGTGGTTCCGCCAGGAAGAAGATCTGTTCAACGAGCAGGCCCTAGCCGTGAAGTCGTTTTTTCCGGCGGAGGACGCCGCACCATCTCGTTTGCCTCACGTCCGTACGGCGATCGAGGAGCTCTTCCAGGGCGCGAGCGAGCTGCGGATCGAGCGCGGGCCTCAGAGGATGACGCTGCTCTACAAGGGCCGCCGCCTCGACGTGTCCCAGCTCTCCGATGGCGAGAAATGCCTACTCGCGATGGCTGGAGACCTCGCGCGGCGCATGGTGCTCGCCGCGCCCGATGATCCGAAGCCCCTCGAGCGCGAAGCCGTGGTCCTCATCGACGAGATCGAGCTTCACCTTCATCCGGGGCTCCAGCGAACCATTCTTCCACGGCTTCAAAAGGTCTTCCCGAACGTCCAGTTCATCGTGACGACGCATTCGCCGCAGGTGCTCTCGGCCGTCCGATCCGAGAACGTGCGCCTCATCGAAGACTTCGCGATTCGCCCGCTCACGCGAGCCACATGGCACCGCGACACGAATGGAATCCTCGAGAGCGTCTTCGGCGATTCTGGGCGCCCGCCCGAGGTGGCGGAAAAGCTTCGCTTGCTACGTGATGCCGTCGACGACGACCAAGTCTCCGAGGCCCGCAGCCTCATTCGAGAGATCCGATCGATGATCGAAGGCGACGATCCAGACGTCTTCTTTCTGGAACAGCTCCTCCCACCCGAAGGATCGGAGGACGGGCGAGAGGTCGCCGAATGAGGCTGATTCGAAAGGCGACCGAGCCGGCCTCGTTGCTCAGCCTCCGAACCGATCCACTCACCAACCTCGCCACTGGCCCATCCGCCAGGTCCGCCTACGATCAAAACGACAAGCCTGCGCTCCGCCAAGCTCTGCACAAGGAGCAGGGCTACCTCTGCGCATTCTGCATGAGGCGGATCGATGAACGCCCCACCGAAGAGCCCACCACGCGAATCGCTCATCTGGTGCCCATCCACCACGCGCCAACGTTGGCGCTCACCTGGTCGAACTTGGTCGGCTCGTGCAAAGGCGACGCGCACCCAACGGGCTCCACATGCGACGTAGCGCAAGGCAACTCGAGGCTCTCCGTCGATCCCACTCAGCCACTATCGATAGCCAAGCTGCGCTACGAATCGCGAGCGGGCAACGACGCCGCGGCCTTCATCACGTCGGACGATTCCGAAGCTCGAGCCGACGTGGACCGCAAACCGTCCCCTCAGGGCAACAAGGACGAACCTGGCACGCTCAACCTAAACGGGGGTGATCTCCCCAAGCTCCGCTACGCCGCCTGGAAAGCCTTTCAAAGGCTTGTACAAAAGCACGTGCGAGGCGACTACGGAAAACCGGCCGGCAACGCGTACCTCCCAAAGTGGCTCGCGACGCACGGGGAAAAGCTTCCGCCCATGCTCGGCTACATCGAGTGGAAGCTTCGCTAGCCGCCGCGACGCCCCCGCCTCCCAGGCCACCAACGGCGGAGTCCCCGACGCCCCTCTCCCAAGTTCACCACTAGGGTGAAAGACAGGGCGTTTCCGGTGGACGATCCTTGAAAGCACCCGAAGGGGTGGAGCAAGGAGGCGATTCCAACGCGTGCAACGGCATGTCCCGACGTCGGATCAACCGACGTCACGCACGAGCATCGCGTGGGCACGCGTCCGCCCTCGGGCTTGCACGCGTTGAATCGGATGGGCCGAGCCGCACCGACGAACGCGGGACCTGTTTCACCGCGCGATGGCGCGAATCTCGAGGCCCGGCAGCGCGGCCTCCCGCAGTCGCTCCGCCATCGCGTCCGACAGGTAAACCTCATCGAGGCCCATCGGGACGACGTCGAGCGCGTCCACCGCCGGATCGGCCCACGCCACCGTGTCGAGCGCGAGGTCGAACGCGAGCGTGGTCGCGGCGCGGTGCTTCACCTGCGCGAGATCCTCGAGGGACGCATAGCTCGCGTAGTCGACGGTGCCGTTCGGGTAGCGCAGGCGGAAGCGGCTCTTCTGCGGATCGAGCCGCCCCTCGAACCGGTCCTGCCACCAGAGCCACCCGAACGGATGGGGGCCCTTCGGCTTGCGGTTCTTCGGCAACACGCCGAACGAGCCCTGGGGGAACACGAACGCCTCGCAAGCGATCGTCGCGTGGGCCGGCAGTCGACCGGTGGACAGAATGGCCTCGAGCGCAGGCGACACGAGCAGATCGGTCGTGGCGTCCGGAGTGAAGCCGCGCGAGCGCACGAGCAAGCTCGCCGGGGTCCTGCCCTCGACGTCGAGAAGCAAAGGCTCGGCGACGGTCCCGGGACCGAGCGTCGGGGTCATGAGCTCCTGGACCGTGAGCCCGGGTCGGTAGGGCTCGACGGGCAGCCCTAGCTTCTCACGAAACGGGATGTGCTCGAGCAGCCGCCAAGGCTCGGCATTCACGTCGACGTCGAGCTTGAACCTGTGGGTCATCGAAGAGTCGTCCGAGCTGGACGCCGGCTGTCAGCGCCCTGACGTTGTTACACGTCGATCTCCTGCGCGTCTTCCGCGTGCTCCATGATGAACTGGAAGCGCGCCGAAGGATCCTTGCCCATCAAGTCGCTGATGATGCGATCGGTCTGCAGCGCATCCGCGATCTCCACCTTCAAGAGCCGCCGGGTCTTGGGCGAGAGCGTGGTCTCCCAAAGCACCTTGGGCATCATCTCGCCGAGGCCTTTGAAGCGCGTGATGTCGACCTTGCTCTCGTC
>JAYUKI010001176.1:0-2483 GCA_043764595.1 Myxococcales bacterium | reverse complement strand
CGGCATCCCGAGGCCCACGCGGGAACCGTCAACACGCCGGTCTACCGCGCTTCCACCATTCTCGCTCCCACGCTCGACGCGTGGGACGCGAAGATTCGGGACATGCTCGCGGGAGAGCCCGGCACCTACTACGGGCGCTTCGGAACGCCGACCACACATGGCTTCGCGGAGGCCGTCAACGCGCTCGAGGGGGCCCACGCCACGGCCCTCTTCCCTTCGGGCTACGCGGCATGCGCCACGGCGATTCTGTCGACCGTAAAAACGGGCGACCACGTGCTGCTGCCGGACAGCGTGTATTTTCCCGTACGAAAGCTCGCCTCGGGGCTCTTGGCCCGCATTGGTGTATCCTGCACCTTCTACGATCCGTGCATTGGCGAAGGCATTCGCGACCTCCTTCGCCCGAACACGCGCTGCGTGTACATGGAAGCGCCCGGCTCACTCACGTTCGAGATGCAGGACGTGCCGGCCATCACCCGCGTGTGCCGCGAGCGTGGCATCACGACTGCCCTGGACAACACCTGGGCGACGCCTCTCTATTTCCGCCCCATCGAGCACGGCGTCGATCTCAGCGTGCAAGCGGCCACGAAGTACGTCGTCGGCCACTCGGACGCGATGCTCGGCTACGTGTCGTGTGCCTCGCCCGAGGTCTATGCGGCCCTCAAGCGGACGAGCGACGATCTCGGATACTCGGTGAGCCCGGACGACGCCTTCCTTGGAGCACGCGGGCTGCGCACCATGGGGATTCGGCTCGAGCGCCAAGGCAAGATGGGCCTCGTGCTCGCAGACCTCTTGGCGAAGGCTCCCGAAGTAGAAAAGGTCCTTCATCCTGCGCGGGAGGACTTCCCCGGCCACGCCCTCTGGAAGAGGGATTTTTCCGGCACATCGGGCCTCTTTGGCGTCGTGTTCGCGCCCATGAGCAGGACCCGCTTTGCCGCGTTCGTCGATGCGCTCGAGCTCTTCGGAATCGGAGCGTCGTGGGGCGGCTACGAGAGCCTCGTCATGCCCATGAGCCCGAAGTCGCTGCGCACCGCGACTACGTGGCCCTACGAGGGTCCATGCCTCCGCATCCACGCCGGCCTCGAAGATCCCGACGACCTCGTGGCCGACGTGCAAAATGCGCTCGAGACCCTGCGCCGCAGTGCGTGAGCGCACGTGAGCGCACGTGAAAAAGGGCTCCGCCCCCAAAAGCGCGGAGCCCTTCGCCTCACTGCCGAAGCTCAGGTGCGGATGGCCGTCAGGGCTTCTTCGGCGGCCTTCACGGTCGCGTCGATGTCGGCTTCGGTGTGCGCTCCGCTGATGAACGCGGCCTCGTATTGCGCCGGCGGCCAGTAGACGCCACGCGAGAGCAGCTCGCCGTGGAAACGTCCGAAGCGCGCCGTGTCGCTCTTCTTCGCGTCGTCCCACGACTTGACGGGGCCTTTCGTGAAAAAGAGCGTGATCATGGATCCGATGCGCTGCACGCACGCTTCGGTCTCGGTCTTCTTGATGGCCGCGACGAGGCCCGCTTCGAGACGTGCGCCGAGGGCCTCGAGCTTGGCGTACAGAGCGTCGTCGAGGAGCGCGAGGGTCGCGAGGCCGGCGCTCACGGCGACCGGGTTTCCGCTCAGCGTTCCGGCTTGGTAGACGGGACCCACGGGGGACACTTTCTCCATGATCGAATACTTGCCGCCGTACGCGGCCAGGGGCATTCCGCCGCCCACGATCTTTCCGAGGCAGGTCATGTCGGGGACGAGCGCCGGAGAGGTGCGCCTTTGGTAGCCACCTTTGGAGAGGCGACAGCCGGTCATCACTTCGTCGAAGATCGAGAGCGCGCCATATTCCTTGCACAGCGCAAGCAGCGCCTCGAGAAAGCCGGGCTCGGGAGTGACGAGCCCCATGTTGCCGACGACGGGCTCGACGATGACCGCGGCGATGTCTTTCCCGCGGGCGGCGAAGATCGCACGAAGCGCAGGCACGTCGTTGTAAGGCGCCGTCAGCGTATTTTTCGCCGTGCCTTCGGGGACACCGGCCGAGTCGGGGACGCCGAACGTGGCCGCGCCAGAGCCGGCTTTGACGAGCAAGAAGTCCGCGTGGCCGTGGTAGCAGCCCTCGAACTTCACCACGACCTCACGGCCGGTGTAGCCACGTGCGACACGCAGCGCCGCCATCGTGGCCTCGGTGCCGCTCGACACGCAGCGAACCATGTCCATGCTCGGATAGAGCGCGATCAAGGCCTCTGCGAAGCGCACTTCGAGCTCGGTGGGCGCACCGTAGCTCGTGCCCTTGGCGACGGTCTCGACGATGGCCGCGACCACCTTCGGGTGCGCATGGCCCAGGATCATCGGTCCCCACGAGCCGATGTAGTCCGTGTACTTTGCACCGTTAGCACCGTAGAGATAGGCCCCTTCGGCCCGCGCGATGAACACGGGCTGGCCTCCGACGGCACGAAAGGCCCGCACGGGGCTGTTCACGCCACCAGGAATGACGCGCACGGCGCGCTCGAA
>JAYUKI010001175.1:0-8375 GCA_043764595.1 Myxococcales bacterium | reverse complement strand
GTTGTAGCAGCGCCTGCCCCAGTGAGTGTCGTGGGAATCAGCAGAGTGACGTGGAGCCTTGTAAGTCCCGGTGGCGTCGGTACGTTCCGTGTCACGGTTTCGAGCACCGGGCCCGTGCGTTCGGGAGCGGTTTGGGTTCAGGCTCGTTCGCCCGGAGCACCCACTCTCCAAGGACCCGTTGGGTCTGCCGCGAAGGCTGGCTACTTTGGCGGGGTCGCAACGGCGGGGGGCACGGCAAACGGTCGCTGCTACGATGTCGTTCTCGCAATTGAACCTGATTCATCGGGCGCGGGAATCGTGATTGACCCGAAAAACAGCACCCGACGCGTATGCCTCGACCCCGACGGTGCGGGCATTTTCAACTGAGCGCCGATTCGATTGAGACAACGACCCCCGCGATTCTGGACGGTCCGGGACGTGGGGGTAGGTTTGTTGCAACTCAGCCAACATTCACCCTTCATTGGCTACGATCGGGCCTCGGCGCGTCGGTCGTGGCGGCGAGCCGTTCGACGACGTCGCGTGCGAGCGCCTCCGCGGCGAGGACCTTGACGAGGGGATCGAGCATCCAATACGGCTCCGCGGAGCTCGCGGCCACCGCAGAGGAGTAGCCGGGAGCCTCTCGCTCCTACATGCCGCGGGGCTTCTTGATCCTTCCGAGGCGCTCTTTCAAAAGGTCAGCGAGGGTCTCGAGGACGTTGCGGTGCTCGTCGGGGCCGAGGGCGTCGTCGCAGTGCTGGTAGAGAATGGTGTCTTCGTGGCTGGCGTGGGCGCGAAGCTCGTCCACGAAGGACCTCGCGGCTTCGACGCGTACGGTGTGCAGGTCGACGGCGGTGCCGAGCTCGACGAGACGCGTGCGAATGTGACGGTGCTCGGAAACGATGGCGCGTGCGTCACGTTCGTTCGTTCGCATGAGAATCGGAATAAGGAGCTTCTCTTCGGCTTCGAGGTGGGCAGAAAGGCCGGCATCGAGTGCCGTCCAGGCAAGGCTCAGCCCTTCGCGGTCGTCGTGCGCGCACGCCTCGAGCATGTCGTTCATGAGGTTCTCGATGCGACGATGGTCGTCGAGGAGGTGCGTGCGGAGGGAGACCTCCGGGGAGGAGACGGCGTGCATCCGGAACGTCAGAGCAACCCTCATGCCGTGAGCGCAAAATGGCTCTTCGGCCGCACGGGCTACCGCCGTCTTGCCTCGTCCCAGCGCGGAGCCCTGCCAGCAGTGGGAGACCGAGATGGACCGGTGTGTGTGGCGCTGGTTTTGGGGATGCCGGGTCATCGATAGTGATGATTCCGAGCGCCGAAAGGCGTGACCGTGCAGGCCTTCACAGGTGGGTTGGTCAGCCGTGTTGACGCAGCAATTGCGCCGGAATGCAGGCCGTGCGCTCAGAGACGGGGCGTTTTTCGAAGCACGACCACCGAGCGGTCGGCGTGGCGCACGACTTTTTCCGCGGTCGTTCCGAAGAGCTTTTCGAGGCCGCCCACCGTGCCGTGGCAGCCCAAAAGCACGTATTCCGCGTTCACATCTTGGGCCGTTCGGCAGATCACGCGCCACGGCTCGCCGACACCGACGACGACCGAATCGACGTTTTCGTTCGGGGCCTGGTTGGCAAGGACAAGAAGATCTTGATGCGCGAGGCCTGTCTTTTCGGCCATCTCCGGACTGGTCTCTACGCCCGGAAGCGTGAGCCCATGATCCGGAACCACGACGTGCAAAAAGACCATTTTGGTCCTGGTTCTCTCGGCAAAATCTCGGGCTTGGAGGAAGACGAAGGTCGCCAGGCTGGAGTGGTCGAGGCATACGAGGATCCGTTTCATGGCACGTACCTTACAAGGCTCGCGCTCGTTTGACGCGTGCGCGAGAGAGGGCGAGAGCGCGAGAGCTGCGTTGGCTTTGCGGGGACTGTGCGAAACCGATGCGCGATGTTGGCCTCGATGTTGCTGAGGGGGCGCGGGCGCTTTTTTTGGGGCCCTGTCATCCCTCCCCTCAACCGCTGCGCACGTGGGTTGCTCCGATGCGATCCGAAAGTTGTGCGGCACGCAGGAAGTGCGCGAAGAATGTCCCAGACGGAGCGACCCGAGATGACCAGACCCAAAAAAGAAAAAGCGTACGTCCTACTCGTGGACGACGACACCACCGCGCGTGGTGCCATCGCGACCTACCTCACCTCGGTGGGGTACGTGGTCGATCAAGCGGACGACGGTCTCGTGGCGCTCGAGCGCCTCGTCGAGCGACCCGCCGACATCGTGGTGACCGACCTCATGATGCCCCGCATGGACGGGCTCGCGCTGCTCGGGCAGATTCGTGAGCAATACCCGCATCTTCCGGTCATCATGGCGACGTCCTCCGAGGAGCTCGGCTCGGCCGTTGCGGCCATGCGTGCGGGCGCCGAGGACTACCTCACGAAGCCGGTCGACCTCGATGCGCTCGAGGTAACGGTCGAACGTGCCCTCGAGCGCCGTGAGGTTCGCGTCGAGGCGGAGAACCTCCGTCGTCAGATTCGCGAACGCGACTCCGAGGGGCTCCGTGGCCTCATCGGCACGAGCCCGGCGATGCAGAAGGTCTACCGCGTGGCCCGTCAGGTCGCGCCTTCGCGCGCCACCGTCCTTATCACGGGCGAGAGCGGCACCGGCAAGGGCGAGCTCGCTCGTGCGGTCCACGCGCTGAGCCCTCGAGCGGACAAGCCGTTCGTTGCGCTCCATTGCGCGGCGCTCGCCGAGTCGCTCTTGGAGAGCGAGCTCTTCGGCCACGAAAAGGGCGCCTTCACCGGAGCCGAGCGTCGCCGAGCGGGGCGCTTCGAACAGGCCAATGGGGGAACGCTCTTCCTCGACGAAATCGGGGAAATTTCCCCGCAGACGCAGGTGAAGCTCTTGCGCGTCCTCCAGGAGCGCACGTTCGAGCGCGTGGGCGGAAACGAGAGCGTGAGCGTCGATGTTCGCCTCGTCGCGGCCACGAACCGCGATCTTTCGGTGGCGGTGCGCGACGGGAAATTCCGCGAGGACCTCTTCTATCGCCTCAACGTGGTCCACGTCGAAATGCCCCCGCTCCGCCTTCGTGGTGGCGACGTGCTCGTGCTGGCCGAGCACTTCTTGAGGAAGTTCGCCCTCGAGAACCATCGCCGCATCGACGGCCTCTCCGACGCCGCCCGCGAGAAGCTGCTCGCGTCGCGCTGGCCAGGGAACGTGCGCGCCCTCGAAAACGCCATGGAACGAGCCGTGGTGCTCTGTCAGGGCCCCGTCGTGGACGCCGACGACCTCCCAATCGAGAGCACGCTCGATGGCCTCGGACCGCTGCGAATTCCGGGCTCCACGATGGCCGAGATCGAGCGCTATGCCATCGTAAAGACCTTGGAAGCCGCGGGAGGCTCGACCTCGAAGGCCGCCGAGCTCTTGGACATCAGCGTCCGCACCATCCAGTACCGTCTCCATGAGTACGGAATGACAAAGCCCAAATCCTAGAAGGCTGGCGCTTTTCGCCGATACCTTCGCGCTAGCTTCGTCGGGCGTGCTCACCGACAGAAGTCGGTTCCGCGCGACCCTCCTTGCTATCGCTTGGTCTCGGCGAAAATCGCTCAGCCTTCTCCTCGGGGCCCTTGCTTCGCTTGGGCCGTCGCGTTGGTTCGTGGGTGGTATGGGGGCATGGGTGGTGGGCCCTTGCTTCGCTCGGTCCGTCGCGTTGGTTCGTGGGAGTGACGCTTTGAGACTGGGTTTCCCTTTTTGGGGATGGGTTGGGGGGGTTGGAAGCATAGGGAGAGTATGGAGATTACTTGCGTTGGGGCTGCTGGGACGGTGACGGGATCGAAGCATTTGGTGCGTACTTCGGAGGGCACGGTGCTTCTGGATTGCGGTCTCTTCCAGGGGCGTCGTCGTGAGTCGATCGAGGAGAATCGGACGCTTGGGCTCGTGGCGGGCGATGTCGATGCGGTGATTCTTTCGCATGCTCACATCGACCACTCGGGTGCTCTGCCGATTTTGGTGAAGCAGGGCTTCAAGGGGTCGATTTTTGCTACTCCGGCTACGCAGGATTTGTCGATCGCGATGCTCAAGGATGCGGCGAACATCCAAGTGTCGGACGCTCGTCACATCAACACGCTCATCGAACGCGACAACGTCGACATGCTTCCGGTGGAGCCCTTGTACGACGAGGGCGACGTCGACCTCACGCTCGAGCGCTTCGTGCCGGTGCCGTACCACACGCGTCGAACCGTCCACAAAGGCTTCTCTTTGGTCTTCCATGACGCGGGGCACGTGCTCGGGAGCGCGGTCGTGGCGCTCGACGTGGACGACGAAGGCGAGAAGAAACGCATCGTTTTTACGGGCGATTTGGGCCGGCGAGGCACTCCCATCCTTCGGGACCCGGAGGTCGTTTCGGGCGCGAACTTGCTCATGATGGAGAGCACCTACGGCGATAGGCTCCATCCTCCGTCCGCGGGGCTCGACGACGCGCTCGCCGAGGTCATCGTTCGTGTCGTGGCGCGTGGTGGCAAGATCGTGGTGCCGACCTTCGCCCTCGAGCGCGCCCAGGAGGTGGTCTACGCGTTGAAGCGTCTTCGCACGGCCAAGCGCATTCCGCCCATCCCGGTCTACGTGGACTCGCCGCTCACCGTGAAGGTCACCGAGGTATTCGCCCGCCACCCCGAGTGCTTCGACGAAGAAGCCCGCGCCATCATCACGAGCCACGACTCCCCCTTCGATTTCGACGGGTTGAAGTACGTGTCCGAGAAGACCGACTCGCAGGCCATCGACCACGCCGACGGGCCGTGCGTCATTCTCTCGGCCAGCGGCATGTGCGAAGCCGGGCGCGTCCTTCATCACCTTCGTGCCACCGTGGAGGATGCGAAAAACGTCATAATTATCGTGGGTTTCCAGGCCCAGCACACGCTGGGCCGTCGGCTCGTCGAGCGCCGTCCACGGGTTCGAATCTTCGGCGTCGAGCGCGAGCTTCGCGCGGAGGTCGTCGTGCTGAACGGCTTCTCGGCCCACGCCGACCGCGACGACTTGCTCGCCTTCGCGGAGGCCACGCGCGATCGCGGAAAGCTCCGCGAAGTGGTCCTTGTCCACGGCGAGCCTCGGTCCCAAGAATCTCTGCGGGACGCTCTCCTCGAGCGCCACTTCCCTTCCGTTCGCATCGCCGAGCCCAAGAAGATGTTCCGGTTCTGAGAGGCGCTCGGCCAACTGCCCGTCGCATGAATGCGCGAGCCGTGCGCGCGTGGCGAAGGGCCTGCGCCCAAAGTTGTTGAAATCTGCGTGGTTCTGCCGACGAATCGCTGGCAACGAGGTTGCAATGAGCTTGGGCATGAGCGAGACCTCTGCACCCAAGCCTGTTTCTTCCCGGCCCATCTCCGTGCCGACGGCGCGCGCCGTGAGCGTGCGTCACTGGATGACGCCCACACCGCACTCGGTGGGCAAGGAGCAGCCGCTGTCGGTCGCACAGCGCCTCATGCGCGAAAATGGCGTACGTCACCTTCCGGTCCTCGAGCACGGCAAGCTCGTGGGCATCATCTCGGAACGCGACCTGCTGTTCGTGCAGGCCATCACCGGAGTGGACCTCGCCTCCACGAAGGTCGAGGACGCCATGACCCAGAGCGTCTACTGCGTTCCGCCCGAGCAGCGGCTACGCGCGGTGGTCGCCGAAATGGCGGAGCATCGTTACGGATGCGCAGTCATCGTCGAAGGGGCGAAGGTCGTCGGAGTGTTCACGACCACCGATGCGCTCGACGTGCTCGCGCACCATCTCGCCAAAGATCTCTGACGCAGGGGGTTCGGCGCAGGCGCAGGTCCTGCACCTTGCGTCGCGCAAAACACGCGAAACAAGCAGAACGCAGTGCGGCACGGGCCTTGAAGAGGGGCTGCCATGCAGCTCCGTGCGACGCCGCTCGAAGGCGCGTTTTCTTCCCATGTCTCGGTGGAGGCCACGCGCAAATCGCGAAGCGAGCCTGAACCGTGCAAGCATTGCGGAACCCCGCTCTCCGAAGGTGACGAAGGTCCGTTCTGCTGTGTTGGATGCGCGACCGTTTACGGGTTTCTGACGTCCGAGCACCTCGAACGCTATTACGATTTGCGCGGGGATCGTGGTCAGCCAGCGCGCGATGCGGGCTCGGCTCGTGGGGCGCCGCTTTGGCTCGAGCCCATTTCTGCACGCCTGGGTGAGACCTCCGCGGCCAAACGTGTCGAGCTCGATATCCAAGGTCTTCACTGCACGGCTTGCGTGTGGCTCGTCGAACGTCTCGCGAAACGGCACGAGGGTGCGCTCTCGCTCGTGGTGGACCCGTCCGTCGGACGACTTCACTTGGTCGCGACGAAAGCCTTGGATTTGCCTGCGTTCGTGGCCGATATCGAGCGCTTCGGGTACCGCCTCGGTCCGCCCTTGAAGGACGAACGGCGTCGCTCGTCGGACCTCGTCATTCGCATGGGCCTCACCATCGCCCTCGCGATGAACGCGATGATCTTCTCCATCGCGAGCTACGCCGGCCTCGCCGAGGGACCGACGTTCGTCCTCTTCGAGCGCGTGACCTTCGGCATCTCGACGCTGAGCGTGCTCATCGGCGGGCCTGTGTTTTTCCGCTCGGCGTTTCGCGCACTGCGCGCCGGGGTCCTTCACATGGACCTGCCGATCGCGCTCGGAATCGTGCTCGCCTATGGCGGCTCGCTGCTCTCGTTCATGGCCGGGCGCACACGAGGCGTCTTCGTGGACACCCTCGACGTGTTCATTGCACTGATGCTCGTCGGGCGGTTTTTGCAGGAACGTGCCCTCGAACGAAATCGCCTCTCGCTCTTGGCCAGCGACGGCGTCGAAGGTCTTCGAACGCGTCGCGTCGAAGGCGTGGACGATGCGCGCCGAGTCGTCACGATTCGCGCGACCGAGCTCCGCAAAGGCGACGTCGTCCACCTCGCTCCGGGCGAAGTGCTTCCCGTCGACGCGACGCTCGATGGCGGCACCGAAGCGCGATTTTCCCTCGATTGGGTGAACGGGGAGAGCGAGCCCCATGGCTATGCGCCCGGCGCTTTGATTCCCGCGGGAGCATTCTTGGCGGCCGACACCCCACGAACGCTGACCACGCAGGACGCGTTCGCAGACTCGCCGCTCGTCGACCTCCTGCGAACCCCGGACAAGCGCGCGAACGACGACGCCATGAGCCTGCCCTTCTGGGACACGCTCGCAAGGCGGTATGTCGCGGCCGTTCTGGTGGCCGCCTCGGTCGGCTTTCTCGCCTGGCTCTACGCCACCCACGACGTCGCTCGCTCGCTCGAGATCGCCACGGCCGTGCTCATCGTGACGTGCCCCTGCGCGTTCGGAATCGCCACTCCCCTCGGCTACGACCTCGTGCAAAGTGGGCTTCGTCGCGCCGGACTTTTCGTGCGCTCTGCAGGCTTTTTGGACCGCGCGGCGCTCGTGAAGACCGTCGTCTTCGACAAAACCGGCACCCTCACGACCGGAACGCTCACGGTGGCGAGCTCGGGCACGTTCGACGGCTTCGACGAAACAAGGCGCACGATTCTCGCGTCTCTCGCGGCTGCAAGCTCGCACCCGAAAGCCGTCGCCGTGCGCGAGGCGATGGCCAAAGACGGCTTCGCTTTCGCCCCGGCAAGCGACGCACGCGAAGAGCCTGGGCTCGGCGTCGAGCGAACGGTTGCGGGCCGCACCTACCGCATGGGGCTCGCGAGCTGGGCGGCCCCCGAGCACGATGGCCTCGGGGATGTCGTGTTCGGCGTGGATGGTGAGCCACTTGCGAGCTTCGTCACCGAAGAGGCCCTGCGGAAAGATGCACGCACCGAAGTGAAAGCGCTCGAGCGCGACGGCCTTTCGGTCTTTCTGCTCTCCGGTGATGAACCTGCACGGGTCGCGCAAACGGCGCGCATCGCTGGCATCCCCGAGGAGCGTGCATTCGGAGGTCGTACGGCCGAAGGGAAGGCCGAGTGGGTCGCCGCGCACGACCGCAAAGACCTCCTGATGGTGGGGGACGGAATCAACGATGCACTCGTTGTTGCTCGGGCCTTTTGCGGTGGGACGCCCGCCGTGGACCGTCCGTTCATGGCCGCCCGGAGCGACTTCTACTTCACCACGCCAGGCCTCTTGCCCATTCGACTTGCCCTGCGCGCGGCCCGCGTATTGGCCACCGTGAGGCGCAGAAACCTCGCCATTGCGCTGGCCTACAACCTGCTTTGCGTCTCGCTTGCGTACGCCGGTCTGCTGTCGCCCCTCGCGTGCGCCGTCCTCATGCCGGTCAGCTCTCTCACGGCCATCCTGTCCACCACCCTCTCCCTCTCACCGAAGAGCTCCCTGTGGAAGTCCTCGTCCTCCAAGTCTTCGTGAGCCTCATGCTCGTGGTGGGCTCACTGCTCCTTTTCGCCAAGACGTGCAGGCAGCGCGATTTCGATCACGC
>JAYUKI010001174.1:0-8378 GCA_043764595.1 Myxococcales bacterium | reverse complement strand
CGCGCTCGAAGAATGGATGCTAGAGAGGCGCCTCTTTCGGCGAACGACCTCGGAGCGAGGCATTTCAAGCCGAATGCTTCTTTCGTATGGGTCGTGTCCCGCGCCGCTTGACACGCCCGAACCTACCGCATAGGTTCCCGCCCCCCGCAGGCACCCCTGCGTTCGTGACCTGGTAAAAGGATTCCGCATCATGTCGAGCACCGCCGAAACCACGCCCGCCGCAACTGGCCTCAAGAAGCTCGCCGGTCGCACCTACTCCGCTACCAAAGAGCAGGCCGCCGCGTCGCGCGGCTGGTTCGTGGTCGACGCCACGGACAAGCCCCTCGGGCGCCTCGCCAGCGAGGTTGCGCGTGTTCTTCGTGGGAAGCACAAGCCCACGTACACCCCCCACCAGGACACCGGTGACTTCGTCATCGTCGTCAACGCGGGCAAAGTGAAGCTTACGGGCCAGAAGCTCGACAAGAAGTTTTACTACCGTCACTCGGGCATCCCGGGTGGTTTCCGCGCCGAAGCGTACCGTGACCTCCTCGACCGGAAGCCCGAGTTCCCGATCGAGAAGGCCGTGAAGGGCATGCTCCCCAAGAACGTTCTCGGTCGCGAGATGTTCGGCAAGCTCAAGGTTTATTCCACCCCGGACCACCCGCACGCGGCCCAGAAGCCGCAGGCCCTCACCGTCAATCTCTGAGAGAAGCAGCACCATGGCACACGCTCAACCCCGCACGTACGCCACCGGCAAGCGCAAGACCGCGGTCGCCCGCGTTTGGATCTCGGCTGGCACCGGCCAGATGACGGTCAACACCACCAGCGCCGACACCTACTTCGAGCGCGAAACCTCCCGCATGATCGCCCGCCAGGCGCTCGAGCTCATCGAGTCCCTCGATCAGTTCGACGTCATCGCGACGGTCAAGGGCGGCGGGCACTCGGCTCAGGCCGACGCCATCCGTCACGGCGTTTCCCGCGCCCTCTGCCTTCTCGATCCCGAGAAGCGCACGGTGCTCAAGCGCGCCGGCTTCCTCACGCGCGACGCGCGCAAGAAGGAACGCAAGAAGTACGGCCAGCCCGGCGCCCGCAAGCGCTTCCAGTACTCGAAGCGCTAAAGCGCCTTCGATTCGAGAATCTCGAATCGAGAATCGTCGAATCCCAGGGCCGCCCTTCGCAAGAAGGTGCGGCCTTTGGTATTCGTCGATCCAAGCCTTTCTTTCGCGTGTGGTCGGATGCTGGCTGGAGGGACGCATGGCCGCTCAAGGTTTCGGGCTCGCTGCGATGGCTCTCGGTGCGATGGTGTTCGGCGCCTGTGCGTCCGCCCCACGCGAGGCTGCCGTGCTCATTCCAGTGGCACCTACGCCCACCTCCTCGCCACCGCCCGTGCTTCGTGCCACCGCTCCAGCCGAACCGCGGCCCGAGGAGCCGGACATTGGCGACGGGGCTGGGGAGGTCAACGCGAGGGCACCGCTCATGGGACCGGAGCTTCGGGCGGCCAAGGGCAGCGTGCTCATTTTCCACATCTGGGCTTCGTGGTGCGAGCCCTGCAAAAAGACGATGCCCCAGCTCCAGGCCTTGTATGCAAGGTACAAGGATCGAGGCCTCGCGGTGGTCGCGCTCTCGGTCGACGACGAAGAACCGGATGCGCTCGAGTTCACCAAAGCCGTCCGCGTGACGTTTCCCACTCCATGGGACGGCTCGCACGCCATCGTCGAGAAGTGGAAGCCGACCACCATGCCCACCACCTACGTCGTCGATCGCGCCGGAATCGTGCGCTTCGTCCACCACGGTTTTCACGAGGGCGACACGAAGACCCTCGAGAGCGAGCTCGGCGACTTTCTTTGAGCCGTTTCAGAGGGCCGATTGGAGTAGCTGCCTCTGGGCGAGGTCTTCGGCGGCCGAGATACCTCGCGTCTTTTTTGGTGTCTGTTTTGGCGCGCCTTTCGCCGGGAAAGGCTTTCCTGTAGGCTTCGTGCGGGCCAGTACGGGCTTCGGCCTCGGATTCTCGAGTGCCACCACGGGAGCCACATTTGGCGCGCTTGTCGTGGGCAGTGGCATCACGGGCGATTCGGGCGCTGCGACGACCGAAGCCGGGGCCGCGGGCAACGGTTGGGGTGCGCTTTCGACCGTCGCTATGGGCAAAACCGCGGGCAACGGTTGGGGTGCGCTCTCGACCGTCGACGCAGGCTCGTAGCGCGGATCGCGCGAGGGATCGATGAACGCTGCAACGAGGCGATCGACGCGCACGTCGGAGTGGCCCCAGGTGGTCACGAGCACGAGGCCGAGCGTGAGCATCGAGACGGCAACCGCAATGGGCAGACCGTGAGCCACGCGACCTCGAAGGAGGTGCCACAGGGAATTCGCCTGAGGGGGCACGTGCTGCGGAGCGCTCGTGCCTAGCGCGAGAGAATGCGACCGACGAAACGGCGAGCCGTCGGCCACCTCGACCGGTCGAAACCCATTGGGCTCGGGCGTCGTCCGTGCGATCCAAGGCATGCGAGGTGTGGACTCGATCTCCCGCTCCACCTCGAGCGCCGCCGACCGTTGCGACGAAGGCCATGGGGGGATCCCTCGGAGGCTTGGCGCAAGCTCGGTGTCTTCGGACTCCCACTCGCTTCCGGAGGCCTTGCTGATCGTCCGGATGCTTTTCGGTAGAGACTCGAGCGTGGGCCGGGGCTCATTCTGGTGGGGCGAAAAGGCCTCCGCTGGCGTCACGAGGACTCGCGTGTGAAGCTCGTCGGTGTCTTCGTCCCATCCTTCGCTCATGCCGAACGATCCTGTCGTGGTGCACCGCGCGCGCATGGTCTCGTGGCTCGGCTCGCGCCCGAAAGGTTCCGAGCCGTGTCGCAGCGTGTTGCGGGGCATGCCGACAGGATTGCGTGCTTCGTGCCAACCTCCGATGGGGGCCGAATGGCGCGGAATCGGAGGGCGAATTCGTGGTGCCGGAACCCGTGGTGCCGCAGGTGGGCTCAGGCGGTGGCGCTCGTTCCGGAGGGTTCTTGGAACCTGCTCGGCAGGCTCGGTACGTCACGCCAAGGCACCGAAGCCCGTCGCCTCGACGCCTTAGGCGCCCGGTCGAAGCGCCCTACTCGCGGAGCCACAGCCAGACGACGCCGGCGAAGAGCATGACTCCGAGGGCAACCACCGTCGCAAGCTTGCCATACGCAGGCTTCTCCGCGAGCTCCCGGGGCTCTTCCGTTCGTGCCGTGATCGAAACGGGGGGCTCGGTCGGCTCGGCCGCCACGGTAGCTTCGATGCCAAACGCCAAGAGCACTCCTTGGAGCGTCTCGATGAAAGCCTCGTAGGCTGCACGGTCGAAGGTCGGGGGTTTCTTGAACCGTGTTTCGTGCACGGCGGATACCTCCACGTAGGAGCGAATTTCAGCACGCTTTTCGCCAGCGTTCAGCGTTCCGACGACGAGCGTCGCGCCTTCGGGCGGTCTCAGTGTCACGTGTTGGAGGGCAAGCTTTCCGCCCTGTGTGCTCTCCTCGGGCGCAGTCACTTCGACCGCACAGTCGCCCACTTTGGTCGCCGCGAACGCCGCGCGTACGGTGTCCGCGATCATGTTTGCGTGGGACGAATACTGGGTGAGAAGCTGGGCCATCGGGGTCTCGGCGCTTGTGGCCCGAACGACCACCGATTGGAGCTTACTGACCGAACGGGTTCGGAGGGACGGTCGGAGGCTCGTAGGGATCGACGCTTGGGCCGGGTTTTGCCGACCCTTGTGGCTTGACCGTGCGTGCCGACGGCAGCGGGGGGGCTGCGATGGTTTTGCCTCCGGCATCCACGATGGGCATCGTCACGACACGAAGGTCGACGGTGGAACCGGCCGGTGGGGATGCAACGGCGACTGAGGCCATGAGCGTCGCGGTGGGGGCTGTGGTCGCGCTTGGCGCGGCATCCACAGTGGTCTTCAGTGCGGAAGAGCGTCCCGAAAACGCTAGGAAAAACGCGGAGATCATGGCGACGGCCAAGAACCCTCCACCGAACCCGACGAGGACGCTCGACGTTCGTTGTGGGGGCGGGGCGCGCTTGGCTCGCGGAGCCGCGGGCGGCACGGTGACCATCTTCTGGCGCAGCGCTGCCGGTGGAATGGTCGGGACTTGGCTCGAAACGGGGGCGTAGCCTCCACTGCTGTCCGCCCGACCAATCGATGCTGCAGCGTCACGGATGGCAGCACGTCGTGCTTCGATGCGACTGCCCACGCGGCTGCGCAGCGTCTCGACGACCATTCGCATCGAGCTCGTCGCTTGTCCACGCGTGGAGAGCCAAGTCTCCAAGGCAAAACGAAGCTCTTCGGCCGTGCTGAACCGGTTGTCCACGTGGCTCGACGTCGCGCGAATGAGGATCTGAACGAGCTCGCCGTCGACTCCGGCATTCCGACTCACCGGACCACTCAGAGGTGAAACGGCCGTCGTGTTCTGATGCCCGAGAAGCCGCATCGTCCCGTCGGAAATGGCATCTTCGGTGATGTAGTTTTGAATGGTTTCTCCGGTCAAAAGCTCGAAAAGAACGCACCCGAGGGAGTAGACGTCGGACCTGTGATCGTGGGCGCGTCCCGAAGCGCGCTCGGGCGACATGTACGAAGGTTTGCCTCGCACGACGCTGAACTCGGCATTTTTCCGGGCGCTCAGGATCTTGGCAATTCCGAAGTCGCTGAGCTTCACGACGCCTTCGGACGAAATGAGGATGTTGTTGGGCGAAATGTCGCGGTGCAAAACGGCCAAGTATTCGCCATTGGCGGTTCGTGCTCCGAAAGCCCCCGCCAGGCCGGCGCTGGCGTCCGCCACGATACGTGCGCCGACCTCGGGACGTACGGGACCGAAGCCACCCGTCAGCAAGCTGCCAACAGTATCGCCATCGATCCATTCCATGACCATGTAGAGGGTGCCCTCGGCCTCGCCGAGATCGTAGACGGGGCAGACGTTCGGATGGCGAATGGATGCCGAAATTTCAGCTTCTTGCGTGAAGAGCCGCTGCATCTCCGGGTCCGACGCCAAGAACGGCAAGAGCACCTTCACGGCGACGATGCGCTCGAACCCCCGGCTGCCCGTCATGCGCGCAGTCCACACGGCCGCCATTCCCCCCGACCCGATTGGGCAGAGGAGCTCATAGCGTCCAAGTCGTGTGCCTGCCGCGAACTGGGTCACCATCTGCGGTTCAGAAGGTTCCCGTGAGCGCGAAGCTCGTGGGGCCGGGTGTGAGGGCGACATTCATTCCGCGCGATGGGCGTGGAATCAAGAGTAGCGTCGTTCCGCCCGCGAGAAACACGCCGGAAGCGATCCACGAAAACGCAGCCATGGCTCCCAAAGTACCACCGAAGGTCTCGACTCCCCCGTTCGGCGGGTTCGTCGCGCTGGCTTCACCGGACGCGTAATTGGCACTTACGGTGAGCGCAACGGAGCTTGCGATGCCGATGATTCCTGCGCCCACCAAACCTCCGCCCACCACCCGCACCGGATCGGTTCTGGGCTCCGATGCGACCATCACGGTTCGTATGATCGGTGCAGGAACCACGGGAACGTCGTCGCGCCACGGCACGCTGATGGTCTCGGGCCGACCGAGCCGCAAGTAGAGGTCGCGCTTTCCTACGATTTTTCCCTTCGACCAAACGGTCAAGCGATGGGTGCCGGGGCTACCGTGCAAGCGAGCGGGCAACGCGGTGTCCACGTTGTCGTCGAGCTGCACGCGAATGCCGTCTTCGCCACTGACGACCAGGGTTCCGAGCGAACGTTCGAGGACGTCGAGCCGATTTCGCGCCGTCGTAGTCTGGGTTTTGCTCATTCCCGGCTCTTCGAGGGCGCGGGCATACGCGTCGGCAGCGCGTTGAGGTTGACCTGCGGCGTCCCACGCGACTGCAGAGCCCAAGAGGGCCACGCCGCTCGGCACCGCCGCTTGGGCCGCGTCGAAGTGGAGGGCCGCTTCCGCGTATTGCTTCTGTTGCATGGCGCGGGTGCCCGCGGCGTACCGTCGTTTGGCCTCGAGCACGGGGTCGCTCTCTTCGGGCGCGGGCGTGGGGCTGGAGGGCCCATCGGCCCGGGCGATCGCTGAGAAACCACCAACGCATGTAGCTATTGCAAGCGCGACGAGTGTGCGCGTGAGCATTCGGTCCACCTCTTTGGTCAGGGTAGAGCACCCATCAGGGGGAAAGCCATCGCCTTCGCTCGCAAATCCAAACTCGCGGACGCGTCCTCGAGACCAAGGCCTACCCTCGTGGTTGGTCCTCGGCGCTGTTTGGTAACATTCCGGAATCTAAGTACTTTTGACTCAACCGGCGCTCCTGTCCGTTTTTGACTGGATGGAAGATCAGTGGCCGGCCGCGATAGGATCGAATCGATCACACCCCTGGGATCGCCAAGGCTCAATTCGGTTCCAAAAGGCGGGCATTTGGTACCACTTTCCCCGGCATGACTCTCGCAGTGGCGGAAAGGCGCACTCTCTCGACTTTGTCGAATCAGGAAGTGTGATTCTCAGTCGACCCGGGCCGTCGAGATCGGTGCCCGCCTCCCAGGAGAACGCCATGCTCGCGATTGCCAAGCCGAAGCCTAGCGACGAAGCCACGGCCATCCGTTTTGGGCGCTACACGGTGATCCAGCAGCTCGGTGCAGGCGGCATGGCGACCGTCTACCTCGCTCTTCTGCCAGGAGAAACGCCAAGCGAGAACAGGCTCGTGGCCCTCAAGCAGAGCCATGGCGGAATCAGCCGTTCCGCCCAATGGAAGGAAGCGCTCCGCGAGGCGCACTGCGGCAAAAGCATCCACCACCCCAACGTCGTGCGTGTCCTCGAGGTAGGCGACGGCGCCCAAGGGCCGTACATCGTCATGGAGTACGTGGAGGGAGGATCCCTCCTTGGCTTGCTCACCGAGGGTGTCGGCACGGACGGCAAGGCGCGAAAAATTCCGGTCGCCATCGCGTGCCGCATCATCGTCGATACCCTGAGGGGATTGCACGCGGCCCACGATGCGCGTGATGCGACAGGCACCCCCCTTGGGCTCATCCATCGCGACGTGTCCCCCCACAACGTCTTGGTCGGAGTCGACGGTGTGGCGCGACTCGCGGATTTCGGCATCGCTCGACTCGTCCAGCTCTCCAACACCGCACCAGGATTGGTACGAGGAAAAGCAGGGTACGTCGCGCCCGAGCAGGCCACGGGACGGCCTGCGGATCGTCGCGCGGACATCTTCTCGATGGGCGTGGTCTTGTGGGAGTCTCTCTCCGGCCGTCGGCTCTTCAAGGGAGCCAACCAAGACGACACCTTGAAGCGAATCGTCTCCCAGCCGGCGACTCCGATTCACCTCGTCGTGCCCGAAGTCCCCGAAACCATCTCGGCCATTTGCGCCCGACTGCTCGCGAAGTCCCCTGAAAATAGGCCAAACACGGCACTCGAGGTCGCGAATGCTCTCGAAGATGCCGCGCGGAACGCGGGAGTGTTTGCGTCCCACGCAGAGGTCGCCGACGAAGTGCTGCTGCGCCTGCGCACCACCCTCGAACGCCGCGTGGCGCTGCTTGCCGAGTGGTGCTCCGCGAGCGGGATCCCAGGCACGCTCGCCGTCTCGCGGGTCACCGAGCTCTCCCACACGTTGCCCTCTCCAGGGCCGCGCGTCGCTCCAGTCGCACCGCAGCCACCGCCGAGTGATGCGTCGGTCTCGCGGCCCATCTCGGCGATTCGTCCGCGGAGCAGCTATCCCGAGCTCGCGCAGTTTTCGAGGTCCCCGTCAGGCACGGATTGGCTTCCCGAAGTGTCTCCTTCGAGTCGAGCGCCAGGACCCTCCTCGGTTCGCCCCCAGGCGTCGACCGAGCCCCCCACCGAGCCCCTCACCGAGCCCCTTACCGAGCCCCTTACCGAATCCGTCTCGGCACCACGATCGAAGGTTTGGGTTCCATTCGTCTGCGTTGCGGCCATCGTCGCGGCGTGGGCGTGTGGCTACGTGTGTGCCGACCCAAGCCGTGCTCTCGACGGGCTTTCGTCGATCGTGGCCCGCTTTCACTCGCCCACCGTGCAAACCAAATAGTCTCGCTACCCGAAAACGAGGACTCATGACTTCTCTCGCTCCCACGGAAGGCACGGACGACGACACGGTCGAGAGCTTCCTCGATCCCAGCCTGGCGGACACCGCCCGCTTTCCGACGAGTCGCCCTCGGAGCCAGCCTGAGGCGCCCGAGGACTCGGGCGAGGCCCTCGACGAGGATTCAGATGGTCCCGACACGATTCGGAGCCCGAAGCAAGGCTTCCGCGGCTAGAGCGCCGAACCGCTTGATTCGGTCGGCTTTTCGTCGATTTACGTCGCCGTGCTTCGTTGCTCCTCCTCGCCTAGCAGCAGTAGGACTCGTCGTCGCGCCTCGCACGGCTCGCAACTCGGCGAAAATCCTCGGTCATCAAGCGGTTCGGCGCTCTAG
>JAYUKI010001173.1:0-8382 GCA_043764595.1 Myxococcales bacterium | reverse complement strand
GCGGGCCTGAGAGTCCTCGCCTCTCTTCTAGTTCGAGGGGCGCTGCCCCTCGAGCTCCTGCGAGAGGTACGGGCCTGAGAGTCCTCGCCTTCTCCGCTTCGCTACGAACTCTGCGGGGGTCTCGACCTCGCAGACTCGGCCTCGACCCGGCCCGAAGACTTGGGGCCCTTCATGAGCGTGGGAGGCACGGTCTCCCGCTCGAGCGTCGCGATTGACTCGGCGACCCGTTGGGCCCTTTCATCCGGGCGTCATGCTCCATCGAACGAAGCTCCGAGTTGCCGTCACGCTCGCGCTCATCGCGCTCGTCGCGTGCGGCGCGCCACCGCCACGCTCGCCCGCGAAGCCAGCGGTCTCCATTCCCGAAGCCAAGGTTCGCCCTTGTTTCACCCTTCACGCGGGCGACGAGCTTCGTCCCAAGGACGCACAGAAGCTCCTCGCGAGCCTTGTCGAAAACGTCCACCTCGGCCCGGAGGACGAGGCCTTGAGGCAGCCCAAGTCCTTGCGGGACGTGAAGGCCATGCTTCGCAAGGATTTGGTCTATTTCTACGCCAACGGCGCGGCGTACGCCAAAACCCTCGATACGCTCGAGGGCCGCTTGGCCGAGGCCCAGCTCGAGCTCTTGCTGGGCGACGCGATGCTCGTGGCGTCGCAAGTGCTCACCAATCAGCACGCTTGGGTAGGCGGGCACCTCCGAGTCGCGAGGGCGAACCTTGCCGGAGAAAGTCGCGACACAACCTCCGATCGCGGACGAACGTTGGCCCAGCTCATTCGTGCGGTGGAAGAGGGAAATGCCATTTCCGACTCACTCGGTACGGTCGCCCCCATCCATATCGCGCGAGGAGCCGAGCTCGTGCGGGCCCTCCAAAAGGAAGCTCCGACCGACGTACGAACGGTCATGCTCCTCGCCGAGTACCACCGGATGCGCGGCGAATGGACCGAGTTCGATGCGGCCATTCGAGTCGCCGAGAGTGCCGAGCGCGCGCCATCCCTTTGTTACCTCAAGTCCATGGCCTTGCTCGAGCGGGACAAAAAGCCCCAAGCCGCGGCCAAGGCGCTGCGCGAGTGCCTGGTTCAGCGCCCCAAATTCGTGCGCGCACAGGCCGCGTTGGTGCTCGTCGCGTCGCGCCCCGAAGGCCTCGCGCGCGAGCTTTCCCTCCTCAAGACCATGGACGAAGAACACTACCTCGTCATGCTTTTGGAGCCGACTCTTGCCGCGAACCAAGAGCTCCTTCGCCTCTCCGACGGCTCCGCGCCCCGAGCGCCGAAACCCGAGGAACGCTGATGCCATCGAGGAAGTCCTTGGGACTCGCCATTGCACTGCTCGTCGGGTGTGGGGCTCCCCTGCCCGCCTCGGTCCTCCGGACGGTCGACGCGGCACCACGTGTGGAAGCCGCACGCGATTCGGAGGACCCCGAAGCGGACGAGCCCGACCCCACCGCCCCCGACGGGCCCACGAAGCCTCCCGAGCCCGTGCTATTGGCCACTGCGGCGCCCATCCCGACTCCGGCGTTGCCGACCGCTTCCCCACCGCCACCTTCGGCGCACGCGCCCTCGAAGCCGGATCCGCTGATCGCGTCGGTGCTCACGCGGGGGGGAGCCGCGCTCAAGGACGTCCTCGCGGCACCGGCGAAGTATCGATTCCAAGTGCTCTACGCGGCCGTCACCACTCCCCCCAAAGGAACGCCGACCCTCGAGAGGCACGAGTACCGCGCCGACGCGGAGTACTTCTTTCCTGCGAGCTCGATGAAGGTGCCCATCGCGCTGGCCGGTTACGAACGATTGCCCACGATGCGCTCCGCAGGCAGGCCGTCGCTTTCCCGCGACGCCTCGCTTCGTATCTTTCCAGTCGAAGGCGAGGCCGATCCCTACGTGACCACCCTCGCCCGTGAGACGTGGCGCGCGCTCATCGTTTCGGACAATTCCTCGGCCAATCGACTTCTTGCGTTCACAGGCCATCGGGAGGCCAACGAAACCCTTTGGGGATTGCGCCTCGGATCGGCGCGCGTGCGCACGGGCTTTTCCATGACGGCGGACTCGGCGCCTCCGGAGGTATCTCCCCGAATCGGGGTCGTGTCTTCGTCGGGCACCCTCGAGGACATTCCGGCCAGGCGGAGCGTGCTCGCCCTCCCGAAGACCAAAGCGGCTGGCCTCGACATTGGCACGGCCTCGATCGTGGACGGCCGACGCGTGTCAGGACCGATGTCTTTTGCCGACAAAAACGCGATGTCGCTCCGCGACTTGCAGGACACCCTGGTTCGAATCGTTCGCCCGGAGCTCCTCGCGAAGGGAAGCCCTGCGGGCCACGTGACCAAGGACGATTTGGCCTACCTGAAAAAGGCCCTCGGAACACTTCCGAGCCAATCGGGAATTGCCGGTTACGACCGCAACGTCGTGGCCGACTACCGACTCGTGCCGTTCCTGCGTGGAATCGAGCGCGTCCTCTCGCGCGACAAGTTCGAAATCTACACGAAGGTGGGTCAGGCGTATGGCTTCCTCACCGCGAATGCCTACATCGTCCACAAGGAATCCGGAAAGGGCTTCTTTCTATTGGCCACGATCTACGCCAACCCGAACGAGGTCTTGAACGACGACGTCTACGCCTACGACACCGTCGCCTTCCCAGTGCTCGCGGACGTCGCCGAAGCCTTCACGCGCCACGCCTTCGCGACCGCGAAGTAGCCGTCCAAAGAACGGAACGAGTCAGCCGCCACTCGGGGGATCGTCGACCAACGGAGGCGGCCCTTCCGGCGGGAGCACGAGGCGAAACACGGCGCCGCCGCCCTCGGCCGCTCCAATGTAGGAGAGCTCGCCGTCGTGCTCGATGGCGATGCGCTGCGCAATGGCCAGGCCAAGTCCCGTGCCGTGGGCTTTCGTGGTCGCATACGGCTCGAACAGGCGTGCGCCAATTTCCTTGGCGAGCCCCGGGCCATTGTCCGTCACGGTGAACACCGCACGACGCTGGACATCGGTCTCGACCGTGAGGGAGACGCGTGCACCGTCGCGGCCTCGCACCGAATCGAGTGCATTCTGCACGAGGTTCGTCAAGACTTGCACGATTTGGTCTCGATCCGCCCGAATGGGGAGCGGCTTCTTCGAGATCAAAAGCTCGAGTCGGGTGCCTTCGGCCAGCGCCTCGTGGGCCGATACGACGTGCCGGGCAATGTCGGCCGGCTCCACCTCTTCGGGACGCGGCTGGGGCAAACGCGCGAAGCGTGTGAACTCGGTCACGATGTGCGAAATGCGGTGAACCTCGTCGAGGACGGTGCGAGTGGCTTCGTCGAAGTACTCGTCGAACGCGGGATCCTGTCGTGCGCGAAGCCTACGCAAGGTCTCGACCGCGGCGCGAATGGGCGCGAGTGGGTTTTTCACCTCGTGGGCCACGCGACGTGCGACCTCGCGCCACGCCGCAACCCGCGAGGTGGCCGCGAGCCTCCGCCGCGTGACGGCGAGATCTTCGATCATCTTGTCGAACGCGACCACCAAGTCGCGCACCTCGCCCGAGCCTTTTACGCGGCCCTCGAGTGGGCGCGCCTCGTCGGTCTTGACGAGGCTGGCCTCCCGCGCGAGCTCCGAGAGTGGTCGGCCCAGGCTCCGCGCGAGCAAGACGGCGATCACGAGCGCTACGCCCATGGTCACGGCAGCCGAGAGCAAGATGCGCTCGTCGATCCGCGCGAGGGCGAGCGTGAGCTCCGCTTTTGGCTTCGCGGCCGTGAGCGCAATCTGCGTACCTTGCGGGTCCGACATCGTGCAGGATGCAACGACTTCGTCCTCGCGCGCGGGCCGCGTGCCCTCGGCCACGGTAACTCCGAGCGACTCGCCTCGCGAAACGAGGAGCGGCGACACGTGGCGCGCGCCCACGAGCCCAGCCGTGTGACCACGGTGCGATTTTGCGCACCGAGCGACGATGGAAAGGCCGGCGCCCACGCGACCCTCCGTTCGACCCTCCGTTCGACCCTCCATTCGAAAAGCGAAGCTTGCGGGCCCCTTTCCGATCTGCGCTTCGACCTGCTTTTTCGACAGGGCGAGCAACGACTTCGGATCGGCTCCGACGATGTCCCCTCCGGACACGGCGAAGAGAAGCTCGTCCAAATCAAAGGCCACACGCTCTTGCGCGACGAGCGACGAAAAGCCGAGTCGCCTGTCCGCGAAATCTCCCGCCTCGAGGCTCACGAGCGCCCGATCGACGAGCTCCCCCGACGCGCAGGCGCCGCCCACGAGCTTCTGATCGCGCTCCGCCTGCCGCAGGATCTCGGTGCGGGTCGACTCGCACGCACGCGCCACTTCGTCGGCGAAACGCTTCGTTTCCGCGGTCGCTCGGTCTTCACGCAACAAAAGGCCGAGCCCCGACGTGCCGAGCGCCGCGAGGAATCCGAACGCAAGGACGAGTCGAGGGGCGAGGCGCACGAAGCTTTCCGTTTGGAGCCCGAGGCTTCGAGACGCGACGAAGGGCCGCGCCCGAGCCTCTCGTAGCCTACAACAACGCCCGGCGAGCGCCGTCCGTTCCGAAAGGCTTCCGTCGAAGGACTCAGAGCTCGATCTGCGTGCCCATTTCGACGACGCGGTTCGGCGGAATGCCGAAGAAGGCGGTCGCGGGGCGCGCATTCTTCGACATGAGCGAGAACACTTTCTTGCGCCAGCGGGCCATCTTCGACTTGCCCGTGACGAGCAGGGTCTCGCGCCCGAGGAAGAAGCTTACGTCGTCGAGGTCGACGTCGAGCCCCGCGCGCTCTTTGGCTTGGCGAAGCGCCTGCGGGACGTTGGGCGTCTGCATGAAGCCGTACTTCAGCTTCACGCGGAAGAAGCCCTGACCGATCTCGGCGACCTCGAGGCGGTCTTTCTCGGGGACCTCGGGCTCGTCCGTGGTGGTGACGGCGAGAAAGAGGATGCGCTCGTGGAGCACTTTGTTGTGCTTGAAGTGGTGGAGCAAAATCGGCGGCGCGCCGTCCGGGTTCGACGTCATGAAAACCGCCGTGCCGTGGACACGATGGGGCTTCTGCTCGGCCAGATCCGCGAGGAACACATCGATGGGAAGCGTGGCTTCCGCCATCGACGCCGCGAGCGCCGCACGACCGCGCTTCCACGTGGTCATGAGCGTGAAAATCATGGCCGCGAGCGCAATCGGGAGCCAGCCGCCGTCCACGAATTTCAGCAAGTTCGCCGCGAAAAACGCCAGATCCACTGCGAGGAACAAAGCGAGCAGCAGACCGGCCTTCCACGGCGCCATACCGCGCTGACGGACCACGACGTAAAACAGGATCGACGTGATGCCCATGGTGCCGGTGACGGCGATGCCGTAGGCCGCGGCAAGCGCCGTGGACTGCTTGAACGCGAACACGATGGCGAGGCACGCCAGCATGAGCGCCCAGTTCACCTCGGGGATGTAGATCTGTCCCTCGGCCTCACCGGAGGTATGCACGATGGTCACACGTGGGGAGAACCCGAGCTGAACGGCTTGGCGCGTGAGCGAATAGGCGCCCGAAATGAGCGCTTGCGACGCTACGACCGTAGCCACGGTTGCGATGGCGACCACTGGGTAGCGTGCGGCGTCTCCGGCGAGCTTGTGGAACGGGCTCGCTTCGTCGACCACCAGTCGATAAAAAACGCTGTGGGACTCTTCGATGGTGCCGCGCTCGAGCAGCAACGCGGCCTGTCCGCTGTAGCTCGCCAAGAGGGCCGGAAACACCATGCCGTACCAGGCGAGCACGATGGGCTTTCGGCCAAAGTGTCCCATGTCGGCGTAGAGGGCCTCGCCTCCCGTAATGCACAAGACGACGGAGCCAAGCACCACGAAGCCATGGAACTTGTTCGTGAGGAAGAACGTGACGGCGTAGCGAGGATCGAGCGCCCGGAAGACCTCGGGGTGCCGAAAGATCCAGGGCATGCCCATGATCGCGATGGTCGTGAACCAAAGCATCATGGTGGGTCCGAAGACCGCGCCGATGCCCGCCGTGCCCCGGCGTTGCATCAGGAAAAGCCCGACCAGGACGACCGCCGTGATGGGCAAAATGAACGGCTTCAGACGATGCGTGTCGTCGTCGAGACCCTCGACCGCGGAGAGCACCGAGATGGCCGGAGTGATGACTCCGTCGCCATAGAGGAGCGCGGCACCGAAGAGCCCGAGCAGAATGAGCGCGCCGCCCGCACGCTTTCCGCTCACCAAAGAGAGAAGGGCCAAGATTCCGCCCTCCCCTTTGTTGTCGGCGCGCGTGATGAACGACAGGTACTTCACCACCACGACCAAAAAGAGGGCGTAGTAGATGAGCGAGAGCACCCCGAGCACGTTGTCGTGCGTGGGCTTCACGTCATGCGCGAAGCACTCTTGCATCGTGTAGAGCGGCGACGTGCCGATATCGCCGTAGACCACGCCAAGAGCCCCAAGGGCGACTTTGGCGAGATCCTTTCGGCTCTGAGGTTGGCCGTGAGCTGACATGGGTCTTATTGCCGAAGCGCGCTACCCATACCCGAACAACCCCCCAACCGCGAGAATATCCCACCCCCCGCTCGCGAGCAGCAAAACCCAGCTCGGCGAAACCCAACCTCAGAAGCAAGAGCCCAAGCCCTGCGTCCTGCCGGCCTCCCGAGCCGCCCGCTCTCGAACCAAAACCAAAGAGGGATAGAAGGGCGGCGATTTTCGGCGAGACCAAGTCGCGAGCCGGCCCCTCTCTCGAACCAAAACCAAAGAGGGATAGAAGGGCGGCGATTTGCCTGCCTACGAGCCGCCCCCGCTCTCAAACAAAACCAAAGAGGTAGAAGGATGGCGATTTTCAGCGAGACCGAGTCCTGCCTAGGAGGGTCGCGCGGAACGGACTCCTGTACTCCTGTCCGTGAGCACGCCCGACGACGGCAGGACGAAGGTATCGCTGGAAAGCGCCGTCCTTCTAAGAGCCGTAGAGTTTTTCGGCGAGCTGAAACGTGCGCGCTTCGAGGTCTTGATAGGCCGAGCGCGTCGACTGGATGTCGCTCTGACTCTCGATGAGGGTGCGGAGCCGTTTCGCCGATTCCCGAGTGTCTTCGAGGGTTTCCGTGTCGACGATGTCGATGTAGCCCTCGAGGGCGGCTTCGGTCGTGTAGAGCAGCGTCTCGGCCGCATTTCGGAGCTCGGCGAGCTCGCGACGAACGGCGTCGGTGGCTTCGTAGCGCTCGCCTTCGACGATGATTCGCTCGATTTCGTTCTTGTCGAGGCCGCTCGTCGGTGTGACACGAACCTGCTGCGAACGTCCCGTGCCGAGGTCTTTGGCGTCGATCGACACCACGCCGTTGGCGTCGATGCGAAACGTCACTTGAATCTTCGGAACGCCACGGGGTGCTGGAGGAATGCCGGTGAGCTCGAAGCGGGCGAGGCTTCGGTTGTCGACGGCCATGCGACGCTCGCCTTGCAGGACGTGGATCGGCACGAACGGCTGATTGTCGATGCTCGTGGTGAAGACTTCGCTGCGCTCGGTCGGGATGGTCGTGTTGCGGGGGATGAGCGGGGTGAACACTCCGCCGCCCGTCTCGACGCCCATGGAAAGTGGCGTGACGTCGAGGAGGAGCACTTCGACGTTCGCGTCGTTGTCGAGGGCGGCGCCTTGAAGTGCGGCTCCCGCGGCGACGACTTCGTCCGGGTTCACGCTCTTGCTGGGCTCGGTTCCGAAGAACTCTTTCACGGCCTTGTAGACCGCGGGCATGCGCGTCATGCCTCCGACGAGCACGACGGTTTGGATGTCGCTTGGCCGAAGCTTCGCGTCATCCAGGGCTTTTTTGCAGGGCTCGAGACTGCGATCGACGAGGTCCGCCGTGAGAAGCTCGAGGTCTGCGCGGGTCATGGCTTTCACGACGTGGAGCGGTGTGCCCCCCGCCCCGACGGCCACGAACGGAAGATTGATTTCGGTCTCGACCGAGGACGAAAGCTCGTGTTTCGCCTTTTCCGCGGCTTCCTTGAGGCGCTGGAGCGCCATCTTGTCTTTGCGGAGATCGACCTTGTTCTCGGCGAGGAATTGCTCGGCGATGGCGTCCACGATGCGAAGGTCGAAGTCTTCGCCACCGAGGTACGTGTCGCCGTTGGTGGCCTTCACGCTGAAGACGCCGTCGGAAATTTCGAGGATCGAAATATCGAACGTTCCACCGCCCAAGTCGTAGACGGCGATGCGCTCGGACTGCTTCTTTTCGAGGCCGTACGCGATGGCGGCGGCGGTGGGCTCGTTGATGATTCGGCGGACGTTGAGGCCGGCGATGGTGCCGGCGTCTTTGGTGGCTTGGCGCTGGGCGTCGTCGAAGTACGCGGGGACCGTGATGACCGCGTCCGTCACGGTCTCGCCGAGGTAGCTCTCGGCGACCTCTTTCATGCGCACGAGCACCATCGCGCTGATTTCGGGCGGCGACATCTGCTTCTGCCCGACCTCG
>JAYUKI010001172.1:0-8388 GCA_043764595.1 Myxococcales bacterium | reverse complement strand
CTGGGGAACGGGGCTCATGCGCCGTTTGGACGGTCCGGGTACGCCGTCGGCAGCGGGCGAGCTTGGAGGATTCGCGGACGGCACCGTGCTCGAGGTGTCGATGCGCATGCGCAACGACGAGGGCGGCGCGCCCTACGTGAGCACCGCCCTGAACGATGCAAGCGCGGCGGGGCTCATGGATTGGAGGCCCCTTGAGGCGAATGTCGGGGCTTCGTGGGCGCAGTTTGCCGGTCGAACGGCGAAAGACGCGGCATTCGCGAACAGGGACATTCGGATGGAGATTATGAACTGGGGCTGGACGCAGACCGTACGCATTGACGACGTGCGGGTCCGGACGGTCAGCGGCGGAACGCCGACCAATCCGCTGAACGGAAACTTCGAGAGCGAGCTGTCGTTCTGGAAGCGTTGGACGAACGCAAGCGCCGGCTCGGACGCGTGGGTCACTTCGGGAACCCAGGCGTTTGCCGGAACCCGCGGCGTTGCGCTGAAGCACGGCGTAGACGGCGCGGCGAGCGGAATCCAGCAGGATTTGCCGGTACCTGGGAGCACGCAGCTTTATACGACCGGAGACCGCGTCGAGCTGAGCGCGTGGGTCCGTACGCCAGCCGGCACCGCCAACGTGAGCTTGGAACTTGTGTACGGCGACTACAAAGGCACCGTGACCGGCGTGGCGACGTCGGGGTGCTGGACGCAAGTGAAAGGGATCGTGACGGTGGCACAGCGGTGGGCCGGGTGCGACGCCGGCTGCTACACGGGAATGATCCACCGTGTGGCGAACACGACACCCAACGCGACGGTGTTTGTGGACAACGTGCGGGTCAATCGGCTGTGAGCGCGCACATGAAAGGCAGAGTCATGATGAGCAAACGAACCGTCTACTTGGGTGTGCTCGCGCTGGCCGTGACGGCCGGAGTGGCCGGAGCAGCGTGCGCGAACGAAAACACATCGGAGTCGACGCCGGAGACCGAAGAGGCGACGCCGGCGACGACGGTCGAGCGCATTTCGCCGGCGACCGGCAAGGCTACGGCACTGACGGAGCCTCGCGCAGAGGGGGCCGCGCAAGAGGCGGCGCGCGCGATGTGCGGCTGCGGATTGGCGCTCGCGGAGGCGGCGAGCGCGAGGCTGAAGGGTGTGGCGCTCCAAAAGTCGACCACGCCGGACGTGGACCCGCGCGTGGTACTCACGGTGGCGCTGGGCGAAGCACAGCTTGAGACGTTGCTGCCGCCAGAGCGTCTGACGGGGGTCCTGCGCGACGCGTCGGGAGCCGAGCACCGAACGCAAAGCTACCAGTACCGAACGCGGGACCGTTGGGAAACGTGGACTCCGGGCGAGCTGACCGGCGAGCTCACGGTCGGCGCGGTCCACGTTACCGACTTCCGCGAAGTGCTCACCCCCTGCGGCCGCGTGGAGCTTGGCGCGACCGCAAGCCAAACGACCCGCGCCGACTTGAAGGGGCTCGCCGAGCGTCTCGGCCGCCGACTCAATCTGCTGGCCGACATCGGGCGCCACGGCCGCGTAGGCCGTGCCACCGAGCGCATGACGGCGCAGGCCGTGAGCATCTTCGAGGACACGCAGAAAGACTTGGCGGGCCTCGCGCGCCTGCAAGCGGCCTTGGCGGAAGCGAACGCCGAGCCCACCTCGCCGCCGCTCGGCCCTCCCTCTCCAAGCGACGCTGCGTGGAAAACGTGGCGTGCGCGAATGAGGGCGCCCACCAAAACCTGGGCTCGCCTCGCGCGCTCGCCCGACAAGGCCCCGGCGACCGACGCGCGTCTCGCGGAGACCGTGCGCATGTACGACCAAGCGCTCGCGCGGGTGGTCGGCTCCCCCGACGATGCCCAGCGGACGGCCCTCGTGGCCAATGCCATGCGCCAATTGGTCGCGGAAGACCTGGCAAAAGGCCCATAGATAGCCATCGAACGAAGACGCACCGCTGCCTCGAACCCGAAACAAGGACATGAGAACGCCGATGCTCCACCGAACTCCTCTCACTTCCGTGCTGCTCTCGACCGCCGTGCTGTTGGGGCCTCCGCTTCTTGGACGTACCACCGCCCACGCGGCAACCTACAAGCTAAACGCGAAAGGCGAGGTGGTCGAAATCACCGAAGGAGGGACGACCACCACGCTCGCCTATTCTGCAACCGGCAAGCTTGCTGCCCAAACGTCGGGTGGGGTCACCACAAGCTACGTCTACGACGATTCGGGCGATCTGCCCCAGGTCATCGCGGAGGTGCGCTCCGACGGGAAAACAATCCTTCACGCCTACGGACCGGCCGGGTACGTCGCCTCTATCGACGGGTCGCTCGTTTACCCGCTGAGCGACGAGCAGGGCACGGCACGCGCCTTTACGGACGAAGCCGGCGCCGTTATTGGAACCGCTCAGTACGACGCCTGGGGCAAGCAAGTTGGGACCACCGGAGTCACGACGAGAATCGGATACACGGGAGAGCTCACCCTCCCTTCCGGCGCCGTATGGCTCCGCGCCAGGACCTATGATCCGAACGCCCGGAGGTTTGTAGAGCGGGATGACTTTCCTGGGGACGGTAGCCGCCCCTCGAGCTTGAACCGATTCTCCTATGTCGAAGGCGACCCGATCAATCAGGCCGACCCCACCGGCAACCAGAGCGAGGCCATCGGAAAGCTATGGATGGAACGAGCAAGGAATGGCTATACCGTGACGACTTCACGCGGCAAGAAAGGGAAGATCAGCATGAATCCTGCCAATCTTTCCAGGCCGTACTCGTGGGTTAACGATGCGCCATCGACCCCAGGGGGCGCTGGGTTCTCGGCGTATGCAGGAGTCGGTGGCGGCGCTGAATATATTGTAGGAAGCGACAATCAAGACATCGTGTGCCTAAGCGTCGGATTCGGGGTGGACACGACCGTTGGGGCCTCCGGCGCGACGGGCTCGGAGCCTGCGGAATGGTCGCTGAACGGGACCATCGGATTCAACTGGCGAGTCAACCCAGCCATCGGTGCTGGAATATCAGAATTCTCGAGTTTGAACCTCGAGACGGGTGACATAACGGGCGAGCTACGAGCGGGCGGTCCAGGTTTTACCGTACCTTTGGCGCGGACGAGGTCCAACATTTACGGCACGAACAGAAATGAGCCCCTGACACTGCTAAAGCCAACCGTTTCTCGAATCCAAACGGACCGTCTCTTTGGCGGAAAGCTCGATCCTTTCGACAGCTGGAAAAAGGCGTCCGCTCCAAAACTCAACGCCATGAGAACTGCGCCGACTGGAGCTGGAGCAGGATTCGGGAACGTCAATGTACGAAAGTGTACTTGGGTGTCAAAAGTCTGGAACCCTACCCAGGGACTGGATGAGGCATTCAGAATCGACCAGGCAAGTTGGGACCGATACCTTCGTGCGCTCAAAGGCAAGAAGAGAGAGCAGAAAGTGAAGTGGATCCGATGGCACTTCGGCTGATCTCTGTCGCGTCATGCATGATCGACCACTTCTTGGTGACGCCCGTGATGAATAATGGCGTCCCGCGCCGAACGTCGCGACTTGATGATGAAAGCCATTGAAGGGCAAGACTTCTGTTTGCGGGTAGCGGCGGGGCCCGACGTCGACAAGGTGCTCTCGATTTGCGCCGGAGCGGCAACGCGCGCCTACCTCGGCACAAGTCCAGCCTCCGACTTCTGCTTATCGGACCTTCGAGTGTTCGCTCAGCACGCCGCATTCTACGTAACTGGCAGGCAACTTGTTCTCGAAGACCTTGGTTCGACTCACGGGACGTTCGTCAACGGGGTGCAGGTACGCAACGTCTTCTTGAAGGGGGGAGAGGCCATTCGCGTTGGCGATACGACTGTCATGGTGAACGTACAGGTCGAAGGCGAGCCGCTGACGAAGCTGGCGCTCCCATCACGGTTCGGGCGTGTCATCGGCGACAGCGCCGCCATGCAAAGGCTCTATCCGTTCCTCGCAAAACTCGCCGCATCCAATGTTCCCGTGGTCATCGAAGGGGAAACTGGAACGGGCAAAGAGCTGGTGGCCGAAGCGATTCACGAAGCGGGTTCGCGGGCAGATTCCCCGTTCGTAGTTTCCGACTGTACAACTGTTCCGCCAAATTTGGTGGAGTCCGCATTGTTTGGTCACGAACGCGGCTCCTTCACCGGAGCGATTTCCACTCGTCAAGGCGTCTTCGAGCAGGCTCATAAGGGAACGCTATTCCTCGACGAAATTGGCGATTTGGACATCGCCTTGCAGGCAAAGCTCCTACGCGCACTGGAGCGTCGCGAAGTCCAGCGCGTGGGCGCCTCGAACTGGATAAAAGTGGACGTTCGAATCGTGGCGGCCACACGGCGAGACCTCGAGGAAATGATTCGAGCGAAGACGTTTCGAGACGATCTCTTCTACCGCCTGGCCGTCGCAAGGGCACAGCTTCCGCCGCTTCGCACTCGCGAGGGTGACGTCGACGTGCTGGCAAGATACTTCTGGCAACAGCTTGGCGGATCCATCGCCGACTTTCCTCCCAGTGCAATGAAGGCCTTTTTGGCCTACGACTGGCCTGGAAACGTACGAGAGCTATTCAACGCCGTCAGCCACACGATGGCACTCGGTGAGCTCTCCACCTTACCATCTCGGCACGGCGCCTCCCTGCCGTCCTTGTCGCACGTTGCCCAAGCCGCGGCTCCATCGGGACCTTCCCCGAAAAACATCATCGAAAGCGTACTCGAGCAGGGTCTGGGATTCCCTGCGGCACGAGACCAGGTCTTGCGAGAGTTCGAGAGACGATTCCTTGAAACGATCTTGGCGCGTCACGGCGGAAACATTTCCAAGGCGTCCAAAGCTTCAGGCATAAAAAGGCGATTCTTTTATATCCTGCGAGCTCGCCAAGAAACGTAGACGCGAAGCACGATCTGCGCGTGAGGTCGGCAGTCCGATCGGCCACACTTCGGTTTGCCATTGCCGCGGGCCGATACTCGAATGCTCAGCGGTTGGCGGCGCCTCTCTTCGTTGTCTCAGCGTCCCGTGACGCGGTTCTTTATTACGTAAAGGGATCGTCGTGGAAGCCCGCTCACCCGTGAAGCAAGGCTCACGTTGCCATTTGTCCTTTTGAGTAAGCGAGCCATGTAGTGTCCTTCAAACGCATCCAAGAGAGATTTGCGCGCCTCATAAAATGAACCATCGAGGTCCAGGAAGGGCACAAGCCACGAAGATTCCGGAGGCAACTTAGCGTGTCGCGGACTTGGACTTCCTTGAAGCGCATCTCCGATGGCGGCATGCCGCCGAACCCATACTTCAAGCTCTCGGACGTTCCCTGGCCAAGGATGTCCAGCAATTCGATCGAAAAGTTCTTCGGGGACCGGTCCGACACGGCCCGAAGCCGTCCAGAGGCATTCCATGAGGAACTCCACGTCGCCTTCGCGCTCGCGTAGAGGCGGAAGCTCGACCCGAACGGTGGAGAGGCGAAGGAATAGGTCTTCTCGCAATCTTCCACGGTCGACCTCGCTACCAAGGCTACGATTCGTGAGGGCGATCACTCGGAGGTCCGAAGGCTGCCATACCGTGCCCCCAGCCCGATGAAAGCCGCTACGCTCGATCAGCCGAAGCAAGCGTGTTTGAAGTGCCAGGTCGAGAGCCGAGATTTCCTCCAGAACCAGTGTTCCGCCTTGTGCCTGTTCGCAGACACCGGGTTCGCCGTTGGCAGGATCCACGCCGAACATCGCTGAGCTCTGCTCGTCAGACGAGACGGATGAACAGTCCCAAAAAACAAGCGGGCCATCGGCTCGGGGGCCAACCTCGTGAACGGCGGTGGCCACCGTGGCTTTCCCAGTCCCCCGCTCGCCTTCCAGTACGAAAGGAACCGTGGACTGGGCAAGTTGTTCGAGGGCGGGATAGAGGCGTCGCATTTCAGGGCTCCTGCCTTTCACGGAGCCAAAATGGGACTCGGAATGCATTTGGCGCAGAACCGTACCCGCCTCCTCCGTAGCCAGGACCACACTTCCTAGACGGATAGTGTCGCCCGCACGAACAAACGCCTCGACGACACGAACATTGTTCAGAAATGTCCCGTTCGTCGATTCGAGATCGCGAAGCCGCAGGCCCTCGGCGCTGCGCGTCAATCGGGCGTGCCTTCGCGAGAGCCCCTCCCCAGAAAGGCGAACTTCGCAACCTGGCGCGGTCCCGACACAAAGCTGCGAAGGGACTTGGTCGTCGATGAGAAACTCGGGGGTCGCGGAACCACCATCGACAACGCGGATTCGGTAGCGCTTTACCGCCTCGAAGCCGAGATTCCCGACGTCGTAGCGTGCCGTAGATGTAGAATCGTCGGCCATTTTTCGAGTGAGACCTCCGGCAGCGGTCCTGCACGCATCGGGCCACTCGCTCGAACCGCGACGGGTGCCTAGAGGCACGGCCTAAGGTGTGCACCGGCATGCTCAGTGTGCATGAAAACACACATTTGTGAGCATAATGGAGCACAACGACTCCCCGCAGCCGCAGTGTTCACAATTCTGCACACTCGATTTTGCGCGGCACTCCAATTGCATCGCCCTGCAGGCGTTGTTGGCAGGACGCGTGGAGGAGGCGCTTTTGAACGAGTCCGTTCCGAGGAAACTGGGTCGCTATCGCCCGATTGCGCTCATCGCGAAGGGGGGCATGGGCGAGGCTTACCTTGCAACTATCGACGATGAAGGCTCCTTCAACCGACTTGTCGTCGTGAAGGTGCTCCGCGAGGATCTGTCGAGTGAACCGGAGTTCGTGGCCATGTTTCGCGACGAGGCGCGGGTTGCCGCGGGACTCACGCATCCGAACGTCGTCCAAACCCACGAGTTCGGCTTCTCGGACGGTCACTACTATATTGTCATGGATTTCGTGGACGGGCAGCCGCTGAAGCATCTTGCAAAGCTTCCGCCAAACACGTTTCCAATCGGCTTTAGTTAGGTTGCGCGTGTTGGCGGACGTTCTCGCGGGTCTTCAAAGCGTGCACGACCTGAAAGATTCCGCCGGTTCGCCGCTGAATCTTGTGCATCGGGACGTTTCTCCGCACAATGTGATGATTTCGTACGATGGCCACGCCAAGCTCCTAGACTTCGGAATTTCCAAAAGCTCAGAGTCAACCCATCAAACGAGCACTGGAATCCTCAAGGGCAAGCTCGCTTACATGGCGCCGGAGCAGGCGCGTTTCGAAGCAGTGGACCATCGCGTGGACCTTTTTGCGGTCGGCGCCATGCTTTGGGAGGTACTCTATGGCCGGCGCATGTGGGATGCTGTTCCCGACGCGCAGATTCTCTTGCGTCTGGTACGACGCGAGCTCCCCCCACCGCCAGAGGAAACCACCGGACCGATTCCGCAAGCGCTGAAAGGGGTACTCGCACGGGCCATCGCCGCAGACGCTGCCGACCGCTACGCGACGGCCAACGACTTCGCCGGCGATCTCGAGTCGGTCATCGAGACCCTGCCTCGCGTGGAGTCCTCGCGACGCGGGATGACAGCGCTCCTTGCCGAGCACTTCGGCGTTCAGCGCGAGCGCCGTAGAAAGATCGTCGAAGAGGCCATCGCCAAGGCGAGCGTCGCGTCCACCGGGGAATTTCAGTCGATCGTGCGAATGGCAGCCGCCCAAACCGGCGAAACTAGCTCCCGCATCGAGGCTGTGACCCAATCCGAAAAGACCGTGGAGCCAGACGCCTACCGCTCGAGCGCCCCGGCGCTCGTTGCCAATGTCGAGGGTGCTCCAATCCGTCGCGGACGCATGTTGGCGTTCGGCATAGGGAGTGCCGCCATGATGCTTCTGGCTGTAGGTATTGGATCTCAGGTCGGGTCCCCACGAACCCCTACCAGCGACCAGCCTGCCAATGTCCCTCCGATCAAAGACACGACACTTCGCGTAAACGTTTTGCCAGGCGCCGCTTTGGCACACGTATGGTTGGACGGCCGAGAGGTACCCTTCGGGATTGAAGTGTCCGTGCCGAGGGACGCTCGTGAGCACTCGGTCGTCGTGCAAGCGGATGGGTACGAACGCTACGTCACCAACGTCCGCTTCGACGGACCGAACACCGTTCAAGTATCGCTTCTGCCAGTTGCAGCCACGGCTTTGAGCACCATCAAACCGGCAAGCTCTGGGGTCGCCTTAGCGACGAGCACCACGTGGAAGCAGCACCCACTCCAGCCGTCGCGGCCTACGGCGACCCCGCCCACGGCGGTCACGGCCATTCCACCGACGCAAACCTCAGTACCTTCCCGCCCCGCTCCAGACGATCCTGCGCCTCATCGCCCTGACCGTCCGATTCTTGACACACTCGGCAAGTAGCTGTTCGGCGGGCTCGAGGCTGGCGTAGCAAATACTTTCTACTACATGGGCATCCCTTCGGTCCGAACATCGGACCGCATCGGTGCTCAGTGCAATCGAGGCATCGAAAAATGAAGACTCGCCAACTTAG
>JAYUKI010001171.1:0-8390 GCA_043764595.1 Myxococcales bacterium | reverse complement strand
GCCGAAACCCGTAGCGCTTGACGAGCCAAGCCGTGAGCGAGGTCTTGCCTGCCCCGATGGTTCCGGCGACGGCGACGTAGCGGCGCTTCGGCTTCACTGGAAGAAAACTATAGGGTTAGCCTGGGCGCATGGTCGACACCGAATCGGCGTGGCTCGTGAAGAGCGAGCCTTTCAAGTACCCGTGGGAGAAGCTCCTCGCCGACGAACGAACGTTCTGGGACGGCGTGCGAAACTACGAGGCCCGCAACAACCTCCGCGCCATGAAAAAGGGCGAGCTTGTGCTTTTCTACCACTCGAACGAAGGCAAAGAGATCGTCGGCCTCGCGAAGGTGGTTCAAGAGGCCTACCAAGACCCGACGACCGAAGAAGACTGGAGCGTGGTGGACCTTTCGCCCGTGCTCACGCTGACGAAGCCCGTGACTCTCGTCGCCCTGAAGGCCCATCCGACGCTCAAAGAGATGGCCGTCGTGAAGCGCTCGCGCATCAGCGTGACGAAGGTCACGAAGGAAGAGCTCGAGGCCGTGCTCGCCCTCGCGAGCACCAAGCTTCCGAAGAAGCGCTGATCGCGCGAAGCGCCTCGTTTTACGGAATTTTACCCCACAAGCGACGTCGCGGCCTGCCGCGCATCGTACTCTGCACACTCTCGCGGCGACGCATGGGTCGCGCGCTCCGTTCCACGAAAGGCGTCCCGTGAGCGTTCCCCGAGTCCTCCTCTTTTTGCTCGTGCTCGTGGTGGTGGTCGGCGGCGGCCACTACTACCTCTACGCACGCCTGGTTCGCGATCCCGAGCTGCCCAAGCCGTGGAGCCGCATCGCCACGGGCACGATCGTGGCCATGCCGGTCGTGACGATCCTCCGGCTCGCCTTCGCCCGTGGCCCTCGGGCGTTCACCACGCCGGTCGCGTGGGTGGCCTATGTTTGGATGGGGATCGCCTTTTTCCTGCTTCTGGGTGTCATGGCCGGCGACGTGGTTCGCCTCGCGGTTCGAGCCATCGCGCTCGTGAAGCCGAGCCTTCGCGATCCCGAGCGTCGCGTGTTCTTGTCGCGCGTGCTCGGCGGGCTCGCGGCGGTCTCCGGCGCGGGGCTCGCAGCCAGCGGCATGCAAAGCGCGCTCGGAGAGACCGCGATTGCGCGTGTGAAGGTGGTGCTCTCGGGGCTCCGCCGTCCAGGGTACCGCATCGTGCAAATCACCGACGTGCACGTCGGTCCGACGATCGGCGAAGGGTTCGTGCGGCGCGTGGTCGACCGCATCAACGCGCTCGCCCCGGATGCCATCGTCATCACGGGCGATCTCGTGGATGGCAGCGTGGCCGAGCTCCGAAAGCACGTCGCTCCACTCGCCGACCTGATCGCCAAAGACGGTGTCTTTTTCGTCACTGGAAACCACGAATATTACTCGGGCGCCGACGCATGGCTCGCGCACCTTTCGTCCCTGAAAATTCGCGTGCTACGAAACGAGCGCGTGGCCCTCGGAGGCGAGGGAGGGTTCGATCTCGCCGGGGTCGACGATCATTCGTCGCACACGTTCGGCCGGGGCCACGGTCAGGACATCCCGAAGGCCGTGGCCGGCCGCGACCCGAAACGTGCCCTGGTGCTGCTCGCGCACCAACCCCGTGCGACCCTCGAGGCCGCCCTCCACGGAGTGGGGCTCGTTCTGTCCGGCCACACGCACGGAGGCCAGATGGTGCCCTGGAACCACGTCGTCAAGCTCCAGCAGAGCTTCGTCGCGGGCCTTTACCAGCACGAAGGCACCCAAGTGTATGTGAGCCGAGGAACGGGCTACTGGGGCCCGCCGATGCGGGTAGGTGCACCTGCCGAAATTACGGAGATCGAGCTCGTGCCCGCGTCGACGTAGAGCGCCGACTCGGTCGACGGACCGAGGCCTTCGAGAATTTCGCCCCAAATACGCAGATTTGTCGTCGCCCTCCCATCGCCGGAGGGGTGAGCAAGACGCGCGGTGGCACCTCCGCAGAAGGCGGCGAGAGTCAACCTATTCGGTGCTCTTCGGTCACGGAAGTCCGCGTGCAGATGGTTCTTTTGCATGAAGGAAGGATGCGTGCACAATCCATCCCGGATGGACGACGATCCCCTCGATCTGGTCGGTGACGTCCTCGGCGAGCACTTTCGCATCGAGGCCTTTGCGGGGGAGGGCTTGCTCAGCGTCGTCTATCGGGGTCGACACGTCGACGTCGACGCCCACGTGGCGATCAAGTTCCTCTCTCTGCCAACCACGCTCGACTCGGACTTCTCGCGTCCAATCGTCGAGAATTTCCAGCAAGGGTGCCGACTTCACTACGACCTCGCACGAGGCAACCTCAACATCGCCCAGACCCTCGCGAGCGGAAGCACCCTTGCACCAAGGACCGGCGCGACCCTGCCGTACTTGGTTCGCGAGTGGTTCGAGGGTGAATCGCTCGCGCGCGACTTGGCGCGACGACGTCCGTCTCCAGAGGACGAAGCCCCTTCCCCGAAGCCGACGCCCCGCACGCTCGCGACCGCGCTCGCGATGCTCGACCACGTCGCAGACGGCCTCGCCTACGCCCACGATCGCAAGATTTCCCATCTTTCGCTCCGGCCGAGCAACATCTTCCTGGCCGTGTCCGAGGGAAAGGTCCGCTCGAAAATCCTCGATTTCGGCGTCGGCAGGGCCGTCGATCAGGCCCACGCCGACCTCCCCGGGATTCGGGCTCAAATCCTTTCGCCGGGTTATGCCGCCCCCGAGCAGCTTCTTCGTACCGTCGGCGATGTCGGTCCGGCCACCGACGTCTACACGCTCGCGCTGCTTCTGCTCGAGATCTTGACGGACCGCCCCGTCGTCGACGAACCCGACGTTCAGAAAGCCGTTTTGCAGGTCCTCGACCGCGACGCGCGACCGTCGCCACGCGCGCACGGGCTCACGCTGCCGGACGCCGTCGAGAAGGTCTTCGTGCGTGCACTGTCTCTCGATCCGGCGGCACGCTACGCCGACGCTCGTATTCTGTGGGCCGCACTTCGAGAGGCCGAAGCCACGGTGCGCGGGCTCCGCATCCGACCGGCCCTCGCGAACCCGAACAAGCGCCGCGGAAACGCGATTGGTGAGCGCCTCCGAAGGTGGAGCCAGAAGACGCGCGAGGTCCGGGACGGCCGATTCGAAGAGACTCCCACGGCCCGCGTGAGCATCCCGTCCGGCTTCACACCGGCCCAGCCTGGAGTCGCCCCGAAAGGCCCGCCTTTGGGCGAAGGGCAACCGTCTGCGGTCGAACGAGCGACCGAAGCCTCGGCGAAGTCGAGCGCCCCCGATTCGGACGCCGATCTCGACCTCGATTGGCCGGATTTGCCCGAAGCTCCCGAAGCTCCCGAGGCTCCGGCGTTGGCGACGGCGTCCGTGGCCTCGCCCACCGCCGAGTCCTTTTCCGAGCTCGCCGAGCCCGCCCCCGAGCTCGCGTCGCAACCCCCTGCGGGCGCCGTCGACTTCGCCACCATCGCTCCGCCGTCGCTTTCGAGCGACAGCCCGCCCCCCGTTCGCTCGTTGCAGTCGATGGCGCCGGGAGGCCCGAGACCCGTTGCACCCGGGTTCACCTCGCTTTTTTCGGTGCGGCGCTCGTCCCGGCCGCCGCCGTTCCGGCCCCGCAGGAGCTCGAGGCCTCCCGTGGGCGCCCCATCCGAGCTCCCTCCCAACGCCAAGCTCAGGGACGCGCCCGCACGACGAAACGACAAGGACGAAGCCGATACCTCGAGCTTCCCAACGATTCCAGCGCCGCCCCTCCTCCCCGATTCCGCGAGGCGCGAGCCGTCGTCGGACACCGGTCCCCAAAACTTTGCGTCGCTCGATGGTCTCGACGTGAGCCCGATCACCTCCGAGCTTCCGTCGGTACCGCGAGCGCCCATCGTTCCTACCATCGCGAGCGACGAACCCACGGTGCCGATCGCCGAGCAGATCAAGCGGCGCGCCAAGGAGACTGTTCCAACGCCGCTCGCGTCCGATTTCACCCGAGAGCTCGCGCTGGAAATCCGTCGCCAAGCCGAGCTCTCGGCGCTGAGCGATCCAGCACCTCCTACCCCACGGCTTCGCACCGAAACCGTCCCAACGAAGCAGGCCGACGCGCCTCAAAAAAGGTTGCTCAAGCCGGCCCTCCTGGGGGCGGCAGCCTGTGTGCTGGTGGGACTCGGAGCGGTGGCGTTCATCCGCTCCGTCTCGAAACCTGCTCCGTCCAGCGGAGTCACGGCCGGCGAGCCCACGGCGCCTTGGACGACGAATCCTTCTCTCAAAGCGCTCGATCACCCACCGGCCACGGCCGCTCCTTCTGTATCCTCGACTTCCCTCCCGACGGCGCCGTCCGTCGCGCCCGTCGCGCCCGTCGCGCCCGTCGCGCCCGTCGCAACCCCAGGCGCTCTTGCGCCACGGTTCCAACAGCGAGCTGCGAAGGCGGCCCTCGACCGCGTCGGCAAGGACCTCAACTCGTGCCGCTTCGAAAAGAAGGGCCTTTGGGGCACCGGCGGCGCGACGGTCAAGTTCGGCAACGACGGCAAGGTGACCGAAGTCGCCCTTGGCCCACCCTTCCGCACGGCGCCCGAAGGGGCCTGTGTGCTGGCCAAGCTGAAGAACGCCGACATGGGTCCATTCGAGGGCCGTTCCATCGCGGTTGCCTACGATTTCTTCGTGCCATTTGCCGTTCCGAAGTGACGTGCGGGTCCGTACGGTGACGGGCGACGCCGAACCGAACGGCCCGTTGGCCTCGACGCACCTCCGCCCTACATTGAGATTGTGACGTTCCCTTCTCGTTTTGTCGGCATCGACGCAGCACGCGCGCAATTCGGTGCACGCGTCGATCGCCTCGGTCCATTTCTTCTGCGCGGAGATCCGCTCGCCGACGCCGTCGTGAACGCGGCGGCCGAGCTCGAGCCACGGCTCGGATTCCGCTACTTTTCCCGTGCAGCATCCCACGGCATCGAGAGCGTTCCCGAAGCTCCCGAGGCGTTCCGAGCATTTTTCCAGGAAGCCGAGCGCGTGCCCGCCTGGGTCGATCCGATTCGCATGGAGCGCGGACGACGGCTCTTCCTTCGCTACGGCGTCCTCGCGGGCATCGTCCTCGGAGGCCGCTCGCTCGTGCTCGGGTACATGTCGCCCGCCGGAAACAAGCCCCTCGTGTTGTCCGGCCGCCTCGAACAGCAAGCCCCGCGGCGCCTCGCCGAAACGAGCCGCTTCGTGCAGGCGATCACGGAGCCGAACGGAATGAACGTTCGGGGTGACGGCTACCAAATCACGTTGAAAGTCCGATACATGCACGCTCAGGTCCGGCGCATGATCGAGCGCTCCGGCCGCTGGAACGAAGCCTCTTGGGGGCGCCCGATAAACCAGCACGACATGGCTGGGACCACGCTGCTCTTTTCCATCGCCGTCATCGATGGGCTTCGCACCCTCGGCGCCGATGTCTCGCGCGAGGCGGCGGACGACTATCTTCACCTTTGGCGCGTCATCGGACGACTCATGGGGGTCGACGAAGAGATCCTTCCCACCTGCGAAGCCGACGCTTTGGCGCTCGCCGAAGTGATCGCGGCCACGCAGGAGCCCCCCGACGAAGACGCTCGGAAGCTCACCCACGCCCTTCTACGAACCCCCATCGAGACGGCCCGAACCGACATCGAGAAGCTCTCGGGCCCGTCGCGGGCGGCCTTCGGGACCGCGGTCACGCGCATGTTGCTGGGCGAGGACCTGAGCGACCAGCTAAAGCTCGAAAAGAACGGGTATGCGCGCCTCTTGCCGTTCGTGCGTGGTGCGACGAAAGTGCACGACCTCGTGATGCGCTTCTCCTCGAAACGCCGCGCCGCAGCCGAGGCGGCGGGGCAGCGGTACTGGGAACAAGTCGTAAAAAGGAGCCTCGAAGGGGCCCCGGCCGAGTTCAACCCGCCATCCGATCTGCGGCCTGCCGTGGCGCGGCCGTGAGCCGCCGAAGGGTTCGTCCCTTGGACCGAAAGAATCGCACGTCCGGGCGTCACGAAGCTTGCGCGCCACACGACGTACGTTCGTGAGCACGAACACCGCGCGTAAAACGGCACGTCTCTTCGCCAACTGTCTCCTCGCCTCGGCCGCCCTCGTGGGTTGCGCGAGCGGGCCGCTCGACAAGCCTGCGTCCCGCGCAAGCGTGGCCGTCCCGAGTGCTTCGGCGCTCATGCCGGCTCCGGTCGCACAAGCCCCGGACGCCGGGCTGGTCTTTCCAATGGCGAGCACGAACGAGCCCTTGCCGAGCAAAGCCCCCTACGACCTCGCAAAGGACTTGCTCGGACGCGATTCCGACGCAAAAAAACGCCTCGGACGTGGCGCCGAGACGGCCGTCGTCGGAGACGTGTTCGTCCTCGTGGGTGCTCGAGGTTTCACCGGACCCTCGTTTGCCGCAAGCCGCGACTTGGTCTCGCGCGCCCTTACGGCTTTCTACAACGGCCGGTTCGACAAAAAACCGAGCGAAGCCATCACGGTCTACCTCTTCGGCGACGCGGCCACGTATGGCGCGTTCTGCAAGACGGCTCTCGGAGAGCCATGCATCTCGGTCTACGGATTCTACTGGCCGAGCGAGCGCTGGATGGTGATGAACGCAGGGCTCGGGATCGGCACGCTGACCCACGAGCTCGTGCACCCGCTCGTCGAGGCCGATTTTCCACGCGCTCCGACCTGGCTCAACGAAGGCATTGCGTCGATTTTCGAGGCGCCTTCCTTGCCGAAGCCTGGCGAAATCCATGGCGTGAAGAACTGGCGTCTGCCCCGACTGCGCGCCGCACTGGGCTCGGGCGAGCGCGCGAAAGCGTTGCCACACACGCTGTTCGGGATGAGCGACGCCACGTTTCGCGACGACGACGAGTCCCTTCACTACTCGCTCGCGCGGTACTTCTGCCAATGGCTCGACGAGCGAGGAAAGCTCTGGGAATTTTACCACGCCTACCGTGACGCCCGAACCGAGGACCCGAGCGGCGAGCAGAGCTTCAAGAAGGTCGTGGGTCGGACGCCCCTCGAGATGGAGAGCACGTTCCTCGGCTGGGTCGCTCGGCTCTGACGGTTCGTCGCGACGGAAAATTCCTCCGGCGAGCGACCGGTCGTCGACTCGGGCCGAATCGATTGAAGTCGTCTGGGCTTGCCACTAGAAGGGCCCAGATGTCGTTCGGTCGCGCCTTCTTTGCGGTTTCCCTCAGCACTTCGTTGACTGCCCTGTCCGCCTGTGGAGACACCGTGGTCGTGCCCGACCAACCGGACGCGGGCACCATCACGATTGCGTGCACGTCGACGAGCTGCGAGTGCCCGGAAGGGCGCACCTGCATCATGACCTGTCCGAAGGGGCAGTCGTGCAACGCCCAGTGCGGCAAGGGAGCCACCTGCGACATCGACTGCGCCGACTCGACCGATTGCTCGGCCCGCTGCCTCGAGAACGCCAAGGGCACCGTGCGACGCCAGACCGGCAACTCGCCCACGGTGACCAGCGCGCCCACCGGGGACTGCAAGGTCTGCCTGGGAGAGTGCAAAAAATAGAATCTATTCGAGCACTTCGAGCACACGCGCTTCCAGAGTGTGCTTGCCCTCGAGGCCCTCGGGGACGGCCACGTCCACCACGCGGCGCACCAGCACCCGAACGGTAGGCACGTAGGTTCGGCCCGGATCTCCGGCCAAGACACGCACGCCACACCTTGCGAGCTCGCGAAACCAGGCGACGAAGCGTGGCGCTGCGGTCGCGTCGTAAAACACGTCGCCCGCGAGCAGCACGTCGAAGCCTTCGCGACGGAGATCACGGCCGACCCAATCCCCCACATGGACGTCGAGCGCGGCCAAGGCACTTTCGGCGTTCATGGTCGCCGCCACCGCCGCGAGCGGATCGGTGTCGACCGAAGCGACCTCCGCGGCCCCCGCGCGCACCGCGGCGAGCCCCACGAGCCCACCTCCGCAGGCAAAATCCAGCACCCGGAGCCCACGAACCGTCTCGGGTGCGTCGAGCACGTAGCGTGCGAGGGCTTGTCCCCCGGCCCACGGAAACGCCCAGAACGGCGGCTCGATTCCCCGACACGCGAGCCAGGCCTCGGTCGCCTGCCAAAGCGGAGTGACCTCGCTCGCGACCCGGACCGAAATCTCGGGAACGAGCGGGACTGGCGCAAGCACGGTGTGCGTCTCCAGAAACCGGCGATTCTCCTCCAGGGTCCGAAGGGGCACGCCGGGCTCGGCCTGCTCGCTCCCCTCGTGCAAAGCGCGCGGGACTCCGCTACTCCGCTCCGAGCGTTCGTGAGGCATGCCGGGTCGGTACCACAATCGGCCCAATTTTCTGGCCAATCGCCATCTCTCGCATCATGTTGGGCCCGCCGTGACAAAGCTCCCCCTCTCCATCGCCGCTCTCCTCGTCGCTTCGGCGGCAGGCGCGACCCTGCTTGGCGCAACCG
>JAYUKI010001170.1:0-2491 GCA_043764595.1 Myxococcales bacterium | reverse complement strand
GAAGAAGACCGGCGAAGAGAAAGACAAGAAGTAGTCGACGCTTCTCGACGCTTCTGGACAAATGGCAGGGTCCCGCATTTGCGCGGGGCCCTTTCTGCTTTTGTTGCATTGCCGAACGAACCCGTCAGTCCGGACTGGGCTCGATCCTTGGCTCCCGAGCTTCGATCGGCCCAAGCGACCACGCGATGGCGCGGTCGCAAGCAAAACGAACGGCCACCAGAATCACGGCCCCGACGAGCATCGGACAGAGGACCATCGCGAAGCCCAGCTTGTGCGGCAGCACCACGGCGAGAAGGGCCGTCGCGCCTCCCGGGGGATGGAAGCTCTTCGTGGCGTGCATGAGAAGACCCGCCGAGGTGACGGCGAGCGCGGCTTGAATCCCAATCGGCGCGTGGGGCAAAAGAAAGAGCACCGCGCTCGCGGCAAAGGCCGACAAGGTCTGTCCGAGAAGCACGTTCCGAGGGCGACCGAAGGGGCTCTCGGGCGTGAAAAATACGATGAGCACGCTGGCTCCGAAAGGAGGCACGAGGGCAGGCAAAGAGACGAGCCCACGGGTCAGCGCGTCTGCGGCCGCGAGCAGCAGCACGAAAAGCGCCGTGGCTGCCGAGCCTATCCAAAGCCGTCGCGAGGGATCGTGGATGCGCGTGAGGCTCACGAGGCCACGATACCGGTTCGGTGCCTTGTCACGAGTCGGTCCTAGACCCAGCGAACGTGCTCGCGCGCGAGACTCACTTCGTCTTTGGAGAAGCCGTACTTGAAGGCCGCGATTCGCAAGCGTTTTTCGTCCGTGTCGCCTTCGCGGGGGATGCCCCCGAGGTCGAGCTCCTTCGCTCCGTAGGTGCGGGCCCAGGCGATGGCCGCTTCGAGCGGAGGGCTCATCTTCGAGAAAGGGCGTTTCGCGTTCGACGTGGCCCCGAGGACGAGGTGAAGGCGCGTGTTGGTTCGTGCCACGAGGACGGCTCCCAGGTCGCGCTCGGAGTCGCGCGAGACGAAGCACGCGATGCGCTCGGACGCGCGCGTGACGTTGTCGAGGGCCTGGCCAAAGCGCGGGTCCTTGCCCCGCATGCCCTGCGCCGTCATCGTTTCGTTCAGAAGCTCTACGAGCGCCCGGGACTCGCGTCCACGGACCCGAGTCGTCACGACACCGAGCTTTTTGGCCTGTTTGAGCTCGTAGCGCAGGGTCTTCCGCCCGCTTCCTTCGTAGACGTCGGCCTCTTTTGGCGCGTCGATCGGCATGCGGAGGGTGCGTACGTGCGAGCCCTTCGGATCGTCGTCGGGTCGAAAACGTTGGTCACGGAGCATGGCCTCGGCGCGTGCCGCGAGGTCTCCGGCGAAGTACGGCATCACCACGAGCCTTGCGATGCCACGGAGGCGCAGCGCGCGCCGCAAGGCCTGTAGAACTGCAGGGAAGCGCGAGACGTGGTCGACCACTGGACCCCGCTCGACTTGGGCGAACGGGAGCGGCAACGGCCCGAGCCGAGAGCGGAGCACGAGCGCCGTCCCCACGACCTTGTCTCCCTCACGCGCCAAAAAATAGCTCGCAGAGAACGGCCGGTCGCTTGTGGCAAGGGTGCCGTAGTCGCGAAGCTGGGCGAAGCTGCCGTCGCTCGCGGCCGCTACGAACGAGTCGTAGGCGTCGGCGTCGGAGCCTTCGAGACGTGCTCGGAGCAAGACGGAAAACACGTCGCCGAACCTAGTCGGGATTTTCTGCCGGCGCCCCTGCGAACCGGGTGAATCGAGCGCTTTGAATGACGGATGGCCTGACTTTTCGGCGCTGAGCCCACCATCGCCTCCTTCCGCGCTCGGATGCACGAGGCCAGGTTCTCCAAAGCGGCCCGATTTGCTAAGGGTCTCGCGTTCCTATGGCGAAGCTCCGCGTTCTTTTCTTGAACGACACGTCCCGCAACGGCGGGCCAGGTCGAAGCCTCTTTTACATCCTCAAGTTTTTGGACCCTCGCCGCATCCACCGCGCCGTGCTTTTGCCTCGTCCGGGCGTCTTGTCGGAGCTCTACGAGCGCGAAAAGGTGACGGAGGAGCTCTTCTTCGACGAGACGCTCGTCGAGAACCCGGTCGAGCCCTGGTCCCGCGCGATGGAGCGCAGCGACTTCGAAGCCAATCCGCTGACGAAGGGCCGCAGGCTCTTGGGGAACGTCGGTCGGGGGGCGTACTCGGTGTTGAACCTCGCGCGAAGGCTCAAGGCTGGGAACTACGACCTTCTTTATTGCAATGGTACGAACGCGGACTTCTTCGGGGGCGCCGCGGCAAAGCTCTCGGGCGTGCCCGCCATTTGGCACGTGCGGTACACGTCGGTTCCGAAGGCGCTCGCGAGCGTCCACGACCGCCTCGCGGCCTCGCCGGGAGTGGCCCGCATCGTATGTGTGTCGAAGGCGTCGGCCGCCCTCTTTCCACACTGCCCGGAGAAGGTCCGTGTCGTCCACAACGCCTTGGATCCCGAGGACTTCGGCGAGTTGGCCCCCGAGCCCGTGCTTCG
>JAYUKI010001169.1:0-2491 GCA_043764595.1 Myxococcales bacterium | reverse complement strand
TGGTGTCTGGTGTTTGGCAATTCCAGAACCCGGAGCGAGCTCGCTTATTTCCATCTATTTTGTGGCGCTGATCGAGGATCCTGGCCGCTGATTTAGCGCCTGGCTTCAGCCGCTGCCTCTTACCCCGAGAGTCGCACTAGCCGCTCCCGTGCGGCCAACATTTCCCCGCGTTGGTCCCTCCAGTCGCTCGCGAGCGCCTGGTCCACGTACTTCAATATCGACTGCGCTTGCTGCCCGTCCGGAGTGGAAAACTGCTCCAGCGCGAGAATGGCGAGTTGGCAAAAGGTCCTGCACGACTCCCACCCTGGCACCTCCATCGCCTCGACCTCGAGCATCCGGTCGACGACTCTGAGAGCGGCTTCGGTTTGCTGCGCTTCCGCGAGCGCACGTGCATGACAATACAGCAAGACGATATCCCCTTTCTCGAGCGGCTCGGCGAGCTCGACCGCACGCGCATACAGGCGAAGCGCCTCCTCGCTCCGTCCTGCCACCTCGAGACTCAACGCGTAGTCCCCCATCGGATGGTGCATTCGGCGATCGTCCGTCCCGTAGGCACGTTCGTAGATGAGGTACATGCGCTCGCCGAGCGCGAACACCTCGGGATCGTGCTCACCCGCTCGCGGAAGTGCCATCGCACGACGGAGTAGCCCGAGGACCGCGGCGACCTCGAGCGCCTCGGGGCCATGCAGCTGCTCCGCCAGCGCCACGGCCTCCTCGAGCACCTCACGTGCCTCGAGGAGGGATCGCTTCTCCGTGAGCTCTTCACCCTTGTCCACGAGCTCCGCGAGCCGAGCCACACCATGCGCGTCCATGGGCACCATCCTAGTCCAGGCCCCGGCGCGAACTCGGACATCTGGCGATCCCATCGCAGGCGGAGGCCCCTCGCACCGCAGCCATTTCCACGAGCGCTCGTCGGTTCGCACGGATGGCTCGTGCACCTCGACCGAGCAGGTCAGCCACGTCGCTGCATGTGCAGTCGATTGCACACGTCTCCGCGCTCGCTGGGCGCCAAATTCGAAAAATGTTCGGGAAATTCCGGTGGTGTGGGCGTTGCAGCTCCTGTCCTTCATGATGCGTCCTTTGATGACTCTTGCCTTGATGGTCCTCTCGCTCGACATGATTGGGTGCCTACCAAACCGAGGCACGTTGCCCGAAAGAACCTGGCGCTCGGAGACACCAGAGGCGACTTGCGCGATCGAATCGATGCTCGATCCCCACGACAGCTCCCACTGGAATGCCGTGAGCCGCGAAGCGTTCGAGCGCGCGCTCGATCGCGGCGAGCTCCCCGTGGTGAGTGCGCTCGGCTGCCGGGTGGACGTGCTCCCTCGGTGCCATGCGAAGGCAAACGTCCGTCGAGAAGGACGCCGTGTCGAGCTCGAGTCGCGGACCGTCACTGCGCGCGACGTCGAGGGAGAATGCACCGGCGCCACCCACGTCGTTCGAAGCGCCTCGATGAACACGAGCCGCTTGCCCGAGCATGTGGAGCTCGCGCCGCTGTCGCTCCAGGGCTTCGACCTCACCGGAATGTGGATCGGCGCGATGAGGCAACCGAATGGGCCGTACGAGGTTTACGACGTGACGTTGGATCTCGTGCAGCAGGGCGATCGCGTGACGGGGGAAACGCGAATCGTGACGGTCGACCATGCCTATTGGGGGCGTCTCCGCTTCGAGGGCAGACTGCAAGGCAACACGCTCTTTTTTGCGGACGTCGAGATCGTCGAGGACAACCTCGGCATCTTTCTCGAATGGTGTGCAAAGGGAGGCTACATGAGCGTCGATCCGCGCGACGAGCGCCTGAGCGGACCATGGAAAGCCGGGATGCATGCCGGGCGGCCTGGAGCTGCAACGCGTCTTCGCTCTTCGCGACGGAGTGCGCGTCCCCGTACGAATCCTGAAATGGTGAGTTTGGTGCCTCGTATCGGACGTCCAAATGGCCAGTTCAAGATCCGACCGTGCCAACGCTTTCCGGAAAAGAAGCTCCCCAGCGCTCAGAATCCCGCTGGGAGTGCTCGCACTCTGTCGTAGTCCGTGGCGGTCGAAACAGAAACGACAGGGTGCGTATGAACGTGTCCGCACCGTGGCCCCGCTCGAGAACGTGGGCGTCGACGACAGACCCGCAAGGACGTGCTCGCCATCGTGTGGTCGCTGAAGGGCTGACATCATCCACGTCTAACGGACGGAGTCGGAGCGGCGAAAAAGCGAACCGTGCGTCTGCCCTGGAATGGAGGCGTGGCGGAATCCGACCAATGCCGTACGCGAAGGTCCGGGTTGGGAAAGGGCGGAGAAAAAGCGAAAGGGCGGACCGTGTGGTCCGCCCTCGAGCACTGCGGCCGGGAATCGACAACCCTGTACGGAGGCTATGCAAAGTACAGGGTCGGCGATGACCGACTTGGGTGGAGGCGCCGGGAATCGAACCCGGGTCCGAAAATCACGCGCTTGCTGCGTCTACGTGCGTATCTGGTCGTTTAATTTCACCCCGGGGCGCGACGGC
>JAYUKI010001168.1:0-8401 GCA_043764595.1 Myxococcales bacterium | reverse complement strand
TCGAAAAGACCCGCTTTTCGTCGATGATGGAAGAGATCGCGCGCGGCGACGCGTGGGGCTGCATGGACATCACCGAGCCGAACGCCGGCAGCGACATGGCGCAGCTCCGCACGAAGGCCGAACAGGATCCCGACGGAACCTGGCGCATCAGCGGACAGAAGATCTTCATTACGTCGGGCCATGGAAAGTGGCACTTCGTGATTGCCCGAACCGAAGAAGCCAAAGATCCGAACGACCCCTTTGCCGGTTTGGCAGGGCTCAGCATGTTCCTCGTGAAGGCGTACGACGATCTCCCCAATGGCGAGAAGAAGCGCTATGTCACGCTCGATCGCTTCGAGGAAAAGCTCGGGCATCATGGGTCGGTGACTGCGGCGCTCTCCTTCGATCGTGTTCCGGCCGAGCTCATCGGCAAACGCGGCGACGGCTTTCGCTACATGCTCATTCTCATGAACAACGCACGCGTCGGCGTGGCTTTCGAGAGCATCGGACTCGGCGAAGCCGCGTACCGCGCCGCGAAGGAATACGCCGAAGTGCGTCGTTCGATGGGAAAGCCCATTGCCCGACACGAGATGATCGCCGACATGCTCGACGAAATGGAGCTCGATCTCGTGGCGCTCCGCGCGCTCGCCGTGCGCTCCGCGTACCACGAAGAGAGTGCCCAGAAGCTCGGCATTTTCTCCGCGGCACTCGACGCGGCGCCCGAAGAAAAGGCTCGAGTGGCCAAGGAGCTTTTGCGCCATCAAAGGCTCTCCCGCAGGTACACGCCACTCCTCAAGTACCTCGCCACGGAAAAGTCGGTCGAGATTGCGCGTCGCGCCGTGCAAATCCACGGTGGCTCCGGCTACACCCGCGACTACCCGGTAGAGAAGCTCCTGCGGGATGCGCTCGTCCTGCCCATTTACGAGGGCACGAGCCAAATTCAGTCGCTCATGGCCATGAAAGACACCCTCATGGGGGTCATCGCAAAGCCGCAGCTCTTCGTGAAGCGCATGGCGGACGCCCGTGTGCGCTCGCTTTCGTCGAGGGATCCTCTCGAGCGAGCGCTCGCCAGGGTGAACCTGAATGCCCTCTCGGCGACGCAGTTTTTGATGCGTAAGACCGCGGCAGGAAAGCTGAAGTCGCTGGCGCAAAAGCCCATGACCTCGTGGCCCAAGGCCTTCGCGAAGGACTGGGACCCCAAACGCGACTTCGCGTTTGCCATGCTCCACGCCGAGCGTTTCACGCGCATCTTGGCGGAAGAAGCCATCGCCGAAATCCTGGTGGACCAAGCCAAAGAGCACCCCGAGCGCCGCATCTGGGCCGAGAAGTGGCTCGAGCGCGCCGAGGTGCGCGGCCGAGGCTTGCTCGACGAAATCACGTCGACCGGAGAGCGTCTCTTGCGAAAGCTCGCAGAGGACGAGCGTGAAGGGGATGTGGCCATCGCGGCCGAGGAATAGGCACTACGTCGAAGTAGAGAAGCGGAGCACGACACGGCAGGTGGAAGGGAACCGGAGGCCGGGCGACAGCGCGGTTCTGGCAGCCGTATCGTGTCCGCAAGTGTCTCTCGACGGGGGGAGCGGAATCGTTGCGTGGAGGATCCACTTTTCTTCGAGGTGGGTTCTTTTTGCTGCGTTCAGCCTCGGGCAGTCACGTACACGCCTCGGGCATGGACGCTGAAGCTGGGGGTTGGAGCCCCGCCTCGGCTTCCAGAGACGTCGGTTCCTGCAGGCGCGCCCGGAGCCTCAATCCGTCCCGGCGTCGGGAAGTCCTGAATCGAGCACGTTTGGGAGAGATCGAACGAGCCGGAATCCAAGGCCGGGGCTCTCTCCGCTCCGAATTCCAGCGAGCGAACGCGCTCCCGCTCGGACGCCCCAAGGTGGCGCGTTTCCGAATCCACCACGAATCAGCGCCGACGTGTCCGTGGGGTCGAGCACCCCTCGCCAGTCGACGAGCGGGCCTTCTGGATTGGCGAGTCCGTACCCCTCTTGGGTCGTCCACTCTCCTGCATTTCCGAGAATGTCGAAGAGCCCCCAGTGATTCGGAAGTTTCTGACCCACCGGATGGGTCCGATGCCCACTGTTCTCCGTAAACCAGGCCACTTCCCGAAGGTGGTACTCCGGGCCTTCCCCGATTCCCGTCATCGGACCGGAGTAAAACTCCATCAGCGTTCCACCACGCGCGGCATATTCGTACTCGGCTCGCGTCGGGAGCCGGTACCCTTTGCAGGCATAAAGGTCGGGCACAAGCTGCTCGATGCGCGTGCAGTGAAGCCCGCCGCCAGGCGTCCCCATGCACTGGCGCGGCTCCGCGCAGTGCTCGAGCCCCTCTCGGTCGTTCAACACGTTCGCGTAGATCCACGTGTCGAACCACGAGACGTTGCCGACCGGACACCGGTCTTCCAGGCAATCGCTCACGAGCTCCGGGTCGGGGTCCGTTCGACTTCCGTTTGGCAGGCCTGACGCCTTCCATTCGGCTTGCGTCGTCTCGAACTTCCCGATCAGGAGATCGTGCGTGAACGAAACCTCACGCTGTTCCTCGCCAAACTTCGACCTTCGTTTCTCCGTTTCGGGGGCGCCCATGAGGAAACACCCTTTGGGCAACGTGCACCAGCGCTCGTCGCAGCGCGGTATCAGCGCCGGGTGGTGGCACGTCGGGCTGTCGTAGGGATTTGGGTCTGGAATACGATACCCAGGGATTCCTGAGGTGTCGGGCCCCGCTTCCACTCGCGTTGCCTCGACGTCCGCCGTAGCTGAGGCCTCGGGACTGACAATGACCGGGGAGGGGCCGGGCCCCTCTCCCGTGGTGCAGCACCACAGGAGAAGGCCGAGCGATCCCACCGCAATTCCGATGAATGCTGTGGATTTCATGTCCGAAGCTCCCTTTCGACGGGACGCGGGTGCTTTCACGTGTCCCTCAATCCGTCCCGCCATCGGGAAGTCCTGAATCGAGCACGTTTGGGAGAGATCGAACGAGCCGGAATCCAAGGCCGGGACTCTCTCCGCTGCGAATTCCAGCAAGCGAACGCGCTCCCGCTCGAATCTCCCACGGCTGAGCGTTCGCAAATCCGCCGCGAATCAGAGCCGACGTATCCGTAGGATCGAGCACCCCTCGCCAATCGACAAGGGAGCCTTCCGGATTGGCAAGTCCGTACCCCTCTTGGGTCGTCCACTCTCCGGCATTTCCGAGAATGTCGAAGAGCCCCCAGTGATTCGGAAGCTTCTGACCTACCGGATGGGTCCGATGTCCGCTGTTGTCCGTAAACCACGCCACCTCCCGAAGGTGGTATTCTGGGCCTTCCCCGATTCCCGTCATCGAACCGGAGTAAAACTCCATCAGCGTTCCACCTCGCGCGGCATATTCGTATTCGGCTCGCGTTGGAAGGCGGTACCCTTTGCAAGCGTAAAGGTCAGTCACAAGCTGCTCGATGCGCTTGCAGTGAAGCCCGCCGCCGGGCGTCCCCGTGCACTCTCGGGGCTCCGCGCAGCGCTCGAGACCCTCTCGGTCGTTCAAAACGTTGGCGTAGATCCACGTATCGAACCACGAGACGTTGCCCACCGGGCACCGGTCTTCGAGACAGTCGCTCACGAGCTCGGGATCGGGATCCGTTCGACTTCCGTTCGGTAGCCCCGACGCCTTCCATTCGGCCTGCGTCGTCTCGTACTTCCCGATCAGGAGATCGTGCGTGAACGAAACCTCCCGCTGTTCCTCGCCAAACTTCGACCTTCGTTTCTCCGTTTCCGGTGCGCCCATGAGGAAACATCCCTTGGGCAACGTGCACCAGCGCTCGTCGCAGCGCGGTATCAGCGCCGGGTGGTGGCACGTCGGGCTGTCGTAGGGATTGGGGTCCGGAATGCGATATCCAGGGATTCCTGAAGTTTCGGCCCCCGCTTCCACTCGTGTTGCCTCGACGTCCGCCGCGGACGTGGCGTCGGGTGTGGCGATGACCGGGGAGGCGCCGGGCCCCTCTCCCGTGGTGCAGCACCACAGGAGAAGGCCGAGCGATCCCACCGCAATTCCGATGAATGCAGTGGGCTTCATGTCAATGGTCCACGGCGCTGTCGCGGCCCAAATCGTCCATCCGACGCATACGTGGGTTCATTTGATTGTATCCAAATCGCGCGAACGCGTTGGCTCGAACCGGACGCCAGCTCAAGGTTCCGCCTCCGGTGCAGTTCGTTCCGTTGCACCAGCCGTCCCGCACGATGCTCATCCAGGTAGCATAGTCGATCGAGCCCGCGGTTTCACGCTGGTGGATGCCCCAGAGGAAGGTCATCCAGTCGTATTCGGTGGAACGATCGGCTTCCACGCCTTTGGTGCAGCGGTTCTTCAGCCACGCGACCGGCTCGCCGGCCTTCACCCGGACCGGGGGAAAGACCTTCACGTTGCCGCTCACCATGGGGTTCCAGTGCGGACGAAGGACCTCTTTGTAGTACACGAATGGCACGTCACGCTTCGTGTTTGGGTTCATGACCGCCGTGGCCACGAAGTGCGCGAATCCTTCGAGGTATCCTCCGGCTTGGTTCATCTTGCTCTGCAGGCAATGGAGCGAGTTCGCGCCACGCACGTGGTCGCACGAGCAAAGCGCGCCGTCCCACGTGGTGCTCGTGTAGGCCACGCCGCCCGCGGAGGCTCCATGCGTGAGGATGTCCAGCGCGTGACCGAGCTCGTGGGCGACCACGTACTTTTCCTCCGTGGTGTCGCCCGGGGCGAGGAAACGCTTGCCTGTCTCGTCTTGACGAATGTTGCGTCCAAGGAAGACCTCACCGCCACTGACGCAGGCCTCCGCTGCGACCTGGGCCCCAGTAGCGGGGTCCTCTGCGGTAAGGCCAGTTCCAGAGCATCCCGTTCCCGCGTGAACGCGGACCACTGCGGGAACGCTGAGGCTTGGCGTCGTGAGCAGTGTGCTCACCACCGCTCCGGCGCGTGAAGCGGGTGTCTCGCGGACCATGGTGACGTGCACCGGGTCCGTCGTGCGCAAATCGAGCTCCTGAAGATCGACGAGCCCACCGTTCGCTTCTCCGAAGCTCGTCCCATCGACGAACACGTGCCGCGTTGCGTCTCCGATGTCCGTGTGTCGAAACACCAGGACCATTTTGGCCGGACGCGATTCTTCTACGAGGAAGCCGGCGGAGTTGAGCGCGTAGTCGTAGCCATTCTGGTAATCCACGGCGCCAGAGCTCGTTCGGTTGAGGCCGGTGACGTGCACGTACGACATTGGGGATCGCCCACGCGACGGAAACAGCGCATTCGTGGAGTTGGGACCTGGCAAGGCCTTTTCCCCGAAGTCCGAGTCTCGGAAGCTCGTGGTCGACCACGAAAAGAAGGCAAGCTTGGTCGGGCTGCCGGGAGGAGGCGCCGTCGCCGGAAAGATGTTCTTTGGCGTAACCCAGCTTCCGGGAAGCGTGACCGCTGGGCCATTCGCCGGATGCTCTCCGCGGGACTCCGGCGAACCGAGGATTCCTTCGCGCGGGGCCGCCTCGATGGGATACACGAAGCCGTCGTCGGCGGTGACGTTGCCGGCCAGGTGCCCGAGCCCTCGCTCGACGAAACGCATGACCTTCTTTCGGGCGCTTCCGGGAGTGCCCGCCGCCGCAACGAGCGAGGCCACTTCGTCGACGTCGGCCGTGCCATTGTCGATCGCGAGCTGCGACGCAAGCTCGACGGAGACGACGTCATTTTGCGTCCCGACATACACCTCCGATTCGTCCGGGCTGAACGCGACCGAAAAGGCTTGGGACGGAATGCGCACGATTCGCTCGCCATCCTCGGCGTCGGGACTTAGAAACTCCACCTCGATGCGCGCTTCGCTGGCCGAGCCCACCGGGCGCAGTGGAAGATCGGCGAGGTCGAGCTCCACCTCGGATTCGGGGCCGTCCACAGTCCACGTGGCCACTTGCCGACGAACCGACCAGCCGTCGAACCCCAGGCTCGAAACGAACACGCGGAGGTCTCGGCCGCGAAGCTCGTCGTCCGGGGCCTCGAGGTGGATCTTCACCTTTTGCCCACGAAAGAGCTTCGTGAACCGGGGAATGTCCGGGGTTGCCCACGCCGAGGGGCGGCTTCCCGACTCGGGCGCGGTCTGGGTGCCCGTCAAAACGGCCGATTGCTGCGTGGCAACGGTTACGGCTTCCCCACCACGCGATTCACTTGGGCTGCTGCTGCCGCTGCTGGCGTCCATCGAGCAGCCCGCGAGGACCGGAAGGAGGCCTACGAAGAGAGGACCGAACGCGAATATGGACTTTGAAGATATCGACATACGAAACGCATGCTTTCTCCGCCCTTGATGAATCGAACGAGGCCCGTTTCCACGCGCGCCCTGCCCAATGTTTGGCGTGCCTTTCAGCACCGAGCCCTGACCTTACGAGATTCAATCGACGACGCAAGCCCATTCGAAGTATGGATTGAATCCCGACAAATAACGCACGCCCGACATGTTGCGTGGAGCCAGACGTACCACTCGTCGCCATCTTCGACAGAGAGGGTCAAACGTGGTTCGGTCTCTCGTATGCGATCTCCCTCATGGCTGGCGTCTTTCGCCTTGGCGTGGCTGGGCCTTGGCGCGGCGGGCTGTCTACCTGGACCGCTGCCCCAGTTCCCGGCCCATACCCCTGCGCCAGATCTCGCGCTGTCGCTTCCTGCGATCGAGAGTCGGTTTCGTGCGGAGGGCACGGCGAACGTGAAGGTGGAGGCGGGCGCGCCCTACGGCGTGGTCGAGAGCGTCGTCATCACGCTCTCGCCGGCCCCGCCCGCGCTCGTCGAGGCGGCGTTCCGCTACGGCATCGAAGATTATCTCGCGAAGTACCGCGACGTATTGGCCATTCGGCCATTCACGGGCTGGATGGTCGATGCGCAGCGGCGCGTCGTGTTCGAGGAGAACAGGCCACCCATCGAAGCGGGTTGCATGAAAGTCACCGTCGGCGTCGATTTCGACATCGGGCAGTCCCCTTCTGTCGCGCACATCGTTCGAACATGCGCGCGCCGAGCTCGCGCTCCCGCCTACGCGTCGCGGCGGCTCCCCGCGATGCCGCCCGAGGCGAAGGGCGTTGTGCTCGAGTGCATCTATACGGGCGGCGGCGCCGTGTTCATTTATGGGGGGCTCGCGATCGACGACTACGGGGACGTGTACAGGCTCGGCTACTTCGACGCCTTCGACGACCCGCTCGCGGACTACGTTCGCACGATCCCACCCAGCGAGATGGAGGAGGCGACGGGCCTCGCGGTGCTCGCGATGCGTGAGCCCGAGGTCGAACACCCCGAGCCCGAACCCAACCGCCCATACTCCGCTTTCCTGGGAGTCGGCTGCTCGGTGACATTGAACGGGAATAAAGTCTCTCTCGGCTCGCCGGAGAAGCCCGATCGGCGAGGGCCTGCGACGCGAACGCTCCTGCGATGGCTCGACGCGGCGGACATGATTCTACGCGACTGACGTGGTGGTGCCCCAACTTCCCCCGGAGGCTCCGTCGGTCGATCGCCCAAGTCGGCCGACCTTCGGCCTTTGCTTGGCCACAACGTGGCCGAATTTGGCCGACCTTCGGCCATTCATTGGCCACCCAGTGGCCGAATTCGGCCGACCTTCGGCCTTTGCTTGGCCACCGGGTGGCCGAATTCAGCCGACCTTCGGCCATTGCTTGGCCACCAGGTGGCCGAATTTGGCCGACCTTCGGCCGTTGGGTCGGCTCGTGCTGTCGGACGGTGCCGGTGACTCGGGCGACGTTCGCGTTCGTGTCGCGGAAATTTCGCGAGAACGTCAACCTTGCGACCTAGCTTTTAGGTCTACGAGGTCCACACAGGTCCTCCGTCCATCTCGACGTCTGAACAGGTGCGCCGCACCGGTCGGCGGAAGCGCTCAGGACGCCGCTCCCGTGCGCCTCCGTCTCCGTTCTGCGCTGTACTCCTACGGCGCCGAAGCCCGCCCTTTCCAAGCAAGGGCGCACAAAATGGGGGTGGCCCTAGCGACCGTTGGCCCATAAAGTTATGCGCGGTTTCGAACACGGCCAGGATAAACGGCCAGAGGAGGGAACATGGAAAACAAGGTGGGCGACAAGCAACTAACCGACCAAAAGCGCGCGCAGATTCTCAAGGTCATCAACGACGCCATCGCGCAGCTCAAGCCGTACGGCGTTACCCTCACCGTCGACGAGCGCAAGCGAACGCTTCGTCCGCGACGCGGCGCCGAGACGCACATGCAACGCGTTCACGAGCTAGCCAAAAAGCACGGCGTATCGCTCAAGGACATTCCGCTCGATGGCATGGCCGACGACCTCGCGCTCGCCAAACAGTTCCAGTCTTTCGAGGACGAATTTCGCGTAGGCCTCCAGTTCGCCGAGGACACGGGAGCCCAAGCCGAGTCCGAAGCCTGGGAGGCATTCCTTGCCTATTACGGCGTGCTCTCGTCCATGGCAGAGCGCTTGCCCGCTCTGGC
>JAYUKI010001167.1:0-2492 GCA_043764595.1 Myxococcales bacterium | reverse complement strand
GGCCGGCGGGGTACACGCTGTCGCATCACCTCACGCGCGAGGGCTTCTCGGTGACGGCGGTCGACGGTCTCAAGCTCGAGCCCTTGCCCGAGAGCTTGGTCGGCTCGGCCACCAGCGTTCCGGAGCCCGTTCGCGACTTCGGCACGCTCTACCACGAGCTCGACGAGCGCCTTCTCCTCGGCTTCGGCGGCGTCTCCGAGTACGGCATCACCGTCCGCTGGGACAAAAACTTCCTCACCGTTCTCTACGTCACGCTCGCGCGAAACAAGCTCCTGCGCATGTACGGCGGAGTACGGTTCGGCGGGACGCTCACGCTCGACGACGCGTGGGACCTCGGCTTCGATCACGTGGCGCTCGCCGCCGGTGCGGGCCGTCCGACCATCATCGACATGAAGAACAACCTCTCCCGCGGCATCCGCAAGGCGAGCGACTTCTTGATGGCCCTCCAGCTCACGGGAGCCTACAAAAAGAGCACCGTGGCAAACTTGCAGGTGTCGCTTCCCGCGATCGTCATCGGCGGCGGGCTGACGGCGATCGACACGGCGACCGAGCTCATCGCGTACTACCCGGTCCAGATCGAGAAGACCCTCGCGCGCATTCGCACGCTCATCCAAGAGACGGGCGAGGGCGCGGTACGAAAAATGTTCGACGACGAGGAGTGGGAGACCCTCCAGGTTCATCTCGGACATGCTCGGGAGCTCGAAGCGGAGCGGGATCTTGCCGCGCGCGAATCGCGTGATCCGAGGCTCCAGCCCTTGATCGAAAAGTGGGGCGGCGTTTCGCTCGTCTACCGCAAGTCGGTTCAAGACTCGCCCGCGTACCGACTGAACCACGAAGAGGTTCACGAGAGCCTCGAAGAAGGCGTGCGCTACATCGAGAACCTCTCGCCGATCGAAGCGCTGCTCGATGACCGCGGCCACGTGAATGGCGTGAAATTCAAGCGCCCGGACGGCACCACGATCGACCTGCCCGCCCGAACCGTCTGCGTCGCCGCGGGAACCAGCCCGAACTTGACGTACGAAAAGGAATACGAAGGCACGTTCGCGCTCGACGAGCGCAAGCAGTACTTCCAGGTCCACAAAGCAAGGCGTGAAGGCGACACGCTGGTTCTCGAAAAGGCGCGCCCTCGCGAAGGCTTTTTCACGGGCTACCAGAAGGACGGCCGCGCCGTGAGCATCTACGGTGACAACCACCCGCACTACGCGGGCAGCGTCGTCAAAGCCATGGCGAGCGCCAAAGACGGGTACCGCCATGTCGCCGCGCTCTTCCCCGAAGTTGCGGCTCTCGATCCGAAAGACCAAGCCACCCGCGATCTCGCGCTCGTCTCACGAACCGCGCGCCTCGACTCGGAGCTTCTCGCCCGCGTCGTGGAGGTGAACCGTCTCACCAAGACCATCGTCGAGGTCGTCGTGAAGGCACCAATGGCCGCGCGGAAGTTCCAACCCGGGCAGTTCTACCGTCTGCAGAACTTCGAGGCCTTTGCTCCCGTGGTCGACGGAACGCGTCTCGCGATGGAAGGCCTTGCGCTCACGGGGGCCTGGATCGACGCCGAAAAGGGACTCATGGGCACCATCGTTCTCGAGATGGGCGGCTCGTCGCGGCTGTGCGCGGCGCTGCGCCCCGGCGAGCCCGTCGTCCTCATGGGCCCCACGGGTGCCCCCACCGAAATCGCGAAAGAGACCGTGATGCTCATGGGCGGAGGCCTCGGCAACGCCGTGCTCTTCTCCATCGCGAGAGCCTTCAAAGCGCTCGGAGCGAGGGTTCTCTACTTCGCCGGCTACAAGGACGGCGACGACCTCTTCAAGCAGGACGACATCGAGGCCTACACGGACCAGGTCGTCTGGTGCACCGACAAGGGCATCGAGATCCAGGCTCGACGGCCGCAAGATGCACACTTCCGCGGAAACATCGTCCAAGCCGCCCTCGCCTACGGCAAGGGCGAGCTCACCACGCCGCTCGTGAAGCTCTCGGAGGTCGACCGTATCCTGGCCATCGGCTCGGACCGCATGATGGCCGCCGTCCAGGAGGCGCGCCACGGGGTCCTGCGTCCACTGCTCGCCCCGAAGCACCTCGCCATCGGCAGCATCAACTCGCCCATGCAGTGCATGATGAAAGAGATCTGCGCGCAGTGCCTCCAGAAGCACAAGGATCCGGTGACCGGCCAAGAGCATGTGGTCTTCTCTTGCTACAACCAGGACCAAGAGCTCGACCGCGTCGATTTCGTTCATCTACGCGACCGGCTCCGCGCGAACTCGGTCCAAGAGAAAATCGCGAACGCGTGGCTCGATAGTCTGATTCGTAAGCGACCGGATTTGTTGAGAATTTAGCGCGGGTCGTTGGGTCGCTCGGAAGGGGATGACTTTCTCCCTTCCGCGCGGCCCTTCGTCGTGCGAGTAGGACCGCCCCCCATGGCCACGCGCTATCACATCGGTGCAAAAGATCTCCGCGGGGCGATCGATGCCTACGCGAAGCGTTTCGATCTCCTCGAGGTC
>JAYUKI010001166.1:0-2493 GCA_043764595.1 Myxococcales bacterium | reverse complement strand
TGCGCACGATGCTCGAAGTGTGGGGCGGAGGCATTGGCCTCTTGGCGACCGCCTTTGCGGGCGCCTCGTCCACGCGCCCTGCGGGAGAGCCGGTGCTCGAGTGCGTCGTTGCGGGTGGTATTGTCGCAGCGGCCGCGCACGCCGCGGGGGGCATCCATCGCGGCCGAATGCATGTGGTTGGCACGCTCGCCGCCCTCGGTGCGACCGCGGCCTTCTTCGTGCCGAGCACGCCATCGGAAAGTACGACCCGGTTGGTCTACGTCTGTGCCGCCCTCGCTGCGGGGTATGGTCTCTTGGCTCTCCCCCATGGCGCCCGCCTCGCGCGCCGCGAACACGACCTCGGGGAGCGTCCACTCGACGACATGTCGCTCGTCTTCGGTCTCGTGGGTGGGCTCGTCTTTGTTTTTCGCCCATTCGTCCTCATCGACCTGGCCAGTGCGACCTACGGTCAATCCTTCCTCGCGGCCGCGCGACTTTTGGCTCCGGTGGTCCTTCCGGGGCTCGCCGTTTCTGCGGCCATCGCGGCCCGCGCGGTTCGCGATCGAAGTCGGCTCGTGCCCTTTGCGGCGGCTCTCGTGGTCGGCGCTACGCTCTCGGCCGGACTCGGCGTTTCGGGCGGAGCGGGGCTTGCCCTGGCGATGGGCCTTGCGACCGTTGTGGCGACCGTCGCGGCATGCGCTCGCGGTCCGCAAAAAGAGCCCGAGCGAGCCTCCTCGGAAGTGTCCATTGGCCGCCCATTCGCGGCCATTTTCCCCATTCCTTTCGGCGCCACGGGAAGCGACCTGATGGATGGTGTGGCCGCCGCCGCCATGGCCTTTGCCGGCAGAGGCGTGGTCGCGACGTTGGAGTGGCTGAGCGTGCGGCCCGAAGAGCAGCGCATCGTGGCCGTTCTAGGCCTTTCTCTGATGGCTGGGGCACTCGTGCTCGCCTTCGTTTCGCATAGCCATAGGGCCTTTGCATTGCGCGGCTCGGTGGGGACCCTGGGCGCCCTAGGGGCATTCGCCGCCTTTGCCGGCGTCACGAACCGAATCGGGCGCCCGTTGCCGCCGGCCGTGGTCGGGGTGCGCCTTTCTATCTTGATAGCCCTGATTTGGCTCCTCGCGCGGCTCCTGACGCGTACGGGGCCGAAACTGGCCACTTGGCTCGGTCGTCCGGACCATGGGCCAAGGTACGCGTTCGTGCCGCACGTAGGCGTCTTCGTCCTTGGAGCATTGCTCGCCGTGGACGCCGTGCTCGTCGGAGGGCCCACCTTCACGCGCGCGCTTCTTGTCACGCCGCCCTCGTTTTTTCTGGGTGCCGCGCTTTCGGCGTTCCTTCTCGCGCGTTCGTCGAGCCGCTCGGTATTGGCCATTCCGTTGGTGTACACGGGGCTCGGTGCGCTGCTCCTCGCCGCACCCCTCGTGGCCGTGCGAAGGTCGTTGCTCGGTCCGGTGCTCGTGCCACTCGTGCCTCCCGGAAGCCAATGGGTGCTCGTGGGCACCGAGGAGGCAGCTCGGCCCAACTGGCTCGATCCATTGGGATATCTCCCGGCCAGCGAGACCGTGGTTGCGCTCTATTCGCGGGCGTATTTTGGACTCTTGGTCTTTGCCATAGCCTCGCTGGCGCTGACCGCGTTCTTGGCCCGAAGTGCGTTGGCGCGCCGAGTCGTCGTCAAAGGCCTCTTGGACCTGGATCCCGATTCGGATACGGCAAAGGTCGCGAATGGCGCTTTCGCTGCCACGGCCTGCGCGGCCGGATTGGGTGGTTTTGCGGCCTTCGCACAGCCTGCGCTCGACGTTCCGGCCGTGCCAGGTCTCTTCGTCGCCCTCGCGCTGGCCCTTTTTGGGGCGGGTGCACGTCGCGAGCTCGGAGCCGCCAAAGTGCTCACGGCCGCCGCAGTGGTCACTGCGGGCGTGGCTGCGTTCGTCGGGACCGCCTGCGCGTTCGAGCGGCTTGGTTCGTCCGTTTTGACGAGCCCGTCGCGTGTCGCCTTTTCGTCCCTCGACCTCGGGACAGCCGTTTCTGCGTTTGGTCCGGCGCTCGCGCTCGCGCTTGCCTTCATTTCGAGCTTGGCGCACGTAGGCACGGTCGCGAGCGAGTCCAAGCGTGAAGCCCACTCGTGGGGGTTGGCTGCGGGGCGCGACGTGCTGCTCGTGGGCACGCTCGTCTTGCTCGCGTGGACCGTCGGAACGACCGGGACCGTCGGGACGACCGCGACCGTCGTGGGTGCGTCGACTCTCCGTGCGCCCCTTGGGGCAGGGGCGCTTGCTCTCGTGCTCGTGGCTGGAACGGCACTTCATGCGCTCGTCCGAGGGCGAACGCCGCGTCACGCGTACGTACTTCAAGTGTCGATCGTGGCTGCCTATGCGCTGATTCGCGTCGCCATTCCGACGCTGCCTCCGTTCTTGGACGCCATCGCGGCACTGATCTACGGGTTCGTCTTGGTCGGAGCCACGACCCTCGCCACCCGTCTCGAAGTGCCTCCCGTCGCCGCCGCGACACGGAGGTTTGCCG
>JAYUKI010001165.1:0-2499 GCA_043764595.1 Myxococcales bacterium | reverse complement strand
TCCTCGGTGTGGGCTTTGGTTTCTTGCTCGCTTCGTCCCGCCTGCTCGAGCGTGCGCTCTATCCATACGCCGTCATCCTGCAGACGGTCCCCATCGTCGCCATCGCCCCACTGCTCGTCCTTTGGTGTGGCGTCGGCATCAAGGCCGTGGCGGCATCGGCGTTCATCGTCTCGGTTTTCCCCGTGATCACCAACGCACTCGCCGGAGTACGGGCCATCGATCCCGCGCTCCGATCCCTCTTCCAGCTCTACGGGGCCTCGCGCTTCCAGATCCTCATCAAGCTCGATCTCCCGGGAGCCGCACCCCAAATCGCGACCGGCCTCCGCGTGGCATGTGGCCTCTCGGTAATCGGCGCCATCGTCGGCGAGTTCGTCGCAGGGTTCTCCGAAGGCAGCCCGGGACTTGGCATCGTTGTCATGACGTCCTACCGGCAGCTCCGCACCGATCTGCTCTTCGCCGCCGTGGTCTGCTCGTCGCTGCTCGGGATCGCCATGTTCGGCGCCGTCTCGGCCATCTCCCAGGTCGTGCTCCGACGCTGGTGCGCCACAGGACGCTAATCGGGTATTCGTCGCTTTTTGGTCGACGAACGTTCGAGAGCGCCTCCTGCTTGCATCCTCCGTACGCCCAGCCGTCCGATTTTGGTACGGTACCGGTCGCGGACGAAGTCGCGCCGCGTCGGGAGAGCTCGAGATGAATCGTCGAACCTACGCAACCTTCGCCACCGCGCTCGTCGCACTTTTTGGTCCGAGCGCGTGCGGAGGAACGATTGCGGACGACTCGAAGGACGGAGGCACGACGGGCACACGCCCTTCGGTCGCCCTCGCGGAAGTCTGCAAAAAAGCCTGCCCCGCGGACCCGGAGCCGACGCGAGACCAAGTCGAAGCGTGTCTCACCGGAAAAGACCCTTCGGGCCAGCGATGCGACACCGAATACCTTGCGGTTGCGCTCTGCGCGGGCGGCAAAGCGGTGTGCAAAGATGGCAAGACGGATCCGTCGGCGACGGTCCAAATCATCACCGGCGCCTGTGGTACCGAGTTCCAGCGCTACCAGCTCTGTGTCTTCGCCGGAGCCGCAACCGGCTTCGACGCCGGCCCTCGCCCGCCCGGATGAAGACCGCTGGCGATTCCGATCGAAGAGGACATCCATCGGGTATGGAGGTGGCCATGCGACATCGCGCCGTTCTGGCTCTGCTCGTTCTCGTTCTCGTTGGTGCTGGTTGCAAGACGAGCACGAAGACCGACGCTCCCTCCGACGCAACCACACCGACCCGCGTCAAGGTCCAGCTCAACTGGGTACCCGAGCCGGAGTTCGGCGGACTCTATGCCGCGAAAGAGACCGGCGCGTACCAGAAGGCCGGGCTCGACGTGGAGCTCACGGGTGGCGGCCCCGGTTCGCCGGTGGTGCAGCTCGTCGCGAGTGGACAAGCCGATTTCGCAGTGGCAGGCGCGGACGACGTCGTCATCGCGCGGGCTCGAGGAGCCGACGTCGTCGCGATCTTCGGAACCTTCCAGACGTCCCCACAGGGAATCATGGTCCACGGGGCGAGCACCATGACCTCGCTCGCGGACCTGAAGAGCGGCACTCTGGCGCTCGAGCCCGGTCTTCCCTTCGGTATGTACCTGAAGAAGAAGTTCGGTTTCGCTGGCGCCAAGCTCGTCCCCTACGACGGCGGCATCGCAAAGTTTCTCACCGATCCGACCTACGCCCAGCAGTGCTACGTGACCTCGGAGCCAATCGCCGTGAAAAAGAAGGGGGAAACGCCCAAAGTCTTCCTCGGAGCGGACGCGGGCTTCAACCCCTACGCGAACGTCCTCGTGACCCGCGGAGCCATGCTCAAAGAGAAGATGCCCCTCGTTCGCGCCTTCGTCGCCGCTTCGACGGAGGGTTGGCGGGCGTACCTCGCGGACCCAAAACCTGCAAACGTCGTCATGCAGAAACTGAACACCGCGATGGACGCCGAAACGTTCGCAGCCGCAGCCGAAGCGCAAAAGCCTCTCATCGAGACCGCAGAGACCGCGAAGAGTGGGCTCGGCGTGATGACCGAGCCGCGATGGACGACGCTCGCGACCCAGCTCACCGAGCTCGGTGTCGTACCGAAGGCGCCAGCTGCGAGCGAATGCTTCGTGAATGTCGCGAGGCCGTGACCAATCAACGGACCTTTTGGCCATCGCGCCGTTCAAGAACGAAACCCGATCTTCGAATGTGAAAGGCGCTCCTCTGCGGATGCCTCGCAATCCGTTGATCTCAAACCGTTTCCTGTTGGCCCGGTCTTCGCAAAAGAGGTGTTCGGCGTTGCGCGGGTTGGTATCCCCCCCCCACTGATTCGTGTGACGCCGATTCTTTCCCGTAGATCGTAGCTCAGCGCGTCTGGATATCCCCTCCCCCCTCCGTCGCGCGGGGTTCGGTCTTCGGTGAATGCGGCGTCGCGCGGACCAGGCTCCTCCCCCCCAACCTGGTCCGCGTGATGCCGGTTCTGTTTCCGCAGAGCTGACGGATCAC
>JAYUKI010001164.1:0-8441 GCA_043764595.1 Myxococcales bacterium | reverse complement strand
CCGACATCGCACACGCCGCACCGAGGATTTTCGCAAGTCGCATCGTTCTATCTCCTTCGCCTCTCGAGGAAGCTTTTCGTTGAGTCAGCGTCCCCTCTCTAGGGGCGCGGGGTCAAGGGCCACGTCACGAGAGTGACGAGGAGTCACGAAAGCTGCTGCCGCAAACGCCGATGGCGTTGGTGCTGAGCAAGGTCTTGGCCAACCTTGCGGCCTTGCACGCAGCCAAGGTCTCTACATTGTGAAAGTTGCGCGGTGTCCCAGCGCAAGGGGTCAGACGAGGTTGTTCAGGGGCTATTCAGACCGATTCACGAATCCGATCGCACTTTGGTGAGACCTCGCCCTACACGCACATCCCCATGAACTCATTGGAGAAATTCTGGATCATCGGCACCTCAGGTGGTGGGCCTTTTGCCCCACCCCTTGACGGCCCACGGTGAAACCTTGCGAAGCGTTCAGGTATCAACGCGCGTAAAGCTCGAGCACCGGACCTTGAGCGGTGCCACGCGCTGGCGAAAGAGCCAGATAAAGGGGCGTAGCGGACTCGTGGGCGAGGATCGCGATGCCTTGATCGTCGAGCCGCTTTTTTGTCCATCCGGCCACGAGCGACCGAACGTCGATCCGAACGACGTCCCCCGAAACCGGAAGGATGCGTGTCTCTGGACCGAGTACGTCGGTCCATCGTGGAGGCCGCGAACGCACGAGCCGCACGGGATCCCAGTCTTCTTCGATCCGGTGCGCTCCAAGCACGACAGGACCGGTTGGAGGGTCGGTTCCTGCAGCGCGGCGTAGAAGGACGTACGCTTCGACCAGATCCGGCGGAACGACCACCTCGGCAAAGCGAAGGAGCAGCACACCGCTCGACGCGCCGCCAAGCCCGACCACCTCGGGTACGGAGCCAGCTTCCCCGTCTTCGGAAGGCGCCTTGCCCGGGATCCAACCGACCTCGGTTGCAGGAAAAATGCGCCGCTTCACTACGGGTGAGCCTGCATCGTCGACCTCGAACAGCCGGACGGCGCCCTTCGGAGAAACGCACCGGCCGCTCACGCAGGCGTGGCCTTGACTGCAGGGATCGTCGACGGCGCACATGCGATCGCGAGACACGCACGCAAGAAGGCTTGCAGCCGCCAACGCAGCCGCGAAAACGAACCCGACACGTTGGGCGCACGAACGAGGCACGGCCTGGATCATACGGCCTCACGTGGCGGACCCGTGCGAAAAAGACCGCAGGGGCCGCAGCGGGTCTTTCGCGGAGGGGCGTCGTCCCGCATGATGGCGCGGCCATGCTCGACGTCCGAGGCCTCACCACGACATTCGATACCGAAGACGGAACGCTCCGCGCGGTCGAAGATGTCTCGTTCCACGTTCCCGAGGGAAAAACGCTCGGGATCGTCGGTGAGAGTGGCTGCGGAAAGAGCGTCACGGCGCTCTCGATCCTGAGGCTGCTTCCCGAAGGCGTAGGCCGCATCGCGGCGGGTCGCGTCGAGCTTCAGGGCCGAGACCTGGTCACGCTGTCCGAACGCGAGATGCGCGCCGTGCGTGGCAACGACATCTCGATGATCTTCCAAGAGCCCATGACGAGCCTGAACCCCGTGTACACGGTGGGCGCCCAAATCGTCGAAGCGGTGGTTCTGCATCAGAAGGTCTCCAAGAGCCAAGCCAAGGAACGCGCGGTGGACATGCTGCGTCTCGTCGGCATCCACTCTCCGGAAGAGAACGTTCACGCGTACCCGCACCAACTGTCGGGAGGAATGCGCCAAAGGGTCATGATCGCGATGGCCCTCGCCTGCGAGCCTCGCCTGCTCCTTGCCGACGAGCCAACCACCGCCCTGGACGTCACGATCCAAGCGCAAATCCTAGAGCTTTTGAAGGGTCTCCAGGAGAAGCTCGGAATGAGCACCCTCCTCATCACGCACGACCTAGGTGTCGTTGCAGAATACACGCACCACGTCGTGGTCATGTACGCGGGCCGTGTCGTCGAGAGCGCCCCCGTGCGCGATTTGTTCCGCAGTCCCCATCACCCCTACACGCTCGGCCTTCTCGAGAGCCTTCCGGTCCACGTGGATGGCCCACGCCCTGCGCGCCGCACCCGACTGCGCACGATCGAGGGGCTCGTGCCGGACCTCGCAAAGCTGCCGCCCGGCTGCAGATTCGCCGATCGTTGTTCGCTCGTCGTCCCGAAGTGCCGCGAGAAAGAACCCGAGCTCGTACGCATCGATACCCCGTCGCCCGAGGAAGACCGCCCACCGATCCCGGGCCGTGGGGGGCGCTTTTCGCGCTGCTTTCGATGGGCGGACGTCGAGCGCACCGTCGCACGCGTGGAAACCGCAACCAAGGAGCCTGCGTGACCGAGCCTTCACCCACCGCCGAAGCCTCGAAGACCAAGGAAGAAGAGCGAAGGCGCACGCTCGTCGCGACCGAGCACCTGTCGAAATACTACCCCGTCGGCGGTCGGTTCTTCTCACGGGGTGACCGCGTCCTCCGTGCCGTGGACGACGTGAGCCTTCGTGTCCGACGCGGCGAGACGCTCGGCCTGGTTGGCGAGAGCGGCTGCGGAAAGAGCACCCTTGGCCGTCTGCTTCTTCGCCTCGTAGAGCCTACCTACGGCCGCATCGTTTACGACGGAAAAGACATCGTTCCTCTCAGTCAAGCTGCGCTCCGACCGCTGCGGCGCAAGATGCAGATCATCTTCCAAGATCCGTACTCGAGCCTCAATCCACGCATGACGGTCCGCGAGATCGTGGCCGAAGCGATTCGGATTCACGGGCTCGCGAAAACGGCGAGCGACGAAGAGTCCATGGTCGCGGATCTACTGAGGAAAGTCGGACTGAGGCCGGAAGCGATGGACCGCTATCCGCACGAATTTTCCGGAGGGCAAAGGCAGCGCGTGGGCATCGCGCGCGCTCTCGCGGTCCAGCCCGAGTTCATCGTCTGCGACGAGCCCATCAGTGCGCTCGACGTCTCCATCCAAGCGCAGATCGTCAACCTCTTGCTCGACCTCCAAGACGAGCTCGGCGTCGCCTTCCTGTTCATCTCGCACGATCTCAAGGTGGTCGAGCACATCAGCCACCGCGTGTGCGTGATGTACCTTGGCCACATCGTGGAGCAAGCTCCCGTCGAGAAGCTCTACGCTGGCCCGCTTCACCCTTACACGCGAGCACTGCTCGGCTCGTCGCCGGTCCCCGATCCCGAGAAGAAGAGACTGCGCGTGCTTCTCGAAGGCGACGTTCCGTCTCCGATCGATCCCCCGTCGGGCTGCAGCTTCCACCCGCGTTGCCCGCGTGTGGTGTCCGTATGCAAGAAGGACGCGCCCCCCTTCGCCGAAGCCTTGCTTGGCTCGGGCCACAAGGTCGCGTGCTGGAATCCTCACGTCGAAGGCTAGCGGTGGCCCTCTCCGGAAAGCGTCTGGGACGGTATGACGTCGAACGGCTCCTCGGAGAGGGCGGCATGGGGCGGGTGTACCTCGCCTCGGACACGGTTCTCGGCCGCAAAGTCGCGATCAAGGTGCTCCGCGATGACCTCGGGCTGTCGAAGGACACCCGCGAGCACCTCGACGGGCGGCTCCGCATCGAAGCGCGAGCGGTTGCGGCCGTGAGCCACCCGAACGTCGTCGTCCTCCACGACATGGGCGACGATCCGGAGGTGGGACTTTACCTGGTGTTCGAGTACGTGGCAGGCGAGTCGCTTCGTGCGCGAATCTCCCAGGGACCTCTGTTGCTGGAGGACGTTGCGCGTTTGGCCCTCGAGCTCGGAAGCGCGCTCGATGCCGCCCACGAAGCCTCCGTCCTCCACCGTGACGTGAAGCCGGAAAACATCTTTCTAGCGCGAAACGGCAGCAAAATCGGCGATTTTGGCATCGCCCGTATTCCCGACGCAAGCGTGACAAGGACCGGAATGGGCGTGGTCGGCACGCCTGCTTACGCCGCCCCCGAGACCCTGCGGGGCCCAGGCGCGGCTCTCGGCCCGAAGTCGGATCAATTCTCGCTGGCCGCAACCATCTACGAGACCGTCACGGGACGGCGCGCATTCCCTGGCGAGGACCTCTTGTCGGTCGCTGCCGCTATCGGGAGCCACACTCCGGAGCCAACGAAGCGCGAAGAGCTGTCCCCCCACGCGTCCGAGCGGCTCGACGCGGCTCTCATCGCGCGCGGGATGGCAAAAGACCCCGCGATGCGCTTTCGTTCGTGTGGTGAGCTTGGCGAAGCCGTGGCCGACGCGCTCGCGGGAGCCCAAGCCAATCCGCCAAGCCGCGGAGCACGGACCCCCCCCCGAGGGCTTCACGTGCTCGTCGCGGTCACCTTGCTTGCCGTCGTAGGCATCGTGTTGGTGGAACGGAAAACGTCGCACGGCCCGCCCTCGGCGCCTTCCCAAGAAGCCCCTTCCCCCTCTCCGAAGCCAAAGCTTCACCCGCAAAAGGCGCCCCACAAGCCCCTACCGACGAGCGCGCCCGTGGGCGCAGCGTCTTCATCGACGCCAGCGTCTTCATCGACGCCAGCGTCTTCATCGACGCCCCCGGACATCGACGCGACGGTTCCTTGAGCGGAGTCAGCGCTCGGCTTGCCAGAGCGTCAGGGTGTCGACGATTTGCGTCTGCGCCGACGCGCTCATGTCCGACACCGCGAGCGACTTGGCCGGCTTTCCGGCTGACCCAACCACGGCAAAATATGGAATATTTTTGAACACATAGCCGAGTCCAGCGAGCCGGTCGGCGTCGCGATCCGCGTCGAGCTCGAGGAGTGCGACGTGGCTCAGTTGGGCGTCGAGCTCTCCGCCATGGGAGGCCGCATGAAAGCGTCTGCACGGAGGACACCAAGGTGCGCCCACGTAGACGATGAGCAGCCTTCCCTCGGCCTTTTGCTTCAAACGCGCGCTTCGCAAGAACGCCCCGAGCTCGAGGTCGTCCGGAGGCACGAGGAAGGTTAGGCCCGCAACCACCACGTTCGACGAAGGAGTCGGTTGCGCGCTCCCCCTCGAAGAGGGCAGCAGGGTCGTTGGAGCAGAGGGTTGGCTCGGCTCGGGGACCGGAGGATCCGGACGCTCACGCTCGCGCGTGCATGCCGCGAGAAGCACGGTGAGAAGCACGGCCACCGAACGAATCATCGAGGGCGTCCCTGCGCGACCCACGAATCGACGAGTTGGATGTCCTCGAGAGCCACTGGGGCATACCCGAGCGGCATGCCACGTACGGGCCCAGTATCGGCCCCGGCCTCTTCGGCATGGCGCGCCAAGAGGGCCGTCACGAGCCGTGGCACCCCGTCGAGTCCAGGCGCGAAGATGCTCGCGCGCTCGCCCTTGTCGTCCAAGAAGCCGGCGGCGATCCCTCCGTAGTCCGACAGGTTCAGCCCGCGCGGGCGGAAACCGAATCCCCCAGAGTTTCCTGGGCCGCCATCGCCGATGGCGTAGTCCGGCTCCGAATGGCAGTGCCAACACGTTCGATGGAACACCTTCTTGTCGACCTCGGCGAACGTCACTTTCCGAGAGAGTAGCGGAAGGCGTGCCACCGGATTCGCTGCCGCAGGCGCCGCCAGCTCACGATCGTGGAGAAAGGCCACGACGTCCCGTAGCTCGGTGTCGGTGAGCGGGATCTTGGGCATCGCCGAGTCGGGTTTCACCCCTTTCGGATCGGCCAGCCAAGACGCCGTTTGTGCCCGCGTCTGACGCGACCGCGTGTGGCGAAGATCGGGAGCAAGGCGCTTGCCCCTCAAGAGCTCTTCGGCGTTCACGTGAACTGGAACGGGTGAAGCAACGAGCCCATCCACTCCCGTCATGGCGTGGCACGTCATGCAACCTTTCCCTTCGAGCACGCGCCGCCCTGCTTCCACGTCCCCCCGCGTTTGCGCCGTGTCGGTGAGCGTGTTGGGATCCTCCGGAACGAGGTAGGCCGAAAGGTCGTCGATCTGCGCTTGACTCAGCGCAAGACGCGGCATGCTCGGCGAGAGCCCCGGACGAAGATCGTGCGGTTTGGATAGGTACGCAGACACCCAGCCGCGACGGAGACGCTTGGCCGTAGCCGTGAGCGACGGGGCATCGGTCAGCTCGGAGACGACTGGCTTCCACTTCGCAAGGAGCGCGGGCGTCGCTTTGAATTTCCCCGACACGATGTCGGCGTGGCACTGGACACACTGTTTGTTCGGCGGGGGCGGCGCCACGCCGGTGCCTTCGTGGCAACGGTTGCATTGGAGCTCGCCAACCAACGCCTTGCCGTGGGCCGCGTCACCAGAACCAAGGCTGACCAACACCGAAGGAAGACCCGACGCCGCCCGTGGGGGCGGTGGCTCCTTGCGAGGAGGCTCCTTGCACGCCCCAAGCAGCGCCAAAACCACCCCCAACGCAAGACCACCGGTTGGAGCCCGCGGGCTCACTGGCGCAGCGCGAGCATCGTCACGGGGGCCACGGTCGCGACGGCAGCGGTCTTGGCCACTTGGCCGCACACGGCCGGACTCTGTGCCATCCCTTCGCATCGTTTCATGGCGAGCGTCGCTCCATTCGCGTCACCCTTCTCGGCGCGGAGACGCGACAGCGCGGCATAGGCCGAGGGGCTTCCCATGAGGTCTTTCTGTGCGAGCCCGTCGAGCAGGCCGAAGGCCTCCGCCCTGGTGTGGGGCAACCTTGCGAGCGCCTCTCCGAGGTCCGCCTGAAGCGCCGGATCGTTCGGACGTTTCTGGTCGATTTCGCGGAGCGCTTGGACCGCCCACTCGAGGTTCGCGGTTCGCGTCCAGGTCTGAGCCCCACCGAGTGCAAGCACTCCGTCGGCGCGCACGGCCGCCAGAGCAAAAACACGGAGGGCTCGTGTGCGAAGCGGATCCTTTCCGGCCTCTTCGGCACGAACCGTGGGGAAAGAACCAAGGACCTTTCGCGCAGCGATCAACGGCTGGTTTTGGTCGAGAGCCTTCTCCGCCGCCGCTACCTCCATCACGGGGCTCGGCTTCACGTATTCGCTTGGCTCGGGCGCGAGACGAACCGACATTCCGCACGCGGCAGCCTCCCCCGGGGCGAGAAGTGCGAGCGACACGGCAAGCGCGGTGAGGATGGGCGCAACGACGGCGATGGACTTCATGAAGGCTCCGGGTTCTGTGCAGGCGAGACGACGGATGGAACGCCCGAGGGGGCGAAACGCGTTCGGGGTGAGGTCTTTTTTCTTGTGACGCTGGGCAAAGGGCCTTTGCGCACGGCTCGGACGCCCTTACGTCGCCGAAGTTCCCAACATCGTGACAGGTGGGCCTTCGTTTTGTCGCAACCACCGAGGTTTCGCCCCTCTGTCGCGAAGCGTCATGCGTACCCCTTTGAAATCACGACGAGACTTGCGTTATGTGGACCGCGCGCCTCTGGAAAGAGGCGCGCCCCCCAAAAGGAGCCCCGCGAATGAGCGATTCCACCTCCAGCCCCCCTCTTACGTCGGTGGTGCCGGCGCCCCCGCCCGAACACCTCGCCGAGCTATACCGGCAGATGCTGCTCATCCGCCGCCTCGAGGAGGAGGCTGCCCGCGGCTATGCGCAGGGCAAAATCGGCGGATTTCTCCACCTTTACATCGGACAGGAGGCCGTCGCCGTTGGTGCCTGCGCCGCGCTTCGTGCGGAAGACTACGTCGTGACCACGTACCGTGACCACGGCATGGCGATCGCGAAGGGCATGAGCGCGAAGGCCATGATGGCGGAGCTCTACGGGAAGAAGACCGGGTGCTCGAAAGGGCTCGGCGGGTCGATGCATATGTTCGACTCGGCCAACAACATGCTCGGCGGGTACGGCATCGTCGGAGCCCACATTCCGCTTGCCGCGGGCGCGGCGTTCGCCTCGAAATACCGAAACGACGGCCGAGTGACGCTCTGTTTCTACGGGGAAGGCGCCGTGTCGATCGGCGGATTCCACGAGGGAGTGTCCCTCGCGGCGCTTTGGAAGCTGCCCATCGTGTTCATCTGCGAGAACAACGAGTACTCGATGGGTACGCCCATGTCGCGGAGCATGTCGGTCGAGGACACTTCGCTGAAGGCCCTCGGCTACGGCGTGGAGCGCGACCGCTTCTTCGCAGACGACGTGAACCTGGTCGAGCATCGCATCGGCGCCGCCGTCAAGCGGGCCCGTGAGGAGTCGCTGCCGACGGTGATCGAGGTCCGAACCTACCGCTTCCGCGGACACAGCATGAGCGATCCTGCGAAGTACCGCACCTCGAACGAAGTCGAAGAGCACAAGCGCCGCGACCCGATCCTTCTCGCACGGCGTGACCTCCTCGACTCGCTCGGCGAAGACCGAGTGAAGTCGATCGACGCGGAAGTCGAGATCGAAGTCGCCGACGCCGTGAAGTTCGCCGAAGAGAGCCCCGAGCCCGAGCTCGATCTGCTCGAGCCCACCACGTACGACGGCCCATTCGCCGCCTGAGAGGACCACAAAACCATGCGAACCCTTAGGTACCGCGAGGCGCTGCGCGAAGCGATGATCGAAGAGATGGA
>JAYUKI010001163.1:0-2503 GCA_043764595.1 Myxococcales bacterium | reverse complement strand
GAAGCTCCAGGACGCCGTCCTGAAGTACCAGACGGTCCTCACCGCTTCGGACGTCGACGCCGGCGCGATCGTGGTCGATGCGGAAGAGATCAAGTTTGCCCGCCTCGAGCTCCCCGCCGAGGAAGAAGAGAAAGAGTCGCGTGAGCGCGCTCTCGGTCTCATCGATTCGCACGACTCGCCCCGCCGCGAGCACCGCAGCATCGAGGACGACTTCGAGGACGAGGCTCCCGAAGCTGCCGAGAAAAAGGACGAGGACGAGGCCAACTGAGGCTGACGCTCTCGACCGCTCCCCAAAACTCTATGGACCGTGCGCAAGCCGGTCGTGATTGGAAAAATTCGCCATGATGGACGACGACAAAGATTTTGGCCGTACCCCAGACCTCAACGCCGACGCTCCCGGCCGCCGCCGCGGTGGCAAAAAGCGCGTCTGCAAGTTCTGCTCGGACAAGGCCGTGACGATTGACTACAAAGACCCGCAAGCGCTCAAGTACTTCGTGTCCGAGCGTGGCAAGGTCACCCCCCGCCGCATCAGCGGCAACTGTGCCCTTCACCAGCGCAAAGTGACGCTCGCGATCAAACGCGCGCGCAACATCGCGCTCTTGCCCTTCACCGTTTCGGGCTGAAAGGACGCGTTCCAATGGCTGCTACCATTCAGGTCATTCTCCAGAGCGACGTCACCAACGTCGGCACCTCGGGTGAGCTCGTCAAAGTCCGTCCGGGCTTTGCGCGCAACTACCTCCTCCCGCGTCAGCTTGCGGTTCCGGCCACGGCCGCGCAGGTCAAGCGGGTCGCGCACGACAAGATCGTCGCGGTCGCTCGGGCCGAAAAAGCCCGCAAAGAGGCCACCGAGGCCGCTGCAAAGCTCTCGGCCCTCGTGATCAAGATCGCTCGCCCCGTGGGCGAGGACAACCGCCTCTTCGGCTCGGTTTCGGCGAAGGACATCGAATCCGCCATTCACGGCGCGGGCATGCCCAGCTTCGACCGCAAGAAGATGCACCTCACCGAAGCGCTCAAGACGCTCGGAACCCACGAAGTGCAAGTCAAGCTCCTCGGCGACATCACGGCGACCATCAAGGTCGAAGTCGTCAAGAAGTAACGTTCGAGACGGGAGCGCTCCTCCCGCTTGGTTTCGTCGACTCGCCCCGGTACCCTAGACGGTCCGGGGCGAGCCTCGTTTCGGGAGGAGAATCTTGGAAAGACCCGGCGGATTTCGGAAGCGCGAAGTGGAGACACCCCCCTCGATCGAGGGCATCGTCCCCCCACACGATCTCGACTCCGAGGCCGCGGTCTTGTCCGCCATCTTCATCGATGGCGGCGCCATGGACCGCGTGCAGGAGTTCCTGAAGGCGGACCACTTCTACTCGGAAGCCCACCGCCGCATTTTCGAGGCGGCCCTCGAGCTCCGGTCGGTGGGTCAACCCGTGGACGTCGTCACCGTGGGCTCCTGGCTGAAAGGCCGCGGACGCATCCAGCAGGTCGGCGGCATGGGCTACCTCACCGAGATCCTGAACAGCGCACCGGCGGTCGGAAACGTCACCGCGTACGCGCAGGTGATCTTCGAGAAGTACCGGATTCGCCAGCTCATTTTGGCGTGCCAGAAGGTCACGGCCCAAGCCTACCTCGACTACGGCGAGGCCCAGGCGTTCATCGATGGCGCCGAGCAGGCCGTCTACAACATCGCCCGCGTGAGCCAGACCTCCAACGTCGAGAAGCTTCTCGACGTCATGAAGAAGTCGTTCAAGCAGCTCACCGAGGCGATGAAGCGCGGCGACCGCATCATCGGCGTTCCTTCGGGCTTCGACCGCCTCGACATGCTCACCTCGGGCCTCCACGACGGTGACCTCACGATCATCGCCGCCCGCCCCGGCATGGGCAAGACCAGCTTCGTGCTCAACATCGCCACGAACGTCGCCGCGCCGAAGGGCCGCGAGCTCGCCACCGATCCGAACCAGCGCTGGGAAGAGCCCGGCACTGGAGTGGTCGTGTTTTCCCTGGAAATGCCCCGCGAGCAGCTCGCCAATCGTATGGTGTGCTCCGAGGGTCGCGTCGACGTCAGCAAGATGCGAAAGGGCTACTTGAGCCAGGAAGACTGGCAAAAGCTCACGCAGTCGGCCGGTTTTCTCGGCAAGTGCCCCATCTGGATCGACGACTCTCCCTCGCTCGGCATTTTGGAGCTTCGCTCGAAGGTTCGCCGTCTCCAGGCCGAGTTCAACCGCATGGACGAAGCGGGCAATCTGACCCATCGCATCGGCCTCGTCATCGTCGACTACCTCCAGCTCATGAAGGGCCGGGATGGCGCCCAGTCCCGTGAGCAAGAGATTTCGGAAATCTCCCGTGGTTTGAAGGGCTTGGCCAAGGAGCTCAAGGTCCCCGTCGTTGCGCTTTCGCAGCTCAATCGAGCGGTCGAGACCCGCAGCGACAAGTCCAAGCGACCGATGATCTCCGACCTTCGTGAGTCGGGCGCCATCGAGCAAGACGCCGACAACATCCTCTTCATCTACCG
>JAYUKI010001162.1:0-8461 GCA_043764595.1 Myxococcales bacterium | reverse complement strand
TCGCCTGCATAGTCATCCTGCTCCGGCAGCCGACATTCCGGCACAAGTCGACTTCATCCCTGTGTTTCCCAGTCGCGAGGTTGCCGGATGCGCTCTAGGCGCATCATCGTTTGATGCCCTTCTCTTGCGTTTGCAGCGAATCGCCCCACGGACGCTACCGCCATATCCTCGGTCCTTTAGCGTTTGCGGTCGCACTGACCACTTCCGCGTGCAGCAGCACCCCCACAGGAAGTGTGGACCCAGGAAACCCCGATGGCGGCGACTCGGGCCCTGCTGCAACCCAAGACGGCGGAGGGACGCCGAACGACGGAAGCGCCCCCAAAGATGCCTCCGTGGACTCGTCGGTGTCGGGGCCTGGCGCGGCTTCCCTCGGGGGCAGCGATGGAATCACTGGAACGTTCGGCGGCAAGACCTACGCGCTCACCGTAAGCCCACTCCGTGTTCCACAGCAGACGCCCACCGTGCTCATCGGAGCATCGAGTGCAACGCTTCCGCCCGCAGACAGTTGGGGGATTCGCTTTCGTCCCGCGCTCGGCACACAAACGTGCACGGGCTCTTCGGGCGAAAACGATCCCGCCGTGTCGTTCCGCTCGACGGCGAACCTCGATCTGAACGGCACCACCGGCGCCACTGGCGCATGCTCGATTACCGTGACCAGCTTGGCACCGAAATTCGAAGGCGCATTCACCGCCACCATCGTCACGGGGACCGGAAATCTCGTAGTGACGGATGGCTACTTCCGAATCGCGAACTAGCTTGGATGGCCCATCGGCCGCGACCGACGCGCGTCTGAGCTTGCACTTTCGGCGTCCCATTCGCGTCCGTGGTGCGCTCGCTCGTTTGCCCGGCCCAGGAATGGTCAATCCGCGATCGCGCGGGCGCGCGTCGACCAGAGCGGCTCCCCGGCAGGGCTCGAACACCCTGTCGGGCGGCGAGGCGCCGAGGACCTCACTGCGAGCGCACCATACTCGCCGCGGAGCCTCGTGCGCGTGTGGGTCGGCGGAGGATGGGGGATGGACATGGCCGAACCGCCCGTCTGCTACGCTCCCCATGCGCAGGCGGATGAGCTCGATGAAGCAGCATTCTTTCGCGGTCTCGCGGTGGCCGATACGCTCTGAGCAAACCCGGCAGCTGAGCGGTCGCGGCGTGCATTCGGGGCAGCGGGCAGCGGGCAGCGGGCAGACCTGAGCAAGGGCCGCTCCTTACTCGGTACTTCTCGGTAGGGACGCTACACTCGTCGAACATGTCCGACTCGGCTCTCGGTGACGCATCGATGGTGGACGAGCCCCCACAGCGGGTCTCTGGGCGCATGCTCGTCTTCATGGAGGCGCTCTTCGGCTTCCACGACCTCGACATGCGTGCTGCAAGCGCGGGGCTCGCCTCGGTGCCCGCTTCCGGTCCGATCCCGATGTGGTTCGCGTGGGCCGACTACCTCGCGCTCATCGAGCGACTCGGGGCCGCGGTGGGCAGGGACGGAATCGCGGCTGCGATGCGCGGGGTAGCGAAGGAGAGCTACGCCGAGTTTCGAGCGGCCAAGGGCTTTTTCCCCGATCCGCTGAACTTCTTTGCGTTCTACACGCATCAGGTGATGCCCTCGATGACGCCTCCTTGCCAAGGGCGCGTCGAGCGGGGCGTGGGGGGGCGCACGAAGGTCCGATACACGATCGCCGGCGAGCTCCCGGTGACGGACTTTTTTCGCCACGGCAGCATCACGCTCGTCGCGCTATTTCCAACCCATTTCGACCTCCCCGAGGCTGCCATAGAGATGGTTTCCGAGGGCCCGTTTCATATCGAGCTCGTCGCGACGTTCCCGTCGGTGCGTGCAGAGGATCCGTGGGGCTACTCGGTGCCACATTTTCCCGGACGCCGTGGCGACGCGCGCACGCTCACGCCGCGTGAACGTGAGGTCTTGGCCCTCGTCACCCGTGGTCTCACGAACCGCGAGGTCGCGCACGCCCTCGGCAGCGCGCCGAGCACGGTGAAGAACCAGCTCGCGTCGATCATGGAGAAAATGCACGCCGCGAACCGCACGGAGCTCGCCGCGCGCGCCCATCGCGCCGACGGCCTCCGCCCTCGCCGTGGCTAAGCGGCGAATCGTGCGAGAGCCGCGCGAACAAGTGCACCAGCGTTCGCGAGGACGTTCGCCATTCTCTGACTCTGCGGCGAGCGTGGCCGGCTGACCAGAACAGTGGGCGTGCTTGACCCGGTCGCCGCTACGGCGAACGCGACGGACTCGGCGTTCGGCCGGTCGAGGAACGAAAAACGCTGAAGCATCTGCGGATAGAGCACCGGGTCCTTGCGCGCCGCGGGGGGGCGAGCACCGCGCGCATCGCCGACTGCGCCTTCGTGTCCCCCGAGGAAGAGAGCATCCACGACAAGGTCGCGCGCGCGCGGGACGAAGGAGCGCGGCTTCGGCTGTCTGCATGTCGGGATAGAGTGGTTTTCCGACCGCCGAGAGCGAGGCCGATGTCAAGCGGGTGAGGCGCACCCCCACGAGGCGACGCGCCCCGTCAGCGCCGAGATCGGTCACTTGAGCCACGCCGTCGAGCGCGATCTCCGTGGACTGCGGCGGAAGGCCGGGCACCACTACCGTGTTGTCGACGCGCCACTCCACGCCGTACGACGTTCCGCGGTCACCCGAGTATACGGGGGCGCTCGGGACCGAAGGCGAGGGGACAGGGGCGGGATTGGCATCGATCTTCGCGCCGTCGTTGGCACGAGCATGCGCAGGCGCCTGCGATTCCCCTGCGCGGGCCGCGGGCGCGTCTCCCCGAGCACGCTGCCCGAGACGAAGGTACCATCGGGGAAAGCGAGGGCAACGTGAAGGCCCCCATGCACACTCGTACACTCGTCGATGAGACCGCCGCGCCCGAAAGTTTTTTCACGACCATGCTTACACCTCCCGCTTCCCCGGCGTCTTTGACGGTGAGGCGCACGGCGCGCCCCCAAAGAGGCTCATGAAAACCACGATCTTCCCCTTCCTTCTTTCCGCTCTCCTCCCCATCGCCGCGGGCTGTGGCTCGCTCTCCGAGTCCCCCGGCGACGCGGCCACCCTCGCCACCATGAACGGCACCCTCTCTGTCGCGAGCGGCGCGCAGGCCCCCGCGTCCGTTCGCGTGGCGCTCGTGTGGCGCAACGACGGCGAGGGTTTCAACGTCGCGGAAGACCTCGAGGTCGCGCCCCGGTTCCCCGCGCGCTTCCAGCTCACCGTCCGAAACCCGCCCCCCGCTAGCGCCCTCTTCATCGCCGAAAAGGAATTCGACATGAAAATCGCAGTGGGCAGCGTGGTCGCGTACGAGGACAAGAACCAAAACGGAAAGCTCGATCTCGTGCCCGCCAAGTCGACCTCGTTCGTCGACGGCATCGTTGGAGCGAACGACGATCTCGTCGTCGTGTGGCTCCCGAAAGAGCCCACCGCCGCCCTCGCTCGCGTGCTTCGTGATCCGCAGGGCGCGCTGCCCCATGCAGGATACAACCTGTACAAGCGCCACTTTTCGGCGTGCACCCTCCCCGGCGGCGGCAACGGCGATGCTGAGCCCGTCCCGGGCGCTCCCGTCACTCCCTGCTCCGACACCTCCGACGTCCGCTGGCTCCCGATCGACGCCCCCTTCGATCTCCCGATCGTGACCGATCCCTCGTTCAACAGCTTGATGTGCCAGAGCACCGATCCCGGACCCGGCCCCGACGGTCCGCCCCAAGCCGGCCCCACCCCCGCGCCGGCGGATCCCCCCAGCGGCCCCTTCGTGCCGCAAGGTCCGTTCCCCGCCGCGGGCGCGCGCGGCCTCGTGTGCAGCTCGGATGGCCGCCGCTTCACCTATTCCGATTGCCGCGAGCCTGGCCTCTGCGAAGCCGCGTCCTCCTGCGCCGCAAGGGTGGAGAACCTGCCCGCCGGAGCCGCGGCCCCCGCCGGTTGGCCCTGCACGGTACGCTGAGCCCTTGCCCCCCAGCGTCGCGACAGGTCTCTCGCCGGACGAGGTCCGTGCACTTTACATGCGCTACGGAGCGTTCTTGCTCCGTCGCGCGCGGGTGCTCCTGCGTGACGCCTCTCTCTCCGACGATGCCGTCCAGAACGCGTGCGTCGCGCTCCTTCGTGGTGGCGCCGCGTTTCGCGACGCCAAAGAGCCCCTCGCGTATCTTTACCGCGCGGTCGATCATGCCGCGTTCGACATCCTTCGGTCCCGCAAACGAAAGCCCCTCGACGGCCACGAGCCGGAAGAGCTGGCCGGTCTCGCGATCGCGCCTTCCCTCGATCCGCTGATGCTGCTCGCCACCTCGGCGCTCCTCCACGAGCTCGACGACGAGGGCCGCACGCTCGCGGTGATGGCGTTCGTAGATGGCCTCGATCAAGGAGAAATCGCGATACGTCTAGGGCTCTCGCGCCTCACCGTGAACAAACGCGTGCAAGGCCTCCGCGAGCGAGCCCGCGCCCACCTCCCCCAGACCCAAGGAGCTTCGCCATGAGCGAAGACGAGCATCCGAGCGCCCTCGCTCTCGACAGCCTCGCTGCCGGTGATCCGGTCCCCGAAGCGCAAGCCCACGTCGAAACGTGTGCGCATTGCACCGAATACGTAGCGACCGTCCGCGCCGAAGCTGCGGCGTTCGCGAACGCCGCGCCCCCCGCATTCCTGGCGAACCTCGAAGCCCTCGCGACCTCGCCCGTAGAGCTCCCCGGACAAGAAAAGGGACCCGCAGCAGCTCGCGCCGCTGAGACCCCAGCAGAAGAAAGGCCCGCCGCCGAAGGTCCTCGCGTGACGAGGCTCGCCGACGCACGAGCCAAGCGAGAGCGTGTGCTCAGCTTTGCGTATGCCGCGCTCCCTCTCGCCCTCGTCGCGGCAGCGCTGTTCGTTCTTCGTCCCACCCCCACTCCGAGCCCCGACGGTTTCCCGACCGCCCCGACCGAGTCCACGATGCGCCTGAAGGGCCCACCGGTCCTCGCCGTGGTCCGCGATCGGCGAGGAGCCCAAGAGCGCTTCACCAGCACCGTCGCGGTCGCCCCGGACGACAGGCTTCGCGTCGAGCTCACCGTCGATCGGGGAGGAATGTACGAAGCGGGGCTTCTCGGCGAGGACGGATCGTGGCTAGTGCTGCTCTCCCCCACGATGCTCGCCCCTGGCGCTCACTTCTCCGAAAAAGCAGCCCACTTTGACGACAAGCCCACGCAAGGTTGGCTCGTCGGCGGTCCCCCGGAAGACGTGGCGCGCGCGAGGGCAACGCGTGATTTCAACGGGCTCGCGATCGTGGCCGTGAAGGTAGCGCCGTCGCCGTGAAGCGCTTCGCCCTCCTCGTCGCGCTCGTCCTCGGGATCCATGCGATCTGCATGTTTCCTCGGGAGGCGTGCGCGCAGGTGGGAACGCAGGTCCGCGTGCTCGTCTCGGTCGGCAGCTCGCGCGGAATCGGGAACGAGGTACCCCTCCGTCATGCAGGGGACGACGCGGCCAATGTCCGCGACGCGTTCGTCGAGGGGGGATGGGTCGCCCCGGGCAACGCGTTCGTGCTCCGCGAGGTGACCCGCGAGACGCTCTTCGCGGTCCTCGATCGGGTGAAGGTGCTCACGGCGGGCAAGCGCCCGGACGACGTGCTCTTCCTCTTCTATTACAGCGGCCACGGTACGCGTACCGAGCTCCACGTCGGCGGCGTCGCGGTGCCTCTCGCCGACGTGGCGGCCAAGATTTCCCAGGTCCCCGCCGCGTTTCGTCTCGTCGTGACCGACGCGTGTCGCACCACCCCGGGCCGCGAAAAGGGCGCCAGCGCCGAGCCCGCGTTCGACTTGAACCTCGGCGCTCCGCTCGAGGCGCGAGGCACGGTGTGGCTCCACGCGACGGCCGACGGCGAAGCGGCGCAAGAGTCGGACGAGTTGGGTGGCGCCCTCTTCACGCACCACTGGGTGCAGGGGCTCCGCGGCGCGGCCGACGTGAACGGCGACGGCAACGTCACGTTGGACGAGAGCTACGCGTACGCCCACGGGCAAACATTGCTCCGCAGCTCGCGCGGCTCTGGGGTTTACCAACGGCCCGCGATGCAGCTCGACTTGAAAGAAGCCGCGCCGGTCACCCTCACGCACACGCGCATCGCGCGCGCCGAGATCGAGCTCCCTCGGGGCGCCGACACGCACTACATCGTGTACGGGTACAATACACACACGGTCGCGGCGGAGGTTTTCGGGGTCGCGGATCGCACCATCACGGTCTCGGTTCCTCCCGGTCGTTACGTCGTTCAAGCGCGACGCGGCCAGGGCGACGGCGCGACCGAAGTGCGCATCGGACGCGCGGAAAAACGCACGCTCGTCGCCACCGATTTTCGAGCCTATTCCCGCGAGCTTCTCGTGCAAAAGGGCGGCGCGATCCCCTCGTATCCACTCAGCATCGCGGGATCGTACGGCGGACTCGTCGGCGGCTACGCGGGCTACGGCCACGGCGGCGCCGTCGGTCTCACGGTGCTCGTCGAGGGCTTCGAGCTCGGCCCTCACGCCACCTTCGCGCTCGGCGGTGAAGACATCGGCGCCAATCGGTCGACCACCACCACAGTGGGCATTGGCAGCCGTGGCGGATACCGATTCTTGGAGAACGCACCGCTTCAGCTCGTGCTCGGCGCGGGAGTGCTCGGCGAAGCCACCTGGCAAAAGGTCCGTCGCCTCGACGCCGACGTGGTCGGCGCTGCCGGTTACCCTGTCGAGAGCTCGTACCGAGCGTTCGGCGTGGGCGGCGAGCTGTTCGTCCGTGTCGAAAAGACGCTGGCCGATCGCCTCTTCCTTGGCGTCGAGCTCTCGGGCGCGATCCTTGGCGTGAAGACCGGCACGGTAGAAGCGTTCCCGAGGGCCAACGGCTCGTTCGTGCTCGGCGTGCGGCTGTGAGCGAGAGCCGCGTTCCGTGAGGATTTGCTCGGGAGCGCGTCGGGCTCGACGCCGGCGAGCACCGTTACGGTTCGTCGCCCGAACGGAATGCTCTCCCAGCAGGGGCCCTGCGCGTCATGACTGGCGGTTCCAAGAAGGAGGCGCGTACTCGGGCCCCCGCGTCAGCACCTTCAGGCGCTCGTGCAACGAAGCAGGTTTTTTCAGGTCCTGCCAGAGCTTGCGGGCCTCGTGGATGTGAACGTCGATCGGGTTCGTGGACCCGATGGGCGTCGTGACTCCGTAGACGACTGGGCCCGTCTCGGGCGCGTAGGTGCCAAAGATCCGGTCCCACGCCATGAGGACGCCGCCGTAGTTCATGTCGAGGTGCTCGGGGAGCGAGGAGTGGTGGACGCGGTGATTCGACGGCGTGTTGAGGATGCCATCGAGCCAGCCAAGCCTGCCGATCGACTCGGCGTGAATCCACTGTTGGTAGGCAATGATGAAGCCGAAGGAAACGAGCACGAGGGTCGGCTCGAATCCTACGAGCACCGCAGGGATCTGGAACCACGGAGAGGTGTAGCCATCCACGACCGACACAAGCAGCGCCGTCGTCTGATCGTACTGGGGCGAGCTGTGGTGCACCGAGTGCGAAATGGCCCAGTAGAGACGTATGCGATGGCCCGCGCGGTGGTCGAGGTAATAGAGGAAATCGCACACCAGGAAACAAGCGAGCGCCGAACGTGGCGTGGTCGAAATGTGGGTTAAGGCGAGCGAGCTCCCTGCATTCAGAAGTGCGACGATGAACGCCATCGTCACACCCCCGAGGACCACGGTCGGAAGCAGCGGACTTGCGCTTGCCAGCATCTCGCGGACCGATAGCCAATGGAGCTCCCGCTTCTTCCATCGCGCCCGCAGCTCGAAGGGCAGAAAAAGGAAGAACGTCATGCTCATCACAATGCTTGCTTGTTCGATGACGGCCACGATCATCTTGGGATTTCGTTCTTCGCCTCCGCGCGCCCACCTGTCGCCCGAGAGGTCGACCGAGAGTCTGAAGCTTGGCTCCTGGAGCCGCCAACGAGACCCGACGAGCGGGGCTCTCCGTGCGACGAGCCGTCGGTCCGAGTGGGGTTTGACGCCTTCTGGGTTGGCGAGGCCGTGCCCGCTGGACAGGTAATGGTGGGTTGGAAGACCAGGCCGCCGGTTCTGGCCACGACCTTTTCTTCAGGGAAGACGAAGTCCCCTGTGGCGTCCGCACGGAGCGGAGCGCCGGCCTTGGGTTGGCTACCTCAAGGAGCTCGTGAAGCTCCCGTCCCCTGGACCTGGGCCGAAGACCGAACGGGGCGCGACGAGAGCGACACTACGCGCTACGCAGAGCGAACGTCCGCGCGAAAGCGTGACCAGTCGAGCCCGAGCTTTCGCATTTTTCCGCGGAGGGTGTGAGGGTTGAGTCCGAGGAGGACTGCTGCACCGCCAGGGCCCTCGATGGTCGAGGATCCGACCGTGGGCGAGGATCCGACCGGCGAGGATCCGACCGACGTTGACGCTAAGACGTTGAAATTCCGAAGCCAAACTCGCGATGCATTCTCCAAGTCCCTCGCGGAAAGAGAACGCCGAGCACGCCCTCACGCACCT
>JAYUKI010001161.1:0-8461 GCA_043764595.1 Myxococcales bacterium | reverse complement strand
CTCGAAGTGTCGCCGTCCGGCCGCGCGGGATGCCGCGGCTGCAAGAAGCCCGTCCCCAAAGGTGAGGTCCGTTTCGCCGAGTCGTTCACGATGCCGGGATCGGACCAAGAGTCGTACCGCTATTGGCACTTGCCTTGCGCGGCCGCAAAACTCGGGACGGAGCTCAAGGCCGCCATGGATGCCTACGAAGGCGATCTGCCCGAGCGCGCCGCGATCGAGCTCGCGATCGCGAACGCCCCGAAAAAGACCGGCAAAGATCGACCCTTGCCGCACGCGGATCGCGCGCCCACGTCACGTGCAAAGTGCATCCAATGCGGAGAGGGCATCGAGAAGGCCTCCCTCCGCGTCGGCGTGGAGCGCGAAGCCGAACCGGGCGCAGCGTTCGCCCGAGGCCCCTCGTACCTGCACCCGGCGTGCGCGCTGCCCTACGTTCGCGACGCCGAGCCCGACACGGATCTCGAAGCCTGGAAAACGAAGATGGTCACGAACGCCGACCTTCCCGAAGCCGAAACCACCGAGCTTTTGGCGGCCGTCGGAGCCGCGCTCCTCTAAGCTTTCGCTCAGCTCAGCACACGTCGCGAAACGATGTTGCGGCCCGTAGGAGATAGCCATTGGGATCACGTTCGATGGCGGCACGCAAATCGAGCTTTCGGAGCGTCGAGAGCGCTACGTAGAGTCGGTCGGCGCCCGAAGAGCCAACGAGCACCTCGCCAGGCCACGCCGAAGCGACGAGCTCGTCCACCGAGAGGGACTTGCCCGCCGCCTCGACGAGCGCGCGAAGAACACGGCGAACCGGCTCGCGACGAGCAAGGTCGTGACGTGGTCCATCGTCGACCGACATCCAAGAATAGTCGCGCGCAATGTCGAGACGCACCCGCACGTCGTCGAAGGTCGCGCGCAACCGCCGACCCATCGCATCGCGAGCGGGTGAAACGCCGACGATGGACCAGAATCGCTCGAGGCCCCGAAGTGCCGACGCTCCGTCGAGCCTTCCAGTCTGAGTGAGGACTCCGAAAAGGACCCGACCGAAAGCGCGCTCGATCGGACCAGGATCGCCGTGAAGCAATCGGCCGAGCGCCGGAGGTACGTCCCGAACCCAATGGATGTGGGCTCGCAAGAAAAGTAGCCCCATGTGCACGTCCGACGAGGGTGTCGGCTTCGCGCCCATCGCCACGGTGGGTGCGCACAGCACACGATGGCCCCAGCCCGATTCGTCCAAGCCAAAGCCCACGATCTTGAACGTTCCCGAGCGGTCGACGACGACTTGCGAAGGCGCAAGCGCGCCCAGACATACGCCCACCGCGTGTGCGGCATGGAGCGACCGTGCGAGGGTGTGACTCAGCACGATGGCCTCGGCATAGGGCACGCTTCGCTTCGGCCACAATAGGCAGAGGTCATCCAGCGTTCCCACCGGATCGCAGTCGAGTGCCATCCACGGGTGCTCGCCATCGAGGTCGCTCGCCAATGGAGCGGGGCACTCGCTGGCTCGGACCACGGAGTGCGCCGCGAGGCATTTTTCGAGGATGGCCCGTTCCCGCCCGCGAGCGAGCAAGCACGGGCGCCCCTCCGTGGTCACGGCGATGTGCCAATCGACTCCCCCCTCCGCCGCGAGCCTTCGGACCGCCCGCGGCGCCACGGCGCCCTCACCCATTTTTCGTGAGTATCACGCCTCGCACGGCAGGCTCAAGGGAGGCGAAGGGCGCTCAGTCGTGCGCGTGTATCGTGTACGTCACATTCGTGTTGCACACTTGGCTCGATCCCTGATCGGGCACGAGCTCGCCACCCCAATCGAACGATCCATACGCCGAGCCCGTGCTCTGCCGGACGGCTCGATAGAGCTTGAATTTGGTAACCTTGCAGTTGCCGACGTACTCGAGATTGTCGGTGAACGTGAAGTTTCCCCCTGCAGCGATCTCGCGTGCGGTCACGTCCTCCGTGCGCCACTTGTTGTCGCATCCGTCGAAATACTGGATCTTCGTGACCTTGATCGTCTGGGTCTTGTCGTTGACCACCTTCACCTTCGGAGTCTTGCAGACGTCCGCGAGGGCCGTCGAAGCGACGCCAAGGACCACGAGACCGACCAAGACAGCGTTGAGTTTTTTCATGTGCGATGAGACTCGTGGTCACGCGTTTCGGTTCACGTCGGCGGGCGCCATTTGGACGCCATTTGGATTCGTGCCTTTCACCACGAAATTTCCGAGCATTTCGTGAGATTCCACTTCACCGTTCGTGCTTCCGAAGTGGACCCAAATCCGTTCACCGCGGCTTTGGTCGTGGGGTCTTGCCCCCTGGCCGAGCCCAGCCTGCACGCGTCGGCTCCCGCACACCAATGGCCGAGCTCGAGTGTGCGGGGCCACGAAGCGCCACGGGCGGTCGCCTTCCTTCGCTCCGCCGCCTATCGTGCTCCCATGGAACGACTCGCGTGGCTCTCGTCGGCCATCCTCGGATTCTTGTCGGTCGCGCTCGGTGCCTTCGGAGCGCATGGGCTCAAGTCGCGAATCGGAGCGCTCTCGGACGGAGCGCAGCGCCTCGAATGGTGGAGCACGGCCGCGCACTATCAGATCGTCCATGCGCTCGCCCTCGGGCTCGTGGCTTGTCTCGCTGCGCGTTCTGGCTCCCGCGCGCTTGCCGTGGCCACGTACGCCTTCGTCGTCGGAGCGCTTCTTTTCAGCGGCAGCCTCTATGCGATGACGCTCACGGGTGCGCGCGCTCTTGGGGCCATCACGCCGCTCGGTGGTGTCGCTTTTCTGGTCGGTTGGGCGTCCCTCGGGGTTGCCGCTTGGTCGCTCAAGAGACCCGTCGCCTCGTAGACCTAGAGCGACAAACGGGTTTTCGGACCGAGGATTTCGCTGGGTTAGCAAGCATCGCTAGGAGCGACGACGACGGATACTCGCGTATCCGAGGAGGCGACCACGCGAGGCGCCGCCAAACCGGCGAAAGCCGACGGGATTCAACCCGTTTGTCGCTCTAGACGTTCGAGGCCTATCGGCGACGATCCGACCACCCAGAAAGCAGGCTATCGTCGCCACCCATGAGCGACTCCGTCCTGCGCCTCACCGAGCTCGACCGTGGATTTCGCAAGAGCTACCTCGACTACGAAACGCTGACGGCGCAGCTGCGGGATTGGGCCAACGCCTTCCCGAACGTCGTTCGGCTCTCGTCGCTGGGAACCACTCCGGAAGGCCGTGAGCTTTGGCTCCTGACGATTGGCCCCGAGCCCGACCGCGCGCGGCCGTCCGTTTGGGTCGATGGCAACATGCACGCGAGCGAGCTCGCGGGATCCAGCGTTTCGCTCGCCATCGCCGAAGACGCGATTCGCCATCAGTTGGACCGAGCCGCCCCCTTGCGCGACGTTCCCGGTCCCGCGCTCGAAGCCCTCGGGGACGTCCTGTGGTTCGTCTTGCCACGGATGTCCCCGGACGGTGCCGAGGCCGTGCTCAAGACAGGGAGGTACGTGCGCTCGGTTCCGCGCGACCTCCGTCCGAACCGCGCCCACGCCCGTTGGATCGCGGGCGACGTCGACGGCGACGGCGTGGCCCTGCTCATGCGCGTGAAGGACCACGGAGGCGAATACGTCGAGAGCTGCGAGGTTCCGAACCTGATGCTGCCTAGACAAATCGACGACGTGGGCCCGTTCTTCAAGCTCTATCCGGAGGGGCACATCGAGCACTTCGACGGACATACGATCCCGACTCCTCATTTTCTGTCCGACAATCAAACGGATCTCAATCGAAACTTTCCGTGGTCGTGGGCTCCGCCGCACGAGCAAGTCGGTGCTGGTTCGTTTGCACTATCCGAGCCCGAATCCCGTGCCGTGGTCGAGTTCACCTCGCTTCATCCCGAGATCTTTGCTTGGCTCAACTGCCACACGTTCGGGGGCGTCTTCATTCGGCCGCTTGGCCACAAACCCGACGTCAAGATGGACCCGCACGACTTGGCCCTGTTCCGCCAGATTGGCGCGTGGGGCGAGCAGCTCACCGGCTATCCGATGGTGTCCGGATTCGAGGAGTTCACCTACGAGCCCGACAGCCCCCTCCACGGTGACCTCAGCGACTACGCCTACCACCAACGGGGCGCCATCGCGTATGTCGTGGAGCTCTGGGACATCTTCAAGCAGATCGGAATGCCCAAGAAGAAGCGCTTCGTCGATGCCTATTCCGAGCTCGGCCGAAACGAGATGATCGCGCTCGGTCGATGGGACGCCGAGCACAACGAGAGCCGCGTCGTTCGGCCGTGGAAGGCCTTCCATCATCCCCAACTCGGCGAAGTCGAGCTTGGCGGAGTGGACCCGCGCATCGGACTCTGGAATCCGCCGTACGATCGACTCGCCGAGATTTGCGAATCGCAGAGCAAAGCGTTTCTCCGCGTAGCCTCCCTCTCACCACGTGTCACCTTGGGGAACGTGGAAAAGGAGGCTCTTGGCGTCGATGTCGTCCGGGTAACCGTCACCATCGAAAATCGCGGCTACCTGCCGACGTATTTCCTATCGTCCGCCAAAGCCCTGGAGCTCTCCGAGCCACTCCACGTGGACGCCGTGGTCAACGGCCTGGAGCTTCTATCGGCGGCCGAAGCGCATCGACGAATAGGCCATCTCGACGGCTGGGGCCGCGGCCTCTACGACGGTTCGGGGGCCCTCTATTACCAACGAAGCCGAGGGAACACGGGCTCCGCGACGGCAACGTACCTCGTCCGGGGACAGGGAACTCTCACCCTGCGTGTCGGAAGCTGCCGCGTCGGCTTCTCGCAGTTTTCGATCGAGGTCCAGTAGGTCCGCAGCCTCTCGATCGAACCTCGTACTCGTCGATGTTCCGCATGTGCAGTCGTGTTCCGCTCGTCATGCCGAGAAACATCGAAGTTGCCATTCGGATCGCCAAAGTGCCTGCTTTCGCACGACTCCTACAATGCGCGAGTGAACGTGAGGCCTCGATCCCGGACCTGCCGCCTCATTGGCGAGCGGGTTTCCTCCGTGGCGCCGTCGGAGGTTCCGCGTGCCCAAGGCTGGACGCCAACGTGGCAAGCATGGCACCCGCATCCAGGAGTGGCTGCTTCGAACGATGGACCTTCGAGAGGAGAAGCGCCCCCTCGATCGTGGACAATACGAACGTCGACAGGCGCGAAGCGGCCTCGTCGGGAATGCCAGCCGCCAAGAGCCGATCCGCTATCACCTCGGTCCAAAGCACGTAATGGCGCGAAACCGTTGCTCGAACGGCTTCGGACGATGCGGCCGCCTCGAGAGCGACGGTAGCGAGTGGACAGCCCTCTTCGTAGTGGGACGACTCGAGGCTCGCCGCGAGAAACGTGCATACGGCCAAGATCGACTTGGCTGGGTCACGTTCGCTCGCCACGACGGCCAGGATCGCCTCGCGCCAACGCTCTCCGGATTCGTCGAGCGCCGCGCACGCAAGGGACTCTTTTCCGTCAGGAAAGTAGAAGTAGATCGAGCCGCGGGGCGCGCCGCTCTCGGCGACGATGTCCGACAGGCCAGTCGCGTGAAACCCCTTGCGCTGGAGGAGCACCGCGGTCGCCGCCACGAGCTTGCGCTTCGTCTCCTCTCCCTTCTTCATGCCTTCCTCACTCCGTCCGAGCGGCAAGAACGAGCCCGTCGCGTCTTCATGCCTGCGCCACACGCGAGGCCTTGCGACCGGGGCGACCGGGCAGTAACGAGCCTTTCACGCCGTCGTAGAGTGCCGAAAAGCGACCGAGCTCGTGGTCGGGCGGGAGGCCATCCGCCATCCGGTGGAGCTGCTTTTGGAACCAAAAGATTTGGAGCATGTCGTCGACCTTTTTGATCCCAGTGGCCAAATCGAATGTTGCGGCGCCGGCAGCCTCGCCCGACAAGAGACGCTTCGGAAGGTCTGGCTCCGCCGCGATCGGTCGCGCCAGCCCGATGAGGTCCACGGCACCGGACGCCAGCACTTCGTTCATCACGGAGGCCGTTCGCATTCCGCCCGTCAGCAAGATAGGCACTTTGGTCACTTGTCGAATCTCGCGGGCATAGTCGAGAAAGTAGGCCTCTCGAAGCCGAGTGCTTTCCCGAACGCCACCAGACAGGCCTCCGCCCCCCGCCATCGCTGGGCTCTCGTAGTTGCCGCCGGACACTTCCAGGAGGGAAATTCCCTCATTCTGTAGCGCAATGGCGACCTCTTTGGCATCGCCGACCTCGAACCCACCTCTCTGGAAATCGGCGGAGTTCAGCTTCACGGAGATCGGAAACGAAGGACCAACCGCGGCCTTGATGGCGCGTACGATGGAGAGCAAAAAGCGCATTCTTCCGACGATGTTGCCTCCCCACCCGTCTTCGCGACGATTCGTGAGAGGCGACAAGAACTGGCTTATCAAATAGCCGTGGGCTGCGTGCACCTGGGCTCCCGCAAAACCCGCGTCCTTCACGACCGCGGCGGCGGTCGCAAAGCGCTCGACCAGGATCTCGATTTCCCGTTCCGAGAGGGCCCGTGGTGGAGCGAAGGTCCCGAAAAATCCCCGGAGGGGCACGGCCGAAGGCGCCACGGGCTGAGCGGAGATCCGACGTGGGCTCTGCCTGCCGGTGTGATTGAGCTGGGCGAAAAGAAGCGAACCGTTCGCCTGCGCCGCAGTCGCCCATGCGCGGAGGGAGTCGACGTGGCGAGCATCTTCGACGAGGACGTTCCCCGGCTCGCCCAAGCCGTCGGAAGAAACGATGACATGGCCAGAGATGAGGAGGCCTGCCCCACCACGTCCCAGTCGGTCGTAGAGACGCACCATCCGCTCGCCTGGTGCACCGTCGGCGTCGGCAACCGTCTCGCTCATGGCGGACTTTACGAGGCGGTTCGGCAGGATCGTGCCCGATGGGAGCTCGAGTGAACGGGCGATGAACGACGGGCTCGGGCTAGACATCGCCCTAAGATTCAACTGGTCGGTAGATTCGTCAAGGCCAGTTTCGACCGATTGATATAATTTGTGTCGCACACCGCGACCTGCGACGCGCCCGCGCGGAGAGCATCGCAGGCCGTTGTTCGCCCGAGGTATTCAAACACGCACGCCGCGCATATGGTGCGTTCGTGCTCTCCGTCTACAATCCGACCACCCGTTCGCTCGAGCCCGGCGAAGCGTCGCAGACGGGCATATGGATCGATGTCGTCGCCCCCACCGACGGCGAGCGCCAGAGCCTGCGTGCCGTGGGCGTCCCCGAAGAGCTGCTGAAGGACGCTCTCGACACGGACGAGCTCTCGCGCGTGGACCACCACTCCTCGGGCGCTCGGCTCTTCGTGCTCCGCGTTCCGGCCAGCGCGACTGCCGACACGGCGGTCGTTCCGCTCGGAGTCGTCACCCTCCCCACGGGTCAGGTCGTGACCATTTCGGCTTTTGAAACCGGCCTTCCGGACAGCCTAATCGCCCACGGGGACATCGATCCGAACGTGCCGGATCGCTTCTCGCTGAAGCTCGCGGAACGCGTGGCCGCTCGCTTCGTCGCCACCCTCCAGTCCATCGACCGCGATATCCTCCGTTTGGAAACCAAGCTCCGCGTTTCACTCGAGAACGACGAGATCATGCTCCTCCTCGAGCACCAAAAGCGTCTCGTTTTTCTCGACTTTGCGCTCGACGCGAACCAAATCGTCCTCGAGCGGGCACTCGAAGACACCCGACTCGGCCTCGGCCCAGAAGACCGCATTCTGCTCGAAGACGTCCTCGTGGAAATTCGTCAGGCGGTCACCATGACGAACACGAAAAAGGAGCTGCTCGGGGAAACCATGGATGCCCTCGCCACCGTGGTGTCGAACAACTTGAACGTCGCAATGAAGAAGATTGCGTCGCTCACTCTCCTGACCACGGTGCCGGCCGTTTTTGCAGGGATCTATGGAATGAACGTCACGCTTCCGTTTGCTACGGCCCCTTATGCGTTCGCAGGCATTCTCACGCTTGCCATAGGAACGACTACGGCACTCGCGACCTACCTGCGCGCGCAAAAGTGGCTCTAGAACAGGCTTAGAAGCAGACGGGGTCGCCCGTGCCCGGGCACGAGTTGTTCGACGACCGGTAGCGGCTTACGCCACACGGAGGCATGTTCTCGAAGCGGTTGGTCGTGACGAAGTCGGGGCCATCCATATCGGACTTCCAGCCGAGCACGATTCCGGCAAAACCACCGCCCGAGCGGAACGTCGAGTTTTTCACCCAGGCGTCGGCAGGCCGTTGGCCGAGAATGAGAATCGTGGAGTCGTTGTCTTTCGGACCACACCCGAAACCGTTCGCCGCGCTCTCTCCGCCTGCATATTCCAAAATGGCGTTGTCGATGACCGTTCCACTCGAGGGATAGCTTCGGAAGTAGACTCCCATCCAATCGCCCGCGGCAGGAGCGTCTTTCGCCGAAGTGAAGCGAATGGGAGCTTCCGCTGTACCTTTTGCGACGATTTGCCCCTGGCGGGTATCGGACGTTCCAACATAGATTCCCGAGCTGCCTTTGGCCGTGTCGAATCGTAGAGTAACC
>JAYUKI010001160.1:0-2505 GCA_043764595.1 Myxococcales bacterium | reverse complement strand
GTGCAGCACCTTGATGGCCATGCGCTTGCGCATGTGGGTGTGCTCGGCGAGGTAGACCGCGCCCATACCGCCTTCGCCGAGAATGGAGACGATTTGGTAGCGATCCGACAGCACGGTTCCAATGAGCGCGTCGACACCGACCTTCATAGGCCCTTCCACACGGGCCGTTCCCTGCGCCGCCGTCGGCAGGCTTGGCGCGCTCACCTCGCTCGCTGGGATGACTGGCGCGCTGTCCCAGGGCTCGGGCACGGGTGAATCGATGGGGTCCGAGGGCGCCATGAGAACCTCTCTCACCTACCACATGAGCGGAAAAAGATGGACCGACGCGAACGGCTCGGGCCCCATCGTCCGGAAGGTCTGCGGCGCTTGAAGAGCGCGACCGTGGAGATCGCGACCGTCACAGGTCGAGCATCAGCCCCGCGGCAAACGACAGAAGGGTGCCGTCATTGCCAGCTCCAGCGTCGTACACGGCGCCGTGATGTCCCACTCCGAAGACCGACTGTACCTCAGCGAAGATCGTGAAAGGCTTACGAATTTTGTACCCGGCACCGATACCGAGCGGCACCTCGATATAGCCGCCGGTGGGGGACGTGGGCCCGGTCACGAAGGTGCGTGCGTAGCCGGCGCCGACGCCGAGCCAGAGCGAAAACCGCTCGGTTCGGGGCACCGGCGAGACGATTCGCGCGTGGAATCCGAGCGAGCCGGTGTTCCGTCCCTCGCCGGCCTGCGGCGTGAATGCGTACGCGCCGTACGCCCCGAGCCGGATGAAAGGAAAAAACGCGAAATGGCCGCGCAAATCAAGTCTCAGACCTGGCCCCGCGTCCGGAACGGCAGCTGCGCGCGAAGTGAGAAAGCGCTTCTCGAGGCCTGCTTGCAGGGAAAAATCCGAGTGAAGCTGGGCATGGGCGAGCTTCGGAACGGCGAGGACCAGAGCGACCGCGAGCCCGGAGGACACCGAACGTCGCGAGACTGGGAAGCGGAAGGAGAGGCACGAAGCCATGGGCCATTAGCCTACCACTACGCCCACCGAAGCGCGGCGAGTCGCGCGTACCGACCCGTCGAGTCGCGCCAGTGGCCCATCGGGTGTAGATGGGCACCATGGTTCGACTCGGTGCGCGCACAATGGCTCTCGGCAGCCTCCTCGTCCTTTCTGCCTGCGACTTCAAGGTAACGCCCCCCGACGAAGGCTCGACGACGGCGCCGCCGCAAGACTCCGGCAAATACGATTGTTCGAAGTTCGCGGGCTACAAGAAGCTCTGTCCGAACGATCCGCCGTCGATCCAGTCGCCCCTGACTCTCTGCGAAGACCGCGTGCGCCACCCGAAGTGCGGGGACCTCGGCGCCAAGATCATGGAGTGCCTTTGGGGGCTCCAGTCCCGCAAGGACATGTGCGGAGCGGACAACGTCACCATTCCTGGAAAAGTCTCGAGCCTCTGCGGAACAGCCAACGACGCCGACGAGGACTGCCGCGCACGAAATCCGTGAGGGCACGACTCGCGGCACGGAGGGGCTGCTAGACTGACCCACCATGTACCGGACGAGCTCCGATCCCAACCAGACCGAGGTCGTCTATACGCAAGACGTGTGCACGGCGGCTGGCAAACACAGCGTCGGCATCTTGGCGGCGCTGTCGCTCGTGTGCTTGGTGATGCTCGGGGTCACCCTCTTTGCCGGCGCGCCACGGGAGGTCCAAGGCAAAGAATGGCTGATGGCACTCGGCGCGGCGCTCTTCGGAGTGCCTGCGGGTCTCATTTATGCACGAAGAGCTCGTGTGCTCACGATCGAGCGGCACGGAGAATCCCTCTACCTTCGTGTCGACGGCACGGAGCTTTCATTTCCCATCACCTGCGGCGGCACCCAGGTCACGCACTACGTCAACGGCATTCCCATGTACGAGGTCGTGCTCCAGCTCGTGGACCACAAACGCCGCGCCATCGTCCTGTCCGAGACGCGGGGAGCCATTCACGGGAAACAAGACCCGTGGTTCACCAACACGATCGACGGCACCGTGAAAAGCCAAGGATTCGAAGCCAAGAAGCTCGGCGGAGCCATCAAGCTGCGTTCTGCGGTGGAGAAGTGGAACGAAGAGGGTGAAGGCTGAGTCCAAGGGCTCAATTCGCCCGCACGGCCTTTCGCGTGTACCTCTCGAACCTTCGCAGCCGCAAGCTATTCCCTAGTACGAATAGACTACTTGCGGCCATGGCCGCCGCAGCCAACATGGGAGAGAGCAAGATTCCGAGCCACGGATAGAGCACTCCGGCGGCGAGCGGAACGAGGGCCGCATTGTAGGCGTAGGCCCAAAAGAAGTTTTGCTTAACCACGAGGTGCGTCCGCCGCGCGAGGCGCACGGCATCGACGAGTGCAAAAAGGTCCCCGCGCATGACGACCACGTCGCCCGCTTCGACCGCAATGTCCGCGCCCGTGCCCATGGCGATGCCCACGTCCGCCGAGGCGAGCGCGGCCGCGTCGTTCACGCCGTCCCCCACGAACGCGACCACTTTCTTC
>JAYUKI010001159.1:0-2510 GCA_043764595.1 Myxococcales bacterium | reverse complement strand
CCGAGCTCACCGATTGGAAAGGCCAGCCCTGGACGTCGAAGTCGACCGAGAAGGCCGCCCATCCGAACTCGCGCTTCACCGCGCCCGCCACCAACAACCCCGCCCTCTCGAAGTTCTACGACGACCCCGCGGGCGTCCCCATCTCGGCCATCATCTTCGGCGGACGCCGCGCCACCACGGTGCCGCTCGTCATGCAGGCCTTCAACTGGCTGAACGGCGTGTTCTTCGGCGCGACCCTCGGCTCCGAGACCACGGCCGCCGCCACGGGCAAGGTCGGCATCGTCCGGCGCGACCCGTTCGCGATGCTGCCCTTCTGCGGTTACAACATGGGCGAGTATTTCCAGCACTGGATCGCCATGCAGTCGAAGATCACGAATCCGCCGAAGATCTTCCTCGTAAACTGGTTCCGAAAGAGCAAAGACGGCAAGTTCCTCTGGCCGGGCTTCGGCGAGAACATGCGCGTCCTCAAGTGGATCGTGGACCGCGCGCGTCTTCGCGTCGGGGGCCAGGAAACCCTCCTCGGTTGGGTTCCGAAGGCCGGCGACCTCGATCTCTCGGGACTCAACATCCCGCCGGAGCAAGTCGACGAAGCCACGAACATCGACCTCGGCGAGTGGAAAAACGAGCTTACCTCGCTCGACGAGTTCTTCGGCACCATCGGCGACACCATGCCGAAGGCGCTCAAGCTCCACCGCGACCTCCTCCTCGCACGCATCGAAGCGTTCGAAGCCGCCGACCACTGAGCTCGACGTGAACCCCATCCGATCCCTCTGCACGGCTACCGCCGCCACCGTCGTCGCCGCAATCATCGGGATCGGGTGTGGGGCCGAGCCTCCGCCCCCGGCGGCCCCAAAGCGCCCGCCGCTCTCGCTCGAAGGCCCTGCCCCGTCCGACGCCGAAGCCTGTGCGTCACGCAAAGAGCACGAGCGGGGCTGCGCGGGAGTCGTCTCGGCCAACGCCGAAATCCTCGACAAGGTGTGCCTAGGCGAGCGCGCTTGCCTCGAGGATTTGTGGACCAAAGAAGCGGTCGATCGCTACATGGTTTGCCGCATGCGTGGCGCCTGCGGCACCGACTGCAAGCTCGAGGTGGCGCGCGTCTCTCCTCCGAGCCGCGCCATCGCCGACGCCAAAGAAGCTTGCCTCACCGCGTGCCCAGGCGCCGACGGCAAGACCCTGTGCGACTCCGTCCTCATGCGCTTCACGCCGTGGAAGCTGCCCTCGCAGGCGGTCTTGGCGGCGTGCTTCGCTGGAACGCGCGACTGCTTCGGCGCCCTGAACTGCGCAAAAGCAGGCGCCGAACGCCCCATGGCGGAGCTCGGGACGTGCCTCGCCACGACCGTAGTGGACGCCTGCGTGAAGGCGGGCGAAGTAAGCCCGGCTCCCATGTGCGCCGAAGTCTCGAAAATGCTCCACCGCTAGAGCGCTTCAACCTATTCATCTAAAGATTTCGAGGGGTTGGAAGCAACCAGACGCTCTTACCGACTACCCCGATTTCGGGATGGGCTCGGCGAGCTCGACGGTCTCCAACGACTCGGCCGGGGCTTTTGCGATGCCCGGCCCTGCCGCTCGGGGCAGAGCCGCGGTTCCCCTATGCTCGGACAGGAGCGCTCGCAGGCGCGCCACCTCGGCAAGGCACTCTTGCTCGCGCGTACCGCCGGGACCTTCTTCGGTCCGGTAGATGCGCACGAGGGCAAGGGCGCGACGTGCCGCTCGAACGAGACGCGCGCGTGAGGCGTCGACGAGAGCCCGCGAGGCGAGCATTTCCCCCGAATCCGTGGACAAAACCGGCTCGGCGGGCTCGCCATCATGGGCGGACGGGTCTTTGCTCTCGGGCGCGCGGGTCAAGGTCCGCGAACACTGCCGCGATTTGCCGGAGAGGGCGAGTTTTCTCCCACAATCGACCGCGGCCTCACGTCGAGAGAGCGCGGTCGATGCGGGACTGGAGCTCGATGAGATCGACGAGGTTCTCGACGTAGTCGAGGTCGGTCGTGTCGATGCGGACGATGGGGGAAAGGGTGTACGAGGCGAACCACTCTTCGTAGAGCCGGTGCAGCCTTCGAAGGTACGCGTCGGGGATCGCGGACTCCATCTCGCGGCCGCGCGATGCGATGCGACGCTTGGTCGCGGGGAGCGAGCACGTAAGCGCGATCAAGAGGTCCGGAGGACGGAGGCTCTCCCGGATGCTCTCGTAAAGCGTGTAGTACACACCGAAATCGCGGGCATCCAAGATGCGCTGACGGTGGAGGTTCTTCGCGAAGATCTCCGCGTCCTCGTAGATGGTGCGGTCGATGACCACGGGCCCATCCGACGCCGCGCGGTCGAGCTCTTGATGGAGCTTCGTCTTGTGCGCGAGAAAGAAGAGCTGGCTGCGCAGCGCGTAGGTCTTCATGTCCGCGTAGAAGTCGGCCAAATACGGATTTTCGTCGTTCGGCTCGTAGAAAGGCCGAAACCCGTAGCGCTTGACGAGCCAAGCCGTGAGCGAGGTCTTGCCTGCCCCGATGGTTCCGGCG
>JAYUKI010001158.1:0-8484 GCA_043764595.1 Myxococcales bacterium | reverse complement strand
TTCTCCGCTTCGCTACGAAGTCTGCGGGGGTCTCGACCTCGCAGACTCGGCCTCGACCCGGCCCGAAGACTTGTCACCCTGCGGAAGTCTTTGCCGGGAGAGCGGCGAGGCGGAGAAGGAGCCCTGGAAGACCTCACTCCGGACGCAGAACCACGGGGCCGTCGCCCAACACGGGCGCTCGCGCGTGGCTCTCGGCCTTTTTACGTTCTTCGGTCCCCCTCACCTTCCGATAAAGGCGAAACGCGCGCGCCACGCCAATCACCTCCCACTCGGGTCCGGGAGGTCGATTCGCGAACGGCAGCGCGTCTCCATGGGTGAGCACGAAATCGAAGTAGTCGCCGTCACGGGCATTGTCGAACGCCCGCGGATCGCCCCACGTCATGGGCTTTGGCGGCAGCCATTGCGTGCGGTACTGCACCGGCCAGTGCGGCATCTCGCTGAACGAGAACGAGGCAATCCCGCCATACCGGGCGCGGTAGAAGCTCCCGTAGTGGTGAAGCACGCTGCCATTCGTCCGCGTCGAATAGCGCGCGTGGTCCATCGAGAGGAGGCGCGCTCCCCTGGGCATTCTTTGGAGGAGCGCATCGAAGTTTCCGACGTCGTCACGCGCGAACGCGTGCACTTCGTAGGCGGCATTCGTGGCCATTCCTAGCGCGAAGACGAACACGAACGCATGGGCGAGCGCGGCGGGCTTGGTCCTGCGCGGGGACGGCAAGAGGACCGCAAAACAGCCCACGAACACGGCCATGCGAACGTCGAGCAAGAAGGCATACGCGCCGACTTGCGCGGGCATCACGGCGTACGTCGCGACGGAGACCAAAAAGAGCGCGACCACGGTAAAGGTCCGAAAGCGCGCGGCGGCGGTGCGTTTGCGCTGCGCGCCGAATCCGACGAGCAAGACGAGGGCAAGCACGAGGCCCCATCCCAAGACGTCGTCCACTTTCGTTCGGAAGAGGTCGAAGAGCCACGCGGGAAGCTTGCGCAGCACCTCCATGCGCGACTGAAACACCACCCCGCCGTGCCCCTGGTGGTCCGCTCCTGCGCGCCCCGCCAGGGCAATGGATACGGCACACACGAACGAGGGCACGAGCCACACGAGCTTCTGCGGGAGGGCGACAGCACGCTTCAAGAGAGCGCGCGCGGATTCCACGGGGCCGGGGGCGAGAAGAGAGAGCACCAACGCTTGAGCCACGAACATGGCAAAGGCGGAGATATGCAAATAGAGAATGGCGACCGACAGCACGGCAAGGCCCACGGCGCGTTTTCGCGAAGGAGCGCGCGTTTGGCGCACCACGAGCGAGAGCCCCCATAGAACGAACGGGACGGATGCCACGAAGTTCAAGAGGCCCACGGTAAGGTTCTGCGTCCAAAAGAGCGCAGGACCAAAGAGCGCCAGACGCGGATCCCGGCGCAACGCCACCAGGAGCTCGCGCAGGGCGTACGGATACGCAAGCCCGACCAGGGCCATCATCACGAGATTGGCCCGCTCTGCGCTCCCGGTCACCACCGACAGCGCTGCGCCGATGGCGTGGTAGAGCCAATACGGAGTCTCGTTCGCTCCCGCGAGCACGAAATACTCCTGCGACCGCCACGAAGCGTCCCAATAATGGCGTATCGTGGCCATGGCCGCGACGTGCTCGGGAAGGTCGGCGATTGGCAAATGGCGCGCGCAGAAGAGCGGCACGACACCGGCGATCGCGACGATCCCGAGGAGCGTCCGGAAAGAGACAAGGCGTGAGAGTCGCTGAGGGATCACGGATCGGCAACGTCGAGGGTGGTTCCCCGAACGAGCTCGCAACGGGCTCCGCGGCGCTCGCACCGAACGACCGAATGGGACTGCCCACATCGAGGATCGGTCGACGGAGTCTCCACTTGCCATTTGGCATTTCCGGAGCAATCGCCGCCGCCGTAAGGGGAATAGCTGGTATTCCCGTAGGACGGCTCGGGCTCGGGCGTCCAATAGGGATCCGAGGAACCGTACGAGCCTCCCGACGAACACTCGCTGTCGTTCCCGACGTATCCGCAGTGGTCGTAGTCGAGGCAGAGCGCCGAGGCGCCGCCCACGTTCATGCAGGAGAGCCCAACTGGACAACTCGCGGTGTCGGCGCACTCTTTGCGGCACTCACCGTTGAAGGCGTGCTCGCCTGGGGCGCAGCCGTTCAAGGGCGTTCCGCCGGGTTCGGTCGGGGCGACGAGGCACGCGGCGAGAAACAAGGTGGAGACTGCGGCTCCGGCGTAGATGCGTCGTTTCATGAGTAGCCTCTTTTCGGAACGTTGCTCGGAAGGAAGGAGGAGCGCGCTCGGCGCCCTCGAAAGAGAAGTGTCCGGCCACGGTCCGAATCGGACGAAAATCGTCAGAGCGCGTAGGAAAAGAGTTCTCCGTCCGAAGAGAAGTAGGCCGAGCATCCGTCGGTCGCGAGGAGCCGGGTGTTGGCGTCGGCACCGGCAAGCACGCGCGGAGGGCCATTTCCGTCTTTTGCGCGCGCCATGACGGCGCCTCGGGTTCCAGGGCTCGACGTGCGCCAGACGACACGCCCTCGCGCGGCGACGACATTGGTTGCGCCAGGCTGCTCGGTCACCCAGTCTTTTCCGGCTCCCGAAACGAGATCGAGGGAGACTATCGTGGCTCCGTCCGCGCAGTGCACGGAGTCGGGCGAGACGGACGGTGCGCCATTCCCGCAGCGAGCGAGGAGCGGCGTCGTCGCGCCAGAAGCACTCACCCTAGAGAGATAGCCTTTTCCAACGGCAAAGAGCGCGTTGCCATCGTGCGTGAGGAAGAGCGGCCGATCCATCGCGGAGACTTTGGTGGGTCCCCCGGTCGACGCAAAATTCCAGGCGACGATCGAGTCCGGAAGTGCCCAATAGGCACGACCGAACGGATCGACCGTCACGGCCGTCGCGCCCTGGGCCGAGGCCGAAAGGACCTTTCCGCTGGCATCGACGCGGACGACCTCCGAGCCTCCTCGCACGACGGCATAAACGAACGAGGCATCGACCGCGAGCGCGACGGGATTGCTTGCGAGCGTTGCGACCTCCGACCAAGCGCTGTCGTTGGCGAGCCTCGCCAAAAGGCCTCCCGCAAAGGCCACGTGAACGACGCCTTCGCGGGCCACGAGCACACGCGGCTCACCCCATCCAGAAGGAACCACGCCGAGCGACCGCGCTCCCGAGACCGCAGACTCCGGACAGACACGAGCCTTCGTGGCATCGACCGAAGAATCGGGGATATCCAAAAGAGACACCGGATCGGTGCACGCCAAAAGGCTCGACACGCTCGCCCAGAGCAGAGCCACACTCAGCCTCGAGCGCCACACGTTCACTTCTTCGCGGCCGCGAGAGACCGCCTCACGCGCGAGGCCACGGGACTCGACGGGCTGCGCTCCAGGAACGCGTTTCCGAGCGACGAAGCCTCGGGAAGTCGACCCGCACGGACGAGCGCCTCCACCTTGAGAGCCAGAGCCTCTTCGCCAAGAACGGGGCGAGGAAAGGCCTTTTCATAGGCCGTGAGCGCGGACAGTGCCTCGGCCGGACGGCCCGACGAGAGGAGACTTCGCGCACCGTCGAGCGCCGAAACCTCGTCCGCCACACGAGCGCCAGAGCCCTTCGACTTTGTGGGCGCGGACGGCTCGTCCTTCGGAAGGGCGGGCATCGCCGCGGCCGACGGGACCGGCGCGGCCGAGGCATTCGGCACGGGCACTTGCGCCGCACGAAGTGCCGAAGTTTCGACGGCCGAGGGCGGGCTGACGCGAGGCTGGGGAGTGGCCGTATGGCCCAGTCCATCGGAGTCACGCGCGGGCGCCGGCTCCTGCATGGCCAACGGGCTGGCCACGGCCGAAGTGGGAGACACCACGACAGGGTCTGCGAACGCCTGAGTCGCCGACGGTTCGGGAATGGGGGCCGCCAATGCTTCCGTGGGCTGCGGTGCAACGGCGCCGCGTGGAGCAGCCACGGCCGGCTTCGCCGACGAGGGAGTGAGCACGGTCCCAGAGGTGGTGCTTGGAGCCGCGAGGTCGCGAGTGGCCACATGAACCGATGCCACGGCCCCCGACACGACGACCGCGGAGACGGCAAAGAGCTTCCACGCCGCGGCAAATGTGGACGTCTTGATGGCCGCGCCTGCTGCGCCACTTCCCGCAGCTCCAACCGAGGTCGCGGTCGTGGTGGAGACTGCCGTGGCCGTGGCCGCGGTCGCCGTCGCGGAGGCCGCGCCAACAGCGCCAACCGCGCCAAGCGAAAGGGCGGTGAGCAGCGCAGCCGTAGCTCCTGCTTTTGGCGCATCGTTTTCGGCCGAGCGGAAAGCCGCACCGAGCTCGCCATCGTCGTCGCGCAATCGCTCGAGGTCCGTCATGGCACTTCTCCGCGCGGGCCGCCGCCCTTTGGTGCATCCATTCGCTTTCTCACATCTACGACCATTTCCCGGGCTCGACGAATGCGGGAGGCCACGGTTCCCGCGGGAATGTCCAAGAGCTCTGCGATTTCGCCGACGGTCATTTGTTCGAGCTCGAAGAGCACGAGAGCACTTCGGAGCTCGAGCGGGAGCGGCTCGAGCAACCGATCGAGCAGCGCGCGATCGTGGGCAATCGACTCGGGAGAACGCCCCTCTGCCGTGAGCCCATCGAGAGGCTCGGCCCCTGCGCTTCGCCTTCGTGCCGTTCCGCGGCGCTCGTTCGAGGCAACACGCATCGCCGTGGCAAACAGGAACCCTCGCTCCCGACCGGCTTCGACCGGCCCGAGCCGACGTGCGGCGACGAGAAACACCTTCTGCACGGCGTCGTCCACGTCCCCTTCGGCAACCCCCAGACGACGCAGCGAGCGCCATACGAACGCGTGCTCCTGCACCACCACGTCGCGAAGGCGCGCCGGCGACGGAGCTTCGTTCGCCTCTTCGGCGGGCTCCGTGGCGTGCGCGATCGCGATGGGCAAAGAGGCTTGGGACACGGGCTTCTCGAGAATGTCCGGCAAGTGGTCTTTCCGATCACGGAAAACGCAGGCCCGCCCCGAAGGCGAACCCGACGCGGGCCACAGGAACATCGTAAACGCCCGTACTTGCTACGGAAAAATCGCTTCTCAGCAAGGGAGCCATCGCGGACATTTCGAGCTCGACGAAGAGAGGCGCGGCGACGAACGCCCTTCCGCTCACCGCGAGCCCCATCGCTACCGAAGGATTCTGGGTCAGCCTTGCGCCCGCCACGGCGTCGGTCTTTGCCTCGATGCGTCCGACCTCCACCCGTGCGCAAGGCGTGAGCTGGAGTGTCGCCGCTTCGTTTCGCAGGCGAACCGGACACACGTTCATGAAGGCCGCTTGCGAAGCGAAGGCCACCTCGACGTTCGCGCGCGTCGTCGTGGTCGGAAGCGCGAACATCGCGCCGAGCTCGAGCGTCGGGACCAGCACGCGCCCGAGCGTGAGCTCGACACGGCCATGGACCGCGACGACGGGAGACACGCGTGGCGACGTTCCCGAGGCTATCCCGCCCCGCCCCCCGAACGACCATTCGACGGCACGAGACGGAGCGGGCAAGCGAGGAGGCGGCGGCACGAAAGCAGGAGAAGGCGCGGGAGCAAGCGGCGCGGGCTCGACTACCGGCGGCGTTGGAGCAACGTCGATGGCCCCTCCGGAGAGCGCGAGCTCCACGGCGAACGCCACGGCATCGAGGACCGCATCGCAGGTCTCCGCGGCCAACGTCCGACGGGCCTCACCCTCTCGGCCCACCAGGACGAACGTCGCTTCCGCGCCCTCTGCGCGCATGGTGGCCACCACGTCGAGCTCGGTTCCCGCAGGCGAAAGCGTGACTCCGCGCGCGGTCAGGCGGGAAGCGAGCGCACTCGGACTGCCGCAGGTGCTGCCCTCCGAATACCGAAGCTGCACCGGAGGAAGCGCACGCGCCGAACGCGCCCCGAGGACGAGCCCAATGGCCACCGCAAAGGCCAGAGCGGTTCGACGTGCACGCATCATCTCAAGAGGGCGATACACGAGACCTCGCCAGTGCGCCCACCGAAAGTGCAGCACCCCCCGCGCACGACAGTGCATCGCGCCTCAAGAACAGCCTCAGAAACCTGGGGAAGTTCGAGCAAGCCAACCGCGCCGCCCGCTCTTCGACGAGACGGGCGGCGTTTTGCATTGGAGGGCCATTCGCGCCCGGACAGCCAACGAACGAAACGCGCCGCCGTCTCTTCGACAAGACGGACGGCGCGCTGGGGGGGAAACCGGGACGAGCGATCAGACCGAGGCTTTGCGGTTCCTGCGTGCACGGGCGGCCGCGAGGGCGACCACGCCGAGACCGAGTCCGACGAACGTGCCCGACGAGCCGTTCGCGTTCGTAGTGGAGCAGCTGCTCGCGTTCGAGGTGCCCGTGCCCATGGCCTGCGCGGCTTCGCTACGGGGAGCTTGTCCGACGTTGTTGCACCCCTGGAACACGGGGCAGAGCGGCTCGTTCAGCTCGCGGGTGACCTGGCGGGTGTTTCCGAGAAGGCTCTGATCGGCCGGCGCGGCGAGCACGAGGTCCTCGGTCAGCGCGGCGTGTGCGAGATCGGCGCGCATGCGGGTCGTGCGAATTTGACCCCCTTGAATGACGCGGCCGAGGAGCACGCCGAGGTCTTCGTCACGGACTTCGTCCGGCGTCTTTCCGGGCTTTCCGTCCACCGGCGGAATGGCCGCGTAGTCGGGCTCGACCGCCGGCTGCGGGCGACCTCCGCCTCCGCCGCCAAAGAAGCCGGTGCGCACGGCGTTGTCGATTTGCTGGGTCGAAATCATGGTGCTGGTCTCGAGCTCCCAGCCTCGACCATTCGTTTCGGCCGTCTTTGCCGCGCGAATCTCTTTGAAGTTCGAGGCGTTCTTCGTCCAATCCCAGGCAAGGTCCTCTTGCTTGATGACGAACGAGGGGAAGTTCGTGGGCTCGTAGCGGCCCTGGCCGAGCACCCAAAGCGAAATACCGACGTTGGCGCCGGTGCCCGCCGCCACCATGCGAAGCGGGAGCGTGACGGCCGTTCCGCGCGTGGTGACACGCACGGGGCGCATGGATTGCACCGATGCCCCCGGAATGAGCTTCATCGCGAGAAAGTTGAAGTTCTCCTTTTGGTATTGCGCGACGACGGGCTTCACGTCGTCGGGAATCGAGAACCCATTGGTGGTGAGCCACTGATTCAAGGCTTCGGGGTTCGCCGCTTGGAGCTGCACGGTCTCGTAAGGACCAACCACCTCGCGCTTCGTAACTGTGACCCCACTGTCGTCTGGGGCTGGGGCCGCGCCGGCGTTGGCCGACTGAGGCGAGTTGCTTAGGCAATCCGAAGGCGCCGATGGACAGTTGCGCGGGGGCGCGACGACGGCCACCTGGGTCAGTCCATCGAGCACCGAAAACACGATGTCGGCCGAGAGCCCGACCTGAGCTTCACCCGAAATGGGGAGCACCCAGGCGAACGACTCCGGCGCGCCTTGGTAGCGAATCTGATCGTAGAGCGTGGACTGGCCCTGACCGACCGACAGGACCATCCGGTGGTCGGTGACCACGGTGTTGTTCTCGGGCGGGACGAAACAGCCGCCGCACGCTTGAGCGGGGCGCTCGAAGGCCGCGATGCCCGCGATGGCCATGAGAGAGGAAAGCGCGACGACGAGGGTGCGGTGCTTCATGGGAGCTAATAAAGCACCAAGTGTTCCATCACCGAAACGCCGCAAATGTGCGGGAAGGAAGCGTGTAGGTCGTGACACGCCGCCCACGCTGGCACAGCTCGTCACACGCTCGCTCGGGGGCCAAGACATGCCAAAGGGCTCCCGTCCGTTCGAACAGGAACCCTTCCGTGCACGCACCATTCGAGTCGGGTAGGCCGCCCTACCCGACGAGGTCACGCCTTCTTGCGACGACGAACCGTACGGGCGATGGCAAGGCCGACGAAACCTAGCCCGGCTGCGGCGAAGCCTTGCGTGGGAAGCGCACCACCAGTCGAGCAATGATCCGTCGAGCGCCGGATGGCCTCGCTACGAGGCGCGACGCCGTTTTGCGTGCATCCTACATAGACAGGACAGAGCGGCTCGTTCAGCTCGCGCGTGACCTGGCGAATGTTGGAGAACGGGGTCTGGTCCGCGGGCGCCTGGAGCAAGAGGTCCTCCGTGAGGGCGGCGTGAGCGATGTCCGTCCGGAGGCGCGTGATGAAAACGTCCGAGGGACGACTCGTACCGAAGAGAACGTCGAGGTCTTCTTTGCGAACTTGCTCGACCGTCTTGCCGGGGTCGGTTCCAGAAGCAGGAATCGCCGTGTAGTCCCCGCTTCCGCCATTTCCGAAGCGACCGCCGTTTTCGAGCGGAAGGGTGATTTGCGACACGGGAAGGCGATAGGCGCTTTCAATCTCCCAGGTCTTGTTTTGACCCGCCGTGGTGCGCTCGGTGCGGAGCGCTTTGAAGTTGCTCTCGCTCTTCGTCCAATCCCACACGAGCTCTTCGGCTTTGATCGAGAAGGTAGGGAAATTCGTGGGCTCGTAGCGGCCTTGGCCGAC
>JAYUKI010001157.1:0-2512 GCA_043764595.1 Myxococcales bacterium | reverse complement strand
CATCCCACGCGCAGCGCGGTATCGCTCTCGGCCGGCGCGCGAGACGGAGAGGGCTTCGGGACTTCTTTGGGCGGCGCGGGCGGCGGCACTTCCTTCGGCGGCGCGGGCGCGGGCGGCGCGGAAGGTGGCGAGGGTGGGGAAGGGGCCGGCGCGGGCGCTCCCGGCGGGCGCGAGAGGCTCTCCGGATCGATGCCAATCGCGATGGCCACGGCGAGCGCATCGACGACCTCGCGGCAGTCTCCGTCTCGGGAGGCGATCTCGCGACGACCGGCGTGAGGTCCGGACACGTCGAGCCGACCCACGATGGCGCGGCCAGAGCCCGCGGCGCGAGAGACCTTCACTGTGACACGCTCGCTCGCCTCGGCCGTGAACGGCGCGTAGCCGAGCCGAGCCGCGACCGCAGCCTCGAGCTCGCGCTGCGAGGGGCACGACGACTCGAGGCTCGGGTCCACCGTGTACGAGAGCACCGCGCGCGCCTCGAGCTCCGCGTGGGCGCTTTGCTCCGAGAGCGTCGCGAACGAGACGACGAGGGCGCCCCCGAACGCCCATACGCACGTTCGGCGGTCACGGGACGGGCTCACGCGCCGATCCTTACCACGCTTCGGCAGGGGTCTCGGCAGGCGCAGGTGGTGGCGCGCCACTCCGCCTCCGATCGGCTCACAAAAAGTGACTAGGTTTGTCTTGAATCCGACGTTTCGGATGTGCCGACGGCGTGGGCACGACTCGGGGAGGCACGACACCAAGGGTCAGTCCGCTCTGCGTTCAAGCTCGATGTCCACACCGATGCTCTCCTCACCGCCGGGCGTGACATTGAACATGCGAATCCGCAGCGCGCCGTCGCGATCGTCGATCTCCGTGCGCCAACCCCAGCGCGGCTGCCCGTCTCCTGCGAAGTAAGTACCGAAGGCGCTGATCGCCTCGGACGCGCTGCCTTCCGGGATTGCCTGGCCCTCCGAAACGAGAACGGCGGGGCTCGTGTGGAGGCTGTCGATCCACGACAGGCGGAACCGCCGATCCCCCGTTTCGTACGCGATGGTCAGCTCGCCGGCGACCGGTTGGCCCATGGCGTGCGATACGTAAGCGAAGCGTAGGAAACGTCCGCCGAGCAGCATCGTGATGGTGCCCTCCCACGGCGCGACCTCGGCGACGTCGGGGTGGCTCGGATCCGCGTAGGTCTTCGCGGTGCCTTTCCAGCGGCCGGACAGCCTGGCGAGACGGGTGTGCGCGGCGGTCTTCGTGAACGGTCCGGTTTCCGCGTTGGCGAGCTCCATCCCACGTTCCTACCACGACGCGTCCGCCAATTTTTACGGGTATCCGTGCGCCTTGGACCGCAAGGTCACCATCCTTTTGGCCAGTGTTGGCTCCGAAGGAGAGGACTGGCTGAGATAGATCCACTCGGAGCCGGAATGGCGGCATCGGGTCCGACGACCGACAAATGGCACGGGCTCACGCGCCGATCCTTTCCCCTCCCGAAAATCCGGCGCGACAGCGAAGCGCCGAGGCGATTCGGACGGCACGTGTCGATTTCGGTGACGGATCGCCGCACGCGCTCCAAAGCCGATCGAAGCCCGCCGCGCGGGTCCTTTCTTCGACTCCTGGAGGTTCCGATGCATTCCATCAAGCTCGTCACTGCGCTCGCGTTTTTTTCCACCACGACCCTGCTCGCCATCGCCTGCTCGTCGACCCCGGACACCACGACCGACACGGACGCCGGAACGAGCGCGCCCACCTCGGACCCAGTCGTTCGGACCGACGATTGTGTGCAACGCTGCGGATCGAAAGCCACCGAGTGCGGCGCCCCGGCGAGCGTGAGCGGCGAGCAATGCAGGCAGCTCTGCAGCACTCCCCACACGGAGGCGCAGCTCACGTGTTTGTCCGCGAAATCGTGCACCGAGCTCGCCGCCCTCGACTCGGCCGCCGACTTTGATGCCGCGTGCAAAAAGACCTCTCCCGCGCCTTCGAGCACGAGCACGAGCTCGCCCGGAAAGTTCGGCGATCCGTGCAAGTGCTCGCCCGACTCGCAGAGTGGTGCGAGCGAGTTCGAGTGCAGCGGGACCGGCATCTGCTCGATCGGCCTCTCGTGCGTCGGCTCGCGCACGCAGGGGGTCGACCGAGGAACGTGCGTGGGACCGGTCTGCTGCTCCAGCGAGAGCGACTGCGCGGCCAAGCTCGGCACCCAGAGCAACTGCGCCACCGGCCAGCAATGCACCTGCCCACGCGGAGACCTCGAGTGCGTCGGAACCAAGTGCACGTGCGTGGGCGGCTACAAGGGAACGCGCGGCCTTTGCCACAAGAAGTGACGACGAATGCGCCGCTTCGACGGACGCGTGAACCGTTCGTTTGATCGGTGCGGTCGAGGTCGTGCCTCACGGCGCGGCGAGGAAGACGGCTCGGGCTCTTCGCGTCCGGACGTCTTAGGCGCCCGGTCGAAATGGGTGTGCCATCTCCCGCCGATCCTCTCGCTGCGGCAGGTGGCCTCGTCGCTCCGCTCCTCAGACTACGGGAGTAGGCT
>JAYUKI010001156.1:0-2522 GCA_043764595.1 Myxococcales bacterium | reverse complement strand
GGCTTTGCGGGTGTAGCTTCTCATGGGAAATCCTCCGTCCGCGGCGCGAGGATGCCTGCGGGCGGCGGAATACTCGCAGTATCCGAGCCTGGGTCAAGCGCGTGAACGCTGAGAAACGTTCGGGCCTTCTGAGGAACCAACTGGGCGCTCGGATCCGGAGCAAGCGAGTCTCGGCGGGAGCTCGGCCTTGGCGGGCCCGACGGAGAGTGGCAAGCGTCTGCTAGGGGAAAAATAGGTCACTGGGCCATGGGCGCAGAAGTCCTACCTTCCCCGACGTCGGTCCGGTTCGCCCCGTTTTTGACACGGAGCCTTTCCGTTTCGGAACAACGGAGAGGCACCGTGCAGCCTTCGTGACGCCGCTAGCGGATGATCGCCACGCAACAGCCGGTCACGCAGTACGTGCCGCCTGCACACGGCGTACTGGCGTTGCACACGGCTCCGCCGTTCGAGCACGTTTGTCCGCTCGGTACGGATCCATCCACGGCCGCTCCCCCGTCGACCGCGCAGTCGGCAGGAATCGACGTTTTTCCGATGCAGAGCTCGCAACGGCCACAGGGGTTCGTGCAGTCGGGCACTTGGGTGCACGGGGTGCATTTGGTCGGATCGTCGAGCGTGGCGGACGAGCACGTCGACGAGAGGCGCACCGTGGTCTGGGTGCCATCGGGCTTTTGAACGGCGCAGCAGCCGAAGCAGTCGCAGCCATTCGGTGTGCGCCCGAGACAGAAGTTTTTGCACTGCGCCTCTTGGGTCGCAGGACAATTTTTGAAGTTGGCGTCGTAGGGGCACACGCCCGCCGTGTTCTTCGGATCGCACTTCAGGTTCCACTCGCAGCGATCGTCGCCCTGGCCGCTGTTCCCGTCGAAGAAGCAGTCTTGCTTGCACGCGTCCACGTTGTCGCCAGGAATTCCCGTGCCGAACGTGGCCTCGTCGTTGTCGAGGGGCCCGGCACACTCGGGATCGAACCAGTCGGCCAGACCGTCGCCGTCGTTGTCTTTGCAGTCCGAGCACTGCGGCGTCGTCCCGTCGGCGAGAACGAGGGGAACGCAACCCGCGAGGCTCCCATCGACGAGAACCTGCCCGGAATCCGAAATCGTGTTCCCCCCGCTCCCGTCGCCCAAGACCCCACCCCCGTCCATCCCCCCGGAGGACGCATCGGTGTCGGAGACCACGTCGACCTTGGATCCGCAGGCCACCAACGTTCCCAGGACTACCAAGACTGCTCCGAATGACCGTGCTCGCTTCACATGGACCTCCACCGCGGCAGCAGAGCAATGCGCGGGCCACGTCCAGTGAGGAAAAACGCCGGCCTTTTTGTGTTCCATCGCGGCCGAGGATGGTCGCCGAGGCGACCACGGCCTGGTCGGGTCGACGACCGGCCCTCCACGAAGATCGTGTACCGACGGCCAATCGCGTAGACTCGGGGCGTGACCGAGAGCCGCGATCAGTCCACCGTCGCAAGCCCGCGCATTTCGAGCTCGGAACGACCCACCGCGCGCATACGGGCGACCGAGGGCCCGGGCAAGGATCGCGGGCTCGCCCTCATGCGCGCGGCGTCCACCATCGGGCGCCATTCCACGTGCGACCTTTCGCTTCCGGATCCGCGTGTGAGTGGAGTGCACCTTCATGTGACGCTCGAGGGCGATCGCATTCGGATCCGCGACGCCGGCAGCACGAACGGCACGTGGCTTTCGGGCCAGCGTGTTTACGACGTGTCGGTCGGAATCGGCGCCGAGCTCGTGGTCGGCGGAACGAAGCTGTGCGTCGAGCACGAAGACGCGGTGAGCGAGGTCGTCGAGCCGCTCGGCGAAGGCTTCGGTCCGCTCGTGGGCTCCTCGCGAGCCATGCGCGAGCTCTTCGGTTTGCTCGAGCGCGTCGCACCAAAAGACCTCACGGTGCTCGTGCTCGGCGAGACGGGCACGGGCAAAGAAGAGGTGGCTCGCGCCATCCACGGCACCTCGAAGCGCGCGGGCAAGCCGTTCGTCGTGGTCGACTGCACGGCGCTTCCCGACACGCTCGCCGAGGCGCTTCTTTTTGGGCACGAGAAGGGAGCGTTCACCGGCGCCAACGAGCGCCGCATCGGGTTCTTCGAAGCCGCACAAGGGGGAACCCTCTTTCTCGACGAGGTCGGCGAGCTTCCGCTTCTTCTGCAAGCCAAATTTCTTCGCGTGCTCGAGCGCCACGAGATCGTGCGCGTGGGCTCGCAGCAGCCCATACCGGTCGATATTCGAGTGCTCGCGGCCACGAATCGTGATCTTCGCCTCGAGATCGACAAGGGCCGCTTCCGGGAGGACCTCTACTTCCGCCTTGCCCAAGTGCGCCTCATGCTGCCCGCGCTCCGCGATCGACCCGAGGACATTCCGCTCCTCTGCCGAAAGCTCCTCGAACGCGCTTCCTCGGACGCCATGATCGAGCGCGAAGCTCTCGCGTTCTTGACCACGCAACCTTGGCCCGGCAACGTACGCGAGCTTGGCAATGCCTTGCTCCGCGCAAGTGCTCTCGCCGCGGACGGAATCATCCGCCGC
>JAYUKI010001155.1:0-2522 GCA_043764595.1 Myxococcales bacterium | reverse complement strand
TTTTGCGCATGCACACGGCCGAACGCATGGTGGCCAACATCGGCAAACCCGAGGACGACGCCGAAAATACCTTCACGGCGCGCATGCTGCTTCTCCTCGAGAGCCTGCCGGTCGCCGGAGAAACGGCCTACCACGCCGCGGTGGACGACGTGATCGCGGCCTATTGGAAGAATGCCGACTACCACCCGAAAGACTACTTGCCGATCGTCTTGGTGAACGACCTCGTTCGCTATTGGCGCATCTTGCTTTTGAACTACGAGTCCAAAAATACCGAGCGAAAGCAAGAGCTGCCCATCGAGCTCGTCAAAGCCGACCTTCGCCTGCGGAGCTACAAGCTGCGCTTCAGCCGCTGCATGACCTGCTATTCGTTTTTGCTCGCGCTCCTGTCCGCGGCCAAACGCACGGGCCACGTGGGACGGGACGACGTGCGCGCGCTGGTCGGGGAGAGCCCGATGGAGCGTCTGGCGCGCATCGCCCGGGATTTGCCGCACGACGACCGCGTCACGTCGCTCGTGGGAATCCTCCGGGAGAGCTACGCGGATTTTTTGAGCCGCACGTCGGAGAGCAAAGACGTGCTGGATGCGCGGTTCGCGGATCCGACCTACCGAAGGGCGCGCCTGGCCGAGGGCGATGCTTTCGGGGACGCCGTGTTTTCGCTGATCGCCGTGCTGGGCGAGGGGAACCGCCTGTACCGCTACATGGTGGTCTGACGCCACGAGCTGCGGCGAAAACGGAAGAGCACGCGCGTCGCGGTCGCCTGTCTCGGGCCGTTGGGAGCGCCCACGCCTTCTCGTGTCCACGCGCCTGGACCCGTTCCCGTTCCCGTTCCCGAACAAGCCAAAACGAAAAAGCCCGCGCCTTCGGGAAGGGCGGGCTTTTGCGGGTTTTCGTGAAGTGGAGTCGAGGGGGATCGAACCCCTGACCTCATCCATGCCATGGATGCGCTCTCCCAGCTGAGCTACGACCCCGGGAAGACTCTGCGACGGCCAACGCCGTCTTGAGTGGCTGCTCCTTTACTTCGACCGGTGGCGCTTGTCTCGTTTTTTTTTCGTTGGGGGCAAGAGACCTGGATCTTTGGGAACCGGGATACGGGTGGATCGGCAAACGTTGCGCCTTTTCCACGCCGAACGGAAGAACGTGCGCGTTCGGTGAAGGTTGCGTATACCGGCTTGGTTCGCCGGAATGTCCGGCGCTTTGGCATCTGGAGGAGGAGCGTCACATGGTCATTCGCGGACTTTTGATTGGGGCAGTTTTTGTTGGCATCGGCGTGAGCTTTGCGGCGTGTTCGTCGGACGACCCGTCCGGGCTCGACGGAGGCACGACCCCCACGAGCACGACCACCACGACCACCACGACCCCAACCAGCACGACGACGACCACCACGACGACCACGACGACGACCCAACCGGGGACAGACTCAAGCGTTCCTCCGACCGACTCGGGCACCGACTCGAGCAGGACGGACGCTTCGGACGGCGCGGTGGCGCCGACGTTCACCCAAGTTTATGCGCTGTTTGCTACCGCAAACCGCTGCGGTCCCACCTGCCACCTAAAAGCGACGGCTCCTTTCAGCGGAGGACTCCGCATGGACACGAAGGCAATGGCCCACACGAATCTCGTGGACGTCAACAACGGGTCCGCGTGCGGTGGAACGACCAAGCGTGTCGTTGCCAACAATGCTGCGGCTAGCAAGCTCTTCGTCAAGCTGAGCGGAACCACATGTGGCAATCGCATGCCACAAAACGGTACGGCATTCGACGCTGCCGAGCTCAAGACCGTGCAAGACTGGATCAACGCAGGCGCTCTCAATAACTGAGTCTCGCTTCTTCTCGAAAAGCCCCGGAGCGCCTCGTGCGTTTCGGGGCTTCTTCGCGTCTCGGGGGACCTTCGGGCGTGCACTCTGGCGCTTTTCCACTAGGTTCCACCGCGTGAAGCTCTTTGATGACGACTCGTTTGCCTCGGCGGCCCTTGCGCGTGGCGTGCCCGTGTTTTTGCTGGTCAACCCCATCGAGTACCACGGGCCTCATCTGTCGCTTCGCAACGACCATCTGGTCTCGCTCGGCATCGCAAAAGACCTTCACGCGTACCTTCGCGCGCACACCGAAGACCGCCACGAAGACGCGTTTCCGTTCGTGGTCACGCGCGACTTGGACGTCGGCGTCGAGCCCACGTCCGGCCCGGGGAGCGTGCACGTTCCGTTCGCCACCGTGCGCCGCGAGGTGCTTTCGGCGTGTCGAGAGCTTCGGCGGCTCGGGGCGCAGAAGGTCGTCTTCGTCACGTTCCACGGAAGCCCGATTCACGCGCTGGCCATCGAGGCCGGCGTGGAGTGGCTCACGCGCCACGGGGTCGTCGCGTTTTCTCCCATGAATCTGCTCCTTCAGGAGCTCGTGGTCGCCGACGGCGCGCGCTACGCGGAGGCTTACGCCGGGGTTCCTCCGCTCGAGCGGGACCGCATGATCGCCGACGTGGCGTCGGACTTTCACGCGGGCTTCTTCGAGACGAGCATGGCCCTCCACTACGCG
>JAYUKI010001154.1:0-2523 GCA_043764595.1 Myxococcales bacterium | reverse complement strand
CCTCGAGCTCTTCCATCAACGAGACGATGGCTCGGTGCAGGTCTTTGGTTTCGTTCGAAAGAACGTCCGGAGACTCGTGCAAATTTTCACTGCCCATCCTGCGAAACTACACCAGAGCGGAGCGCAGAGGGCCGCGGTTCGTGCTCCAAAAGCCGATTTTAGCGGGGCAAAATGCCACGATCGTTCGCTTTTCCGCATGTCGAAGGTTTGTCACGGAACGATATCGATGTTGCGAAAGGCTCATGGGTGAATCGAAGTGAGCTGCTTCTTCGGTATCGTGAAGTAGAATGCGCTCCCCACGCCCACCGTGCTCTCGGCCCAGATCCGGCCGCCATGCCCTTGAACGATGCACTTGGAAATGTAGAGCCCGAGACCCGCGCCACGGCGGTCGCCGACGGCGCCTTGATAAAAGCGCCCGAAGATGGCGGAGATCTGGTTTGTGGCGATCCCCGAGCCCGTGTCGGTGACACCGAAGCGGAGGTCCTCACCGACGCTCTGGAGGTCGACCATGATCCTCCCCCCCGTCGGCGTGAACTTGAACGCGTTGCTTAGAAGGTTGACGAGCACTTGAAGAATGCGCCCGCCGTCGAACGCGACACTCGGCACGGGCTCTGCGATCTCCACGACGAGGGAGAGCTTACGGGCCTCCGCTTGCGACCGGAACGTGTCCACGGCTTCCGCCACGACCACTGCCGGGTCGTGCACCTCACAGGTCACGGTGAGGGCGCCAGCGTCGATGCTTGCTACGTCCAAAAGGTCCCCGACGAGGCGGTTCATCCGATCTGCAGCGCGCGTGATGCGCCGGGCGTACTCCTGGTGAACCTCGCTTTGCGCGCTCTCTCCGATGAGCCCCGCGAACCCGACGATTGAGCCGAGCATGTTGCGCAGATCGTGGCTGACGACACCTAGAAACTCGTCCCGTGTGGCAAGCGCATCGTCGGCGCTTGCGCGTTCCACGGAAAGGTCCCGATCGGTCTCGGCCCGCTCCGAAGCGAGGAGATCGGCGAGCTCCGCACGCTCCGCGCGTAAGATCTCGTCCGCGTCTGCGCGGGCCTCTTGGACCGAGCGATCCTCGGCCCCTCTTTCCTTCGCGAGGATCGCGGTCCCCGTAACGGGTGCCCCCACCGCCTGAGCTCGGCGATCCGCCTTGTCACGGCCGGTGCGCGCCTCGGCCAGGACGCGGTCCGCGCGCTCGCGAGCGAGGCGAATGATGGTGTCAGCGACGTCGTCGATCGCGGAGGCCTCGCCCGCGGAATCGTCGGCCTTTTCGCGCTCGGCGCGCAGGCTCTCGTTCGTTCGCTCGCGCTCGGCCTTAGGATTCTCGTCAGGCATGGGTGACCGTACACCCGCGTCCGGCCTCGTGGGCAAAGAAGACCGCGACCGGGGCGTTCGCCCACTCGGCGCGTGTGTTTCTCGTGCGGACGATCTCGCTGCAGTCGTCGACCAAAAGGCGTCGGAACACGGTTGTGGCCAACGAAACCTTGGCGCCCACGTATCCGTTCGGCCGAATGGGACAAATAGTCGCACTTCGCGCAGCGCCTCGCGCGGATGCGACAGTTCGCCGCGCTTTGCCTCACCGACGCTTTCCCAGACGGCAGCGAGAGGCATCCGCTCAAACTCTCGTAATTGCAACGAAAAAGAGCCGGTCCCTCTCGGCCCCGTGCGCTCACTTCCGTGGCACGTTTGCTGCTGTTACCTCCAAAGACAGGAGGTCCGAAATGGCCATGCTAGACACCGATTCCTCTCACCGAAGTGACACGTCGAACCTTGGTGACGAGCCCAGGACGCCGGCCCGCTTTAGGATCCATCCCGGGCTCCATGTCGTGCGTGCGCCGGCGCCATCCGCAATCGTCGCGAGGAGCGCCGTGATGCGGGACCTCGTGGACCTTTCCCAGCGCGTGGCGCGGGTAGACTCGACGGTACTCGTTTCAGGGGAGAGCGGGTCCGGCAAGGAGCGCATAGCGCGCCTCCTTCACAATGAGTCGTCGCGCGCGGAGGGGCCCTTCATCGCGTTCAACTGCGGGGCCTTGACGGAAACGCTGCTCGAGGCCGAGCTCTTTGGCCACGCACGTGGAGCGTTTACAGGGGCCAGCGAAGGGCGTCTTGGGCTCTTCGAGGCGGCCCACGGCGGGACGCTGTTCTTGGACGAGGTGGGTGAGGTCTCGCCAAGCATGCAAGTGAAGCTGCTGCGAGTTCTTCAGGAGCGCGAGATCCGGCGCGTCGGCGAGAATCGAAGCCGGAAGGTCGACGTCCGCATCGTCTCCGCCACGAACCGCGACTTGGTGAAGGCGGTCGCGGAGGGCCACTTCCGCCAAGACCTCTTCTACCGGCTCAAGGTGGTCGAGCTGCGGGTGCCCTCTCTGCGCGAACGAGCAGAGGACATCCTGCCGCTCGCCGAGGAGATCCTCGCGAGCGTGGCCCTGCGGATGGGACGCAAGGTCGAGGGAATCTCCGCCGCGGCCGCTGCGAAGCTTTGCAGCTACGCCTGGCCTGGAAACATCCGTGAGCTCGAGAACACCATGG
>JAYUKI010001153.1:0-8533 GCA_043764595.1 Myxococcales bacterium | reverse complement strand
TCGACGAGCTCGTGCAAGTGAACCTCTGGGCCTTCGACGCCGACAGCGACTCCGCATGGAAAGGCATCTTCGCGACGGCAGGAAGAATCGCCGGGGCGGTTGGCGCGGGCCTCCTACCCATCAAACCCGAAGCCGGCGCGATCGCCGAAGGTCTCGCGGCAGGCTTTGCAGGGCTCGCCGAGGCGATTCCCTCGAACGAGGACGACTCCATGGGCCGAGGCACCATGAACTTTACGGTGTCCGAACAGCGCTGGGGCACACAAGCAAGTGCTCCCCTCTACGTCGACGTATCGAACAACGAGACGAACCGCGGACCGGTCCGGGTGTTCCTCCGCACCGAAGAGATGCCGCGCTCGTGGCAGACCATCGTCATCGAGTGAGGCGAAAACGCCGTTCGTTGCGACGCCGCCCATTCCTCGAATTGGGTGGCGTCGTGGTTTTGTTGCGACATGGGGTCAGCGCCAGGTTTCCCAAGTCTCGGGGGCGAACCCCAACGTGGCCTCGGTTCCGCGACGCACGATAGGCGTCTTCAGCAACAAAGGGTCCTCGAGCAACAGCGCTTCGATTCGTGCCCCTGTCGGCGCCGAGTACTTCAACCCCTTGTCGATATAGCGTTTGCACTCGCGGTCGAGCAGCGCTTCGACACCGCCAACCCTCGCTGCGACACTGCGTAGCTCCCCCGGGGACATGCCTTTTTCGGCAAGCTCCACGCTCTGGACCTTCATGCCGCGCTCCTTGAACCAGCGCTCGGCCTTGCGGGTCTCTTGGTCCTTCTTTTTCCCGAAGATCTGGATGATGGGCGGTGCCACCCGTCGAGCTTAGCAGCCACGACCGCCACCGAAGGCGGCTTTGAGCCCGATCGTGCTCTCGGCACGTCGCGATGGAAGCTCACCACACGACGGGACGGGGCACGTCTCGATCTTTGGTGGTTCCGTCGCCGAGCTGACCCATTCCATTTTCGCCCCAACACAGCAGACGTCCGTCGGCCGTGCGCGCACACGCGTGGGAGCCACCCACGGCAACCTCGACGGCGTTCGTGACTCCCTCCACTTTGGTCGGAACGTGGTTCGCATCGCTCGCCCGACTGCACACGACCTCGCCGCTCTTCACCACCGCGCAGCCAAGCTCGCCTCCCAAGGAGAGCGACACCACGTCGTGAAAGCCAGGAACCGGGCGTGGCGTGGTGCCGAACGAGTTTTCACCGTAATTGAGCGGAACCTGGCCCCAGCACGTGACGCCACCGATGGCCGTGACCGCACACGCCCCAGAGTCGCCCGCGGCAATCGATGCGGCATTCTTCACCGCAACGAAATAGGGACTTTCGCGCACGCTTCCCTTCGGAATACGGCCCGGCGAAATGTCGCGCCAACACTTCACGTGAGCCAAAAAGCGCGCGCAAGAAAGGTTTCCGCCGTCCGAAATTTGGAGTGCGCCCGCAAAACCCGAAACCACCACGGGCGAACGACTGCCCGCATCCCGAGGATCGCCGTTGCCACGATCGTAGTCCGCCCAACAGCGAACCGACCTGTCGCTCGACACCGCACACACGTGGTTCCTTGCCGAAAGCGACACCACGTCGGAGAGCCCGAGCACCGGCATCGGCCGCTCGGTGTGCGGCGGCGGACCAGGAGGCAGCGGCGTGCCAAGACCAAGGTCCCCATCGTCCATCCCCCAACAGCGCAGGGTCCCGTCCGCAAGGCGGGCGCATGCATAGGCGCTTCCAAGCGCGATCTCTACCGCCGGAGGAAGGTCGCGAACCACCCGCGGCTTCGGCACTCCCGTTTCGCCGAGGCGGGCGAATTCATTGGAAATCACATTGAACTGATTGTTTCCCCAACACCGCACTTCACCGTCCGAAAACCGTGCACACGTCACTTCACCATTGGCCACGATCTGAGCAACCGTGCCTCGTGGCGCCGGAACCAACGGCGGCACGGGCGCCGACGAAGACCGCGGCACGGTCGTACTCGACGAGGCCGCGGCCAGCGGCAAGGGCTCGGGAGCCACACGCGGCGCGGGCAGCGGAACCTCACCGAGCGGCGTCGCGTCCGAAGCACCTCCGCATCCCACGACGAACCAAACGGCGGAAAGGAGAGCCCCAGGAACACGGAGAATTCCACCTGCTCGAGGGAGAGAAACGAGAGCCGAGCACGAGGGTGCCCCCACTCGCCGCGAGGAAAAAAGCCCCGGAAACCAACTTGGCACTCGGTTTCCAAAAGCCGTCCAGCCCATCGTTATTTTGCTTTTTCCCACGCGGCGGTCTCCCCCAAAGCCCATTCTCGGCTTTGCTTTTCCACGATAGGACGCGATCCGTCGCGGGCGCAAAGCCTGCGAGTGGGCAGGGGGAGACCCCAATCCAAACCCACGGCCCAACCCCCGTGAACATGCCACGGAGCCAGCAGCGAAAGGCGTGAACGCGGCGCCCTCCCTGCCAAAAACCACAGTTCACGACATCGGCGTTACCACGAAGTTTTCCCTCGTCTTGCCCTGGCCTCGACTTTGCGTAGCCTTGCGACGATGAACATCCACAGCGGCCGAAAACGACTGCCTTGCCTTTGCCGCGCGACGATTGGGCGGAAGGCTTGAGCACGCAAAGCCGCCGAAATCCCGCGCAGACGACCAACCGAGGGAGAGGTATGAAGACCTCCGTAAGCCTCGCTCTGGCCGCCTTGCTAGGGCTCTCCTCGAACCTCGCCAAAGCCGACGAGGCCGCGCCCCTTCCCCCTCTTCCCGCCGCGTCCGCTCCGGCATTGCCGGAGCCCGTAATCCCGTTTTCTGCGCCACCGGGGTCGGTCGCCGTTGCGCCGGTGAAGCCTTCGAGCGACGACGCGGCAGACCTCGCGCGCTTCCAGCGGTATCTCTACGAGGCCGAACGCCCGGCGCACACCTATCGCATTGCCGGCGGCGTGACCGGGCTCGTGCTCAGCGCCGGGCTAACCCCCACGGGTGCCTTGCTCATGAAACGCTCGAACGCAGGCGCCTTCGTTTTCGGCGCCGGCATCGGCGCTGGCATTGGAGGCTTGCTGGTGCTGAGCGGTCTCGGGCTCGGCGAGCTGCCGCACGCCAAAGCCGAGCGAGCCGTGGCCCAAGCGAGAGCGCGTGGCCTCGGTCCGCGCGAAGCGCTGGCAGCAGGCGAGAACGAGCTCCACGATGCGGCCAAAAGTGCACGCACGGCTCGGATCGTGGGAGGGGGCCTGTTGCTCGGCATCAGTGCCCTCACCATTGGCACGGGCGCCGTCTTCGCCGGAGCGGACTTCACGGGGCGGTCGTTCACCCGCCAAGACCAGGACAATGTGGCCGTGGTTCTTCTCACCGCCGGAGCCTTTTCGGCCATCGGGTCGATCCAAACCATGATCTTCCCGACTCCAATCGAAACGATGTGGGACGGCTATTCGGCCGGAAAGAGCCTTTCCACGCGAGGCCCGAAATTGGTCGGTGCAGGCTTCGCGCCGTTGCCCGAAGGTGGTGCGACCTTGGGCCTTTCGGGACAGTTCTGACTGGCGCGAGCTTGGACTCTCGAACAAAGACAAGCTCGCCAAAGTGAAGGCCACGGGCCGCACGGGCACGTGCAGCAACTACGACCTCTTTCCCTGAGCGAGCTCGTACGCCCACCCTGGTGCTCAGCGCTGCCCCCGATGCCGACGGGGACGCTCTTCCTGACGCCCCGCCAAACGGGCCGTGAGCTCGAGCAGTCTATCCCCCCACGCACACCCGGAGCAACATGACCTGGTGCGACGCGAATGAGACAGCGACTTATTGGCGCGCCATTTACGCCTTTTTGCGTGCCTTGTGTGCTGCCAGGAAGCATTTCGAATGGACGACATTCGGGCGGCGAATAGAGTCCTCGCGAACCGGGCGTCAGTCTTTCTTGATTCGGCGCGCCACAACATCCGTCCGCGCGGACCTTAGTTTAGTTAGTTAGGCAAGAACTATAAAACGCCCTCTCGCTACCCTCGGAGCACTCAGTGCCCTCGTCATCGCTTGTGGCGGCTCCGTCGAACCCACGGCCAAGGGAACGCCTTGCTCGAGCTGCGCGGCCATGCCCGCTGTGGCGATCGTTTGCACGAACGGGAAAAGCTATGGCGCCCAATGCGTAAGCGTGGGCGATGGCACCTGCGAGGCCAAGCTTCCCGAGTGTCCGGAAGGAACGCAACAGGGGTACCCGCCGCGTACGCCCGTTCCGAAAGGAGCGGCTTGCACGACCTGCGCATCCGACGGGCTTCCCAAATCCAGCACGGTGCAACGGTGCCCGGACGGGAAGCTTCTCGGCGCCGAATGTCGGGGCTTGGCCGACGGTACGTGCGGATACGTGATTCCGGATTGTCCCGCCGCGCCGGACGCCGGGCTGTCCCCGGACGGTAGTCTCGCATCCCCCGACGCAGCCCCGCCGGATGCCGGCTGAAGTCAGGCGACCTCCGAAGCGGGCCTAAGGGCCTTCTTCGACCGCGAACGTGACGTTCGAGCCCTCTCCCACCGGAGTCACCTCGAACGTGACCCGTGTAGCGCGCTTTCCGTGCTTCTGGCAGGCCTCGGCGAGGGCCTCGGCAGTCGCATGAATGCGTGCGAGATCCAGCCATTCGCCGACCTTGGTGGCCTCCTGGCGGTCTTCTGGCGACAGCGAAGCAGCCCCGACGATTTGCACGTGGAGGCGAGGCCGCTCGCGAATCGTGTACGCCAAATCGATCCCACGCGGCGTCCGCGAAGCATGCACCTCGACGTCGTCGACGGACCCAAGGCCGAAGAGGTTTTGGAGGTCGTGGCGAATCGTATCGGGCTGGAATGGCCGACCCACTTTGGTGTCGAGCGCGTCAGAGAGCGCGGCCTCCGTTACCCGAGCGTGACCACGAAAGCACACACGCGCCACCCGAACGCCGATCATGTCCTCGCGAGTGGCCGACATCTCGTCCTTCGGAAGCGGACAAGGATCGGTGCTCTTGGAGGTCCCACGGGCGACCGGAGGATGCGGTGAAACCACCGCAGGAGGCCTTGGCTGGCACGCTCCGAGGCCGATCGAAAGCGCCAACGCGAGGCGACGAATCCCCATTAGAGCCTCACTTCTACGTGGGTCGCATCGCGAAGCGTGCGCAGCCATGCGACCCGCTCGCGCTCGAGGAGCGCCGGATCCGTGCGGCTCGCCGCGGCTTGACGCGGAAAACGACGCTGCAAAAGCTTGCCCTCGAGGATTTGCCTCGCGAGCTCGGCGCGGTAGGTCGCTGGGCTCATGCCTTGCCGCTCGGCGTCTTTCAGCAGCTCGGCAGGGGACACCTTGTTCTGTTCGGCGACCATGCCCAGGGCGCGCTCGATTTCGTCCGGCGTGACCACGATATGGGCCTTTTCTGCCACTTCCGCCTCGAGCTGTTCGTCGATCATGCGGTCGAGCAGGTCCTTGTTGAGAGCCGTGAACATGGCGGCGCGCTGGCCTGCCGAAGGCTTCTCGGCATCGACCCGTTTCTGATGCGGCAATGCGCGCTGCTTGAGCTCGGAGAGCGTGATCGCCCGAGTGCCGACGACGGCCACGATGCGGTCGACCAGCACCTCGGCTCTCGCGTCGGGAGAAGTCGAAGCGAGCGCCATGGCGAAAAACACCGCGGTTAGGGCCGTCTCTTTTCGCGTACGCGCTACCACTCCTCGACCTCGATGTTGACCGTGACGTGCGTTTCGCTGGGCACGGGCGTGGTGGAAATATCCACGCGACGAAAGAGCCCAAGACCGAGCAAATGCCCCTTCGTTTGCTCGAGCGCGGTCTCGCTGAAGAGCTGTCCCTCGGCGACGTGGAGCCCCTTTCGAATCGTGGCGTTCGCGGCCTCGGACGACCTAATTTTGACGTGATCGATGGTGGTGAGCCCCATACGCCGGATGGGAATGGTCACGTCCACGACGGCTCGGGCGACGTCGAGAGTGGTCTCCGGCTCTGCTTCCACGTTGGCGTATCCGACATCGCGGTAGACCTTCCGAATCGCCTGCAAATCACGAACGATGACGTCCCGGGCAAACACGTCCCCATCACGGAGGGTCATGCGCGAGCGAAGGCTCTTTTTGCCGCCGATTGGCGTGACTTCTTTGCCATTGGCGCGCTCTTCGACGACGAGCTTGCCAATGCGAAACTGCGGCCCCTCGACTACTTTGATATGGATATCGAGGGATGTTGCATTCTGCTCGAGCTTTGGAGGATCGACCGCAATCTGGAGATAGCCGCGGTCGTAATAGGCCGCCGTGACGGCGAGGATGTCCCGCTCGAGAACGTCGGCGTTCGTGACGCCCCGAGTCTGCGGCGTGTCTTTGTCGATGAGCATGGCCGCCAACAGGTCTTTCGTCGGCACTTTGGCGTTGCCGTCGAAGATCACGCGAAGGGCGCGAGGCGCGTGGTGCGCAGAGGATGTCGGCTTCGGGTGCGAGGCCGCGGAAACCGCGCCGGCATCGAGAACGGCCGCGGCCCCGAGTGGCTTCGGGGTCGGGCGGACCCCGGCGTTGGTGGACGCTCCACCGCACGCAATCCCCGACACCACGACGAGAACCGCTCCTGCCAAGAAGGATCGTCGCATGGAGAGGATAAAGCACCAATGCGATGGGGGCTCAAGGCCCACGCACGCACACGCATCCCGAACCACGTCGCAAGCACCGTCGGCGAGAGCCGCGATCGCTTGGCTCACGGGTCGCCACTGCGTCGGACGGGGCATCTGGCATCCGGGAGGAAGACTCGGAAGCACCTGGGCGTAGATGCATTTGGCGCAACGAAGCGCCCGTTGGAGGTCCATACCGATGCCATCGATCGAGCTGCCTGCTCTTCCCCTTCCCAAGTTTTCGCTCGATGGAAAGCAGCGCGCAGCCCTCGTAGCGGGTCGCGTGAAGTCGGTGTCCGGCATCTCGCATGCGCAGGCCAAAAAGCTCGCCAAGGTCGCCAAGGCCGAGTCGGAGCGTCTCGGCCTGCCGCTCGGCGTCTTGTGGGACAACTTCGTCGAAGAAGACGCCGAGATCTGCGGTGACGTTGCCGCCGGCATCGTCCTTTCACATGTGCTCTACAAAGAAAACAAGAAGACCAACGAAGCGATCTCCTACGCCATTCCGGCCGCTCTGCTGACGCACAAGTCGGCTTCGGACGTACCCCCGTCCTTCTGGGCCGCGCTGGCCGCCGCGGGGCTCGATTTCGCCGCGAAGGACGAAGAAGACGACGGGCAAGATGACGAGCAAGACGACGAAGACGAAGGCTTCGGTCCCACCAAGGACGGAACCCTCGAGGGCGTGTTCCTCGTGCCGGCGGGGTACACCGTTGCGTCGCTTCTCCTCGACGAGGCGCAGCTCACGTGCGCTTCCGACGATACCGTTCCCCGTGCGCGCATCACGCCAGAGGTCGTCGCGCGCGCGACCGCCGCCAAAGAAGTTCGTCTGCTCGCCGACTACGCCTGAGGCGGCAGCCATCGGACCTGCGCCACGTTCATGGCAAGCCAGTCGCGTTCCTCGTTTGCATCCGACGGAAGCGGCGCGGCGGATGTAACGGACGGATTCTTCGTGTAGACACTCGCGACGGATCCATCCGCGTCGAAATCCCCGATGAGCCCCCTTCTCCAGTCCGTCGCGAGTGGCCTGCGACGCGAGCTCGCCAAGTCCACCGGCATGTTCCTCGTGGAGCTCGAGGGGCGTATCCGGCAGCTCCCCGGAAACATGGTCGACGGACAGGTGCTCCCGGCCTCCCAGGCCGACGCCCTCCGGGTGCACATCCTGGAACTCGTGCGGCACGAGGCCCTGCCACGCCTTCGCCAACGGCCGGCCGAAGCCCTTCGCATCCTGGATCTCCTGAAGGCGTATGGGTACGTGCAGCTCGAGTCGGAGCGCGCACCAATCGAAGCGGCACGGGCGGCCCTCTATCCCGCGCCACCTGCGCCGCTCACTCCGGAAGTGGCCACCATCCTAACGCTCGCGGCACGCATGGGCTCCGCCTGCCTCATGCATTCGCCTTCGGGCAATGCCTACTTCGCCGAGAAGCTACGGCTCGACGGCGTACGTTTGCCCCACGAGCTCGTCGCGGCCTACTCGGCATTCGATGGATTCGACCTCGTGTGCGAGGTCGCGCCATACGTGCCAGTGTTTTCGCTGTTGCCGAGCACCGCGCTCGATGTCGCCGAGAGTGGCGGGGGATATCCACTTCGCGCGCTCGTGTTCCAAGGCGGCGACTGCGTCGACCTCGGCGTAGGCAGCGACCACAAAGGCGCGGACTGGCTCGTTTACGAGCACGACGGCGCCCCGCTCGCAAAGCGCCCGTTCGACCTCTCCGCCCTCTTCGCCTTCGCGCTCCTCCGGCACGCGGCTCCGTCGGTCCACGATCTCGACGGGCCACTCTCGTGGGAGGCGTTCTTCGGTACCGACGACTGAGCCCGGCTCGGCTCAGGCCTTCTTCACGAACTGCGACTTAAGCTGCATGGCGCCGTAGCCATCGATTTTGCAGTCAATGTCGTGATCGCCCTCGACGAGGCGAATTTTCTTCACCTTGGTGCCGACCTTGAGAGGGGACGTGGCGCCCTTCACCTTGAGCTCCTTG
>JAYUKI010001152.1:0-2467 GCA_043764595.1 Myxococcales bacterium | reverse complement strand
GGAGCAACGAAGCACGGCGACGTAAATCGGCGAAAAGCCGACCGAATCAAGCGGTTCGGCGCTCTAGGCAAAGCAAAATTCAGTCTCAGTTATGAATCCATACGACGCTGCCACGGAGTGGCAACATTGCGCCGTGCCAGCCCTCGGGAACTTCGGGCTTGGTGAAACCAAAGAGCTTTGCGGCATCCTTCGGGGCAAGGTTGATGCAGCCGTGCGAGCGGGGAGTTCCGAACTGATCGTGCCAATACGCGGCGTGGAGCGCGTAGCCGTCTTTGAAGTACTGGATGTACGGCACGTCGCGCAGCTCGAACTCGGCCTCGGGCTGGCGGCTATCCATGGTGGACGCGACGTGCTTCGTGTGGATTCGAAAAATGCCCTTCGGGGTCACGAAAGGGTTCTTTTCGGCATCGTCCGACATGCCACCCGCGCCAGTGGAGACCATCGTCGCGTAGACGGGAGTGTCGCCTTCGACCGCGAGCAGAGTCTGCTTGGCGAGGTTGATCTCGATCCATCGCTCGCCCTCTTTGCCCCATTTCGGGAGCTTCTTGATCGGTTCGAGGCGCGCGGACTCTTTGGCATTCACCATCGTGCCGTCCTTCAGGACGTGGAAGTGCTCGCCGTTCACGAGCTTCTGCTTCTTTTCGACCTCGAACGCGCCCCGCCACGGGAGCTCGGCTCCGGCCGCCAAGTGTTTGCCTTCGAGCGAATAGCGTTTTGCGCCGGGCTTGGTGACGAACACGATAGGCAGGTTGAGGGCGCCTTCGCCCTTGCTCAACTCTACTCCGTGAAAGGAAGTTCCCCGGACCATTCGCACGCGATCGGCCGGCATGAGCAGGAGATCCGGAGTCAGCAAATAGCGTCGCTGCTCGGTTCGGATGCTCGCGATGAACGAGATGCCGAGTCTGCGCATGGGGCGCGCGGCATCGAGCGGAATGCACGTGGCAGCGCCACCCGGACAGCTCGATCCCGCATCGGCGTCGGGCTTGTGCGAGAATACGAGCCCGGACAAGTTCGGGACGGTTTTGGCGCCCTCGCTGAGAAAGTTGGGAGTCGGATCGTCTTTGCCGTCGGTGGCCCAAGCGGCCAAGACGCCGGGCGTGGGCTCGATCGGGAACGCGCCTCCCGGAAGCGAAGAGAGCTGCGGATACGCGCCTTCTTTGGCTTCGTCCGATTCGGCCTGCTCGAGGGTGCGGAAGTGTTTGTCCCAATCGGGTTCGAGCGCCTTGGCCTCGGCCTCGGTGGGGATACGCGTGTAGAAGGGGGCCTGCGACGTGCGCACGACGGCATACCCGTACGGCAGTCCCGCAGTGAGGTCGGGCCTTCGCGTGGACGCCTTCACGATGGCGTCGTCGAGGTTGCCCGTGGCCTGTGCGCCCACGCATACGAATCCGCGTGGCGCGATGGGAATCCAGCCCCCGGGGCAACCTTCTTTGGAGGCCACCCCGCCGCGTGTGGCCACGACCGCGCCCGCGCGCAGATAGCCAATCTTCTTCGCGTTCGGGCTCGGCCCCTCGAACACCCCGGTGTCCATCGCGCGCGCGGCTATCTTGCCGCCTTCCGACTTCGGCAAGGTGGCAGGCTCCGACGGGGCGCTCGAATCGACCGTCGACGGAGACGTCGCGGCGATGGCGTCGGCCTCCTTCGACTCTTTCGAGGTGCAGCCGAAAGACGCCGCGAGGACGCTCGCGCAGAAGAGCGTGAGCGAAGTGGCTCGTGAGAAGGGCGATGGGACGGTCGGCACGGGGTCGTCGTTACCAAACTCCTGGGAAACCCCCAAAATTCGAGCCGAACGAATCCCAGTGCTGAACCCCAGCTCCACCGATCGCCCAGACGACGGGCTCTTTGGCCCATGCTGCCTCGCCGGAGGCGTCCGCCTATCGGGTCAGTTTTCCCGGGCGCGCATTCGAAAAGAAAACGACGGACCCCTCGAGCAATCTCCCCGGAAGGGAGAGAGAAGAGATCCGTCGATGGATGGCGTCCCCAAGGGGATTCGAACCCCTGTCGGCGGCGTGAAAAGCCGCTGTCCTGGGCCAACTAGACGATGGGGACGGAGGTTGCGCCTTTCGGCTCACCCTCGGGAGTGACGTTCGCTTTCGCGGCGTCGCACCCTAAGTCGGTACACTCACGAAGGGGTTGGCTCCACCCTTCACAAGCGCTTGCGGTTCAAGCGCGGTTCAAGCCTTCGAGAGGGCGTGAACTTGCGCCGAGAGGCGCGAAATGGTGCGCGAAGCTGCCTTCACGTGAAGGACGCCCTTGGTGGCGGCCTTGTCGAGCTGCACAATCGCGATCTTCAGCGCGCTGGTGGCTTCGCCCGCGTTCTTCGATTCGAGAGCGGCGTGGACGCGCTTCACGAAGGTACGAACGGAGCTGGACACTGCGCGGTTACGCGCGGTGCGCGTGATGCGCTGGCGATTGCGCTTCTCGGCGGACGGATGATTGGCCACGTGAATCCTCTTCTTTTGCCCGA
>JAYUKI010001151.1:0-8552 GCA_043764595.1 Myxococcales bacterium | reverse complement strand
GTACGGGCCTGAGAGTCCTCGACTTCTCCGCTTCGCTACGAAGTCTGCGGGGGTCTCGACCTCGCAGACTCGGCCTCGACCCGGCCCGAAGACTTGGCACCCTGCGGCCGGCCTTGGCGGGAGAGCGCCGCGAACGGGTCTACTTCTTCCGCGAGGCCACGTAGAGGTCCTGGCCCCCTGGGCCACCTGGCCGACGGCTGTGGAGGTAGAGGCGGCAGCCGTTTGCCGTGATCCACGAAGGCTCCTCTGACTGTACGGTGTTCACGTTGGGAACTTCGCGAGCGAACGAGAAGGGAGCGCTCGTGTTTCCGCGGGTGGCCACCCATATGTCGGTGTCCCTTCGTCCTGGATTGGCAAGATGCGTCGTGGTGCCAAAGTAGAGCGCTAGCCCATCGGCCGAAACTACGGGCGCGAACTGGGACGTCGTGGCGCCTTGGTTGAGCCCAGAAACGGCCTCGACCACGTAGCCCGTGCCCGCTTGGAACTTGCCGACGTAGATCTTCTCTGGGTCTGCTCCAGTCTTGGCGATGAGGTAAATCTCGCTGCCATCGCCGCGCACGAATGGGAACGCAGTGTACGTTCCGGCGTTGAGGTCCACGGGGCTTGCCACTCCCCACGGGTCCACTTTGGAGGGACGCGTCGCGCGCATGATGCGGCTTACGCTCGTTGCACGATCTTGCCTCTCGAAGAAAGCCGCGAGCCCATCTTGCGTGAGATTGCCCGAGTGCTCGTACTCGTCCGTGTTGATCGTATCGAGCTTGACCGGAGCTCCGAACGCCGAACCGAGGCTCGGCCGGGTAGCCTGATAGATATCGGTCGTTCCCGCGTCGCCTCGAACGGCGTCGAAGGTCACGGTCAGCTCGTCGTCGGCAAAAAAGCGTGGATCGCCCTCGTGTCCGGGGGTGCTCAGCGAGGGAATGAGCTGGGGAGTGTCGAACTCCTTGGTGACGTCGCATTCGGGGCCGGCGTCGGCTCCCGAGTCGACGGCTGCCTCGACCTGACCGTCGGCTTCGGCATCGCGCGGCGGGACGAGCGCGTCCGGAATGGCAGCGTCCATCGGGATGCTGGAGTCTTGCGGAGGCTCGGGCGCAGCATCCCGGCGCGTGACTTCGTCCGGAATGCCGAGGATAGCCCCACAGCCGGCCATTGCGAGAATCGAAGCCGAGACGGCCGCGCCGAGCACGCCAAAAGCTTTGGTCCGCGAAAGGCTCAAAACGTCCCCCAATCGAGCGTTCGACGAAGGGCAACGTGTGGCTCTTTGCCGGGTGAGGTAAGCCAAAGAACCACCGCCGCGGTAGCCAGGACTGCGCCAGTGCCGAAGAAAATCGTGCTCACTCGAGCACTCGATCGCGAGCTCTCCCAACTCGTGAATCCGGGCCCGTCGCAAGCATTGCCAGGACACGAGGCTTTTGCATCCGACCATTCGGAGCCCGCCTTGAGGCCGAACGCAGCTCCGACACCGACCGCCACGAGGGCCACTCCTCCCGCCACGAGCGCTACGGGCTTTTGCCAAGTACGTTCCGGGGGCGGAGCCGGGTCGCCGGGCGGCCTCTCGACCGCGAGAGGTGGAGTCGGAACGACTTCTTTGGGCGCGTCCTGGAGCGCCGGAAGCTCTACCGAGGTCATGGGCGTCGCGGGTTCGATGCGCACGACCGCCTCGGCGGGAATCTTGTCCGTGGCCGTCGCCTTCACGCGGTGCTCGCCAGGGTCCACTGGGATGTCCGAGCTCAACACGGCGAGGCTGACGGCCTTGCCGTCGACATGGAGCGTGAGCCCCGGAGGCGTGGCTCCCAAGAGGCGGACTTTGAGTCGGGACAGGCGGGGGACAAGCGCCGACGCTCGGTCACGTGCGACGGTCTCTCGGTCGCCCTGCCCCGCGAGACGTGCGAGGTCGGCCGCCTCCGAGAACGTCGACCACGCGCTCGCCGTGCGCCCAAGATTCTCGAAGCAATCCGCGAGGTTGAAGAGCGTCCCGATGCCCGGAGCCAGGCGCTCGCTCTCCTCCAGCTTCGGGCACGCCTCGCCGAACTTGCCGTCTTTTGCGAGCGCGCGCCCCTCCTCGAACAGCGTCCGAGCCATCGTCCGATCGGCCGCAGTTGGCTCGTCTGCAAAGGCGAGAGTGGGGGCGAGCGTCAAGGCAACGCACAGGGCCGAGGGCAATACGAACGCGCGCATGGAGTCTCCGGGACGGTTCACTTCTGCGTGTCGAAAAGGTCCGGCTTTTTGGCCGGGGTATTCGGTGCGGGGGTGGAGGGCGAAGTCACTGGCGCCTGCGTCGCACTCGGGCGAGGCACGGCGCGGATGCCGGACGAACTTGGGACGGTCTTCGCCGACGGGACGGCCGAAGCCAAAGTAGCCGGAGCGACGGACGCGGACAGCGCGACCGAATTCGCGGAAGGGGCAAGGCCAGGCAGCGGCTCGGCCGTAGTGGCCACGAGCGAGGACGCATTCGGAGTGGGAGTGACCCCGAACGACGTGCTCTTTTCGGTCGACGTGCTCGCGCTCGGGCCGTGCGCGGTCGTGCTCAGACCACGCATCAAAGAAAGGCCACCTAGTCCCAGGAAGACGCTGGCCGCCGCGGCCACGGCAAAACGCGAACGTCGTGGAGACGATGGTGCGACCGATGCGGCGACTCCCGTGGAGGTCGCGGCGGACGGCGCCGAGACGTCGCTGGCAAGGACCGTCGGATCGGTGGCGATCCGTGGGGCTTCCGAGAGCTCGGGCGGAGGAGCCAAGCCCGTCGGAGGCGTTTGACTGAGCACGACCGGAGTGCCAAGAAGCGCGACGGACAATGCAGACACCTGCGCGCCCACGGACGGAAACCGTTCCTGGGGGCTCAGCGCGCAGCTCTTCAAGAACCAGGAGTCGAAGGGCGGACCGACCTTCGAGCTGCGCTTGGAAGGCAGCTCCTTTTCTTCCGTCAGGATCTGAAAAAAGAGGTTGGCGATCGAATCGCTGGTCCAGTAGTTGGCGCCAGTGAGCATGCGATAGGCCATTAGGCCGATGGCCCACACGTCCGTGGCGGGACCAATCTCGGAAGCCTTCCCGCGTGCTTGCTCGGGCGACATGTAGAGCGGAGTGCCCATGATCTGCCCGGACGACGTCACGCTCGCCATGCTCGGGTCCTCGTCGGGCCGCAGGACCTTCGAGATGCCGAAGTCGACGACCTTCGCGATGGTGCTGCCGTCGTCGCGACGGTGCATGAAGACGTTCTCGGGCTTGAGGTCCCGGTGGATGACTCCGGCCGCGTGGGCTTTGTCGAGCCCACGTCCCACCTGCACGAGAATGCTCACGACCTCCTCGGGCGGCAGTTGGTTTCGTGTGGCGAGCAGTCGGTCGAGATCCTCGCCGTCGAGAAGCTCCATGACGATGAACGGTGCGCCGTCGAGCTCGGCGGCGACGTCGGCGTCCGTGACGCGCACGACGTTCTCGCTCACGATTCGCGCCGAGGCCCGCGCTTCGCGACGGAACCGAGCGGCGCGCTCTTCCGCCAAGTGATCGTTGCCGTGCATGACCTTGAGCGCCCAAAGCCCGCCGGTGTTCACGTGCTCGGCGACGTAGACGCTTCCCATGCCCCCGCGACCGAGCTCGCGCACGATGCGGTACCTGCCCGCGACGAGGATGCCTGGCACGAGACCCATGGTGAGAAGGGTACTCGAAGCCGCCCGTTTCAGGGAAAATTGAGCGACCTCGAGCTCTGCCTTGCTTGCGCGCTCTTCCCACACCGGGCAACGGTGATGCGCGACGGATTCGTGAAGAGATCGAGCCACTTGCGCGCCATTCGACGGGAGGAGACCGAGACGGCGCTCGGCCTCCTCGTTCGACTCGCGAGAGCTACTTCTTGTTCTTCACCGCGCACGCGAGCGGGTCTTGCTGCATGCACGCCCGCTCGATCTGCGACTTGCCCATCGGATTGCCCATCGCCGTGTTGAGTAGACCCGCGATCCCGCAGTCGCGAACCGAGCCGCTGTTGCAGCGGTTCGTGACCTCCATGGACTCGGGTCCGGGCACGATGGCTCGCGTTCCGCCGAAGAGTACTTTCATCGCCGCACACGACAGGTTGTCGTTCCGGAAACAGGCCATCTCGAAGGCGCGTTTCGCCATTTCCGGGGTGCCTCCGAAGCCGAGCTCCATGCGGCCTTGCGCGAAGCACGCTTGAGCATTCCCGCGGAAGCAACCGCGCTGGTAGAGGAGCTTCGCGAGGATCGGATTCTTGGGAGCGTCTTTTCCGACCTCGCTCAACATGCCGAGGTCGACACAAGCCCCAGCCTGACCTCCGTCGCATGCACGCTTGAGCGCGTCCACTCCCTTCGCCACGTCCTTGGTCACGCCGGCGCCGTCGAGGAGCATTTTCCCGACGGTCGCGCAGGCGAGGTCGTTGCCTCCCTCGCAGCCTTTCTGGAGGAACGAGGCGGACTTCGTGTCGTCCTTCGAAACTCCGTCGCCGCTTTTGTACTGCATCCCGAGCATTCCACAGGCCAGGGCGTCCGCGTCGCCGCAGGCCTTCTCGAAGCTCTTCGCAGCCCCCGCGGCGTCTTTCGCGCCACCGCGCGCCTGCACCAGGAGGACTCCGAGGTTCGAGCAGCTCTTCGTATCGGCTCCGTCGCAACCTTTGGAGAGAAGCTCGCGCGCCTTCTTCTCGTCGCGGGAAGCACCACCCCCACCGGAGGCGTAGAGGGCACCGGCGGCGCCACAGCTCTGGACGTTCCCTTTTTGGCATTGGGCCACGCACTCGCTGGCGTCCTTCGAGTCGCAAAGATACGCCGCAGCCGACTTCGCTTCGGTGCACTTGCCCTCGGAAAGAACGAGGCCCTTGGGACAGGTCGCTTCGGCGGTCACGACGTCGGCGACGGAAGCTTTTGGTTCCGGGGCAGGCGCGGCCTTGGCGCCCGCGACGGCCTTCGGAAGAATGCCTTTGAGCTCGAGCCGAATGAACGCCTGGCACTGGGCCGGAGCCTTTTTGTCGTCAGGAGACGCTTTGGCGCAGTCGGCGATGTCGCCGTCTTTGTTCTTGACGTTCTTTTCGCTCGTAGACTGGCCACTGACACCGGCGCCGAACATTTGGGCAGCCGTTTTGACTTGGCCCTTCGTGCCGGTCTCCATCACGAAAGCGCCGACCATCGCGCCCTTCACGAAGTGGGTCGCCCCGGCGCAATCGCCCTGGAGCTCGTCCGCTTGGACCTTCGCCCACGTCGTCTTCACTTTGCCGATCATGACCATGGCGACGTCGAGCGTGGAGCCCCGTCCGAGCTCGCCGCTGATGTTTCCCGCAATGCTCGCGCCACCGAAAGGCAAGTTCGCCTTCACCTCGTCCGCGTTGCTGAGCTTTACGACTTGCTCCTTCTTGCTCATTCCAAGGAAGCCATATTTTCCGTCGACCTTGCAGTCTTTCAGGAGCTTGATGCCTTTGCAGCTGTAAGAGACGATGGCCACGTTCTCTTTCATGACGACCTCGAGGTCGCCACGTTGGTCGGGCTTCCAGTCCACCACCAGAGGCTCACCGCTGGACTCCGCCTCGCGGCACGGACCTTCACCGAGCCCTTCCGAAGCCGTCGCCTCCTTGGGCCTCACGGCCGCGCCGACGCCGCCCGTTCCACACCCCTCGAGGGCGGAAAGTGCGAGGAGCGAGGAGAGTGAAAAGGACAATAGGGATAGTGAGGAGAACCGTCCAGCCAGCATCATGCGCGGCAGCCTACCACTCCGCCGGAGCGACGAACGGGTCGAAAGCCATCGTCGCTCCACGTCGGGTTGCCGCGCGGCGCCATCCCTACCGAGCTAGCAAATGGGCCCCGCTCGGCCTTGCGGAGAAGGCGCGGGCGCGTTCGTCCTCGCCAACTCGCGAGACCCATGAAAAAGTAAGCTTTTGGTGCCAGCACGCGCTGAAGGGAGCCGGGTCGAGACCGAGTCCCAACGACTGCCAACGTGTCAGGGCGAAACGGAGAGCCCTCGGACCACGAGCTCGAGCCCACGCACCACTCGGGCCATTTTTTCGTAGTCGAGCGTTTCCGGAGTATCCGAGGCCTTGTGGTAGTTCGGATTTCGGAAGGGGGCGGTGTCCGTGACCATCACGGCAGGATACCCCACTTGCCAGAACGACCACTGGTCGCTCCAGCCGACACCGGCAATGAACGAAGGGAGGGCCGCACCCTCGGAGGGGAATTCGACTCCCTTCCGAAACATTTGGACCACGTTCCGTGTAAGTGACCGCGACGACGTATTGCCCACGAACGCGACGAAGTTGGCGCGGTTCGAGTAGAAAAAGCTCATCGGAGGTGGGTATTTTTGAGTCCCCGCTTCGTCGCGGTAGTAGCCAATGGTCTCGAGGCTGAGCATGGCCACGACGTCGTCCCCCCGGGCTCGGCAGGCCTTGGCATAGACCAAACTGCCCATTTTTTCGGTCCAAAAGCGCGGGGGCTCTTCGTTTGCAAAGGCCACGAAACGAAGCGTTCGTTCGGGAGTCTTTTTGGCGAACGACCGGGCGAGGGCAAAGAGAGCTGCAACTCCGCTCGCATTGTCATCGGCTCCCGGCGCGCCGTCGGCGGAATCGTAGTGTGCGCCCACGACCACGACTTCGTTTGCGCGCGCGCCGCCCTTGACTGTCACTTCGACGTTCGCGACCGAGCGAATGCCAATATCGTACGAAAGGCGTTCCGGGGCATAGCCGAGCTCGCGGAAGCGCTTCGTTACGTACGTTTCGGCTCGAACGAGCGTGTCTTTGGATTCGAGGTTCCGCTCGCCGATGGCCCCGGCCAAGGAAACGACGTCGGCGCGAAGCTCGGAGGCCGTGGCAAGCTCCTCCGGCGTTGGCGCGGCGAATGGCCCGGAGTAGCTCTTTTCGGGCATGCACGTGCAATAAAAAAGGCCCCCTAGGGCCGCAGCGACCAACGCCGGATAGAACGCGAGACGTCTCTGGTTCGCCTTCGAGAGGCGGCCGCTAGGACGCTTCTTGTGGTCGCCTCGCGCGCCCTTCTTTCCTAGCGATCTCTCGGACCGGCGCTCCTTGGGTAAGCCGTGCGTCTCGATCGTGAGCTCCTCGATCTGACGAGTCGATTCGCTCGCGGCGGGTGCCTTTTCGGGCCGCGCCGCCACCGGGGCGCTCGGGCGATCGGAGGGAGGGCCTTCCGGGTCTTTCGGAGCGTCACTCACGAAGTGCTCCGCTCGGTCTCGGCAACATGGGTGCGAATGGCCTCCGAGACGACCAAGGCTCCTTGAAACATGACGCCATGCCCTGCATCCGGAACGGACAAGAGCCTCGCGCGTTTTATGCCTCGCGCGAGACGATTCGAATGGGACGGCCGAACGAGAACGTCAAGGTCTGGTCGAATGACCAGCGTCGGAGCTTCGATCCCACCCAAACGCGATCGTGTGTCGTGCCTTGCGACCGCCATCAGCTGTCCGAGCACGGTGCGGGGAGCGGCTCGTTCTCCGACTTGAAGCTTCATGCGGGCGTCGAGCTTTTCCTTGTCGACCGCGGCCAGGAACTCGGGCGGATAGAGGAGCTCTTGCAGAGCGCGAATGCGGCCCTCGCGGGACCCGACGAACGAGCGGAGGAACGCCGTGAGGCCCGGAAGGTGAGGTGCGATCCCGAACGGCCCGCCGGCATGGGTCGCGATGAGCGTGAGCGATCGCACTCGGTCCTTTGCCGAGAGAGCGAGCTCCTGCGCGATCATTCCGCCGAGGCTCACTCCGACGAGATGAAAGCGCGAAAATGCACATGCGTCCGCGACACGAAGCGCATCCGCCGCAAAATCGCGCACGGTCGGCCGACCGGACAGTGCGTCGCTTTTTCCGATACCGCGGTTGTCGAAAAAGACGACGCGATGATCCTGGGACAAGTCGCGAGCTTGCGGCTCCCACACGCGGCCCTGCATACCGAGACCCATGACAAGAAGGACGGCAGGCCCCTTTTCGCCCTGTCGTTCGAAGTGGAGGCTGGGGGTCGATTCGGTTCGCGGCACGCTTCCTTTTCGCCCGTCATGGCCGAACGAGCAAGCGCGACGTACAAACTCCACGAAACCCTTGCTCCAACCACCGGGCAGGAACGCGGTGCGCCCGGTCGAGATGGGTGTGCCAGCTTCCGCCGATTCTCTCGCTGCGGCAGGTGGCCTCGTCGCTCCGCTCCTCAGAATACGGGAGTAGGCTTCCGGTGTGAGCGAATCAGGCAAAAGCCTCGCGTCGGTCTCGACGGAAGCTGACACACCCATTTCGACCGGGCGCCTTAGCGTGGCAAGCCAAGCGCACGCTTCTTTTGGTCCGTCGCTTCCACGTTCGAGGCCTCTTCGCTGGTGGGAATCTCGCTGTAGGGCGCGTCGTCGGCCTCCACCATGGCCACCCGCGCACGTGGTCCGATCGTGCCGTGACTCTTGTGGAGCTCTTGCCGGAGCACCCTCGCGACGCGATCGACGAACGCACCTTCGGGCTCGTCGCGGAGCTCGAGCTCCACACGCTCGCGTTCGCCATCGGGCAGGGAGTCCCCAGCGTGCACGCGCAGCATGTCGCACACGAGCTCTTCTTGTTGGTTGAGGGGAAGATCGGCGGGTCTGGTGCGCGCC
>JAYUKI010001150.1:0-2538 GCA_043764595.1 Myxococcales bacterium | reverse complement strand
TCGATCGCGCGCATTCCGTTCATGCACCATCGCATCGAGCGCTCTCGCGTCAAGATAGATCCCCTCTTCGCTAGGTATGGCTACTACGCCGTCGCCATCGGGGCGATATTGCCGATTCCGTTCTCGCTGCTTTGTTATCTCGCGGGGCTCTACCGAGTGCCCTACCGCGTCTACGCGGTGCTCGTGCTCCTCAGGGTGCCGAGACTTCTCGCGTTTTACTTGCTCATTCGCCTCGGCTGGGCCAGCTGAGCCGCGAACGGGACGCACGCGACGCGCGGGACGCACGCGACGCACGCGACGCACGCGACCGCGGAGCTCGAGACGTTCGCAGTGCGCTCATTCGAAGAGCTTTGCGACCACCGATTTCGTCTCTCCCGGACCACACGTGAAGGAGATCGACTTTTTGGCCATCTGACCGGCGACGAAGAGGACGACATGGCGGCCGGCAGGGAGAACGGCGCGGAACCTGGGAGTGGGTCCGAGCGCGGTTCCATCGACGAATACGTCGCTCGCGGGAATCGCGTTGAAGTTGACTTGGCAGACCGCCCCAGCCCCGGAGCCGCTCGGCGGAGTGGGCTGGGACGAGGCGCGCGCGGGGAGGACGGGCAACACGGCTCTCGGTCGACACATACTGCCGTCCCATTGGGATTCGTCGGGGCATTTGACTTCGCCGATGCAACGCGAGCCGACGAGCTGAGACCCACTGGGACACGAGACCTCGGTCACACGGCAAACCGTTCCGGTCCACTTCGCCCCTTCGGGGCACTCGATGGGCCGCGCGCTGGCGCGAGGAGAAGGTCGCGGTCCTCCGTCGTCGAGATCGATCTGCGACGGCCAAACACCTTTGTCGAACGCGTTGGCTTCGTCGTCTCGGGCTCGAACCGGCGGCTCCGCGACGATGGGCCGTGGCCGTTCGGAGGGTTTTGCGATCGGGACCATCACGAGGTGCTCTGCCTCGCCCGGCCCCCGACAGGCCACGACCGGCAGGTGCACCACGCACACAAAACCCGCCAGTAGTAGCCGGGGACCACCCATCCGTCGATGCTACCATCGCGTCTTCGTTTTGGAACGAACCTGCACGAGTCGGCCGCTCTCGAGGACAGGCGAACCGTGCAGTGGGCGCTGCTATTGGGCTCGCCCTGTGCCGTTTCTTGAGGAAGATCGAGAACAAAGCCACGTACCTTGAAAACGATGCGATCCATCTCCTTGCTCTTTGCTTCCGGGGTGCTCTTCGCCATCCCTCTCCTCCAAGCTTGCGGCCCAGGCGCCGTCGCCGCTGCGGTGAGGCCGGACGCCCCCACGTACGCCGCGGCTTCGGGGGAGCGAGAGTGCCGTGCCACGGACGGAAGCAGCGAACCGCTCGTCGTCGACTTCCGCCCCGAGGAACGAGTCGATCTCGAAGTCGCCATGCGTGATGGTGTCGCGGTCGTGGCGTACGACTGCAAAGCTTTCCGGGTGCTCAAAGACTGCCGCATCGATGGCACCTATGGCTTCGTGGGAACGACCACAAAGGAACAAGTCATCCAGCTCGACAACTCGGACGAAATCCGAACGAACCTCCCCCTCTCGGGTCTCAAGATCGCAGGGAAGATCGAGGGTGAGCTCCAGCGCGGAGCCTCACTCGACATCGCGCTCATGATGGTCGGCAAGAAGCGCACGACGTGGGCTGCCGTGACGAAAGACGATCTCCGCGGGACGTGCGCCGGAGCCACGCACTTCGTTCGCGGCGCGACGGTCGGCGCCTTCGCCATGGAGACTGGAGCCAAGGCAAAGGTGCGGGCAGCAGTCGAGATCTTCGGCGGCTCCGGAGGCGCTAGCTCTGCCAGCTCGACAAACGTCAAGAACCGAGACGGCAGCTTGGAGTCCTGCAAGGCCGCAAATCCCGAGGCCGCATCCGCTCCGGCCCAATGTGGCGCGCTCCTCAAGCTCGAGCTCCTAGGCATTGGCGCTACCAAACCGGACGACAGAATCGCTTCGGAAAACTCGTGCCCGCGGGGCCTCGTGCTCTCCAAAGGGAAATGCACCACGCCCACGGCCGCGTTGCCCCATCTCTGTATGTTCGGCAACCTCGAAGAGTGCACCACCCAGTGCAACAAGGGCGATCCCGGAAGCTGCGCCAATCTCGGCGGCATGTTCATGACGGGCCGAAGTGCCGAACAGAGCGACACCCAGGCGGTCAAGTTCTACAAGCTCGCGTGCGACCAAGGTTCTCCCCGCGGATGCGTCGGACTCGCCGCACTCTACGACGGTGCACGTGGAGGCCTCGAAGATTCCCCCGAGAAGGCCTTCACGCTCAACAAGAAGGCATGCGAGGACGGAAACTCGAACGGCTGCGCGAACCTTGGTGTGGCTTACGAGAAAGGCCGCGGCGTACCGAAGGACTCCGCAAAGGCGCAGAAGCTCTTCAAAGTGGGATGCGACGCCGGCGAGCCAAACGCCTGTTTCAATGCGGGGCTGAGCTACCAAAAGGGCTTCGCCGGCACGCCCGACATGCCCACGGCGGCAAGGCTCTACCAACTCGCATGCGACGGCGGCGAC
>JAYUKI010001149.1:0-8579 GCA_043764595.1 Myxococcales bacterium | reverse complement strand
CTTTGTCCTCGAGGAGGGCGAGGATGGCGCCCGCCTTCTTGTTCTCGACGGCGTCCGGCTTGATGATGCAAAGGGTGCGTTCGACGGCCATGACTGCTCTCCTGAACCTGCGATCGTAAGGGATCGCAATAGTGAATGGGTGGCGCCCCTATAGAGGAGGAGCAGGGAAAGTGCAAGCATCGGCCTGGGCATCCCGCCCAGCCTTCCATCAGATTCCCCCAACGAGAACCTTCGAGCGTCGAAGCCACTCGATGACCTTTTTTGCACCCTCGGACACGGGCTCTTCGCGGAAATTCGAGAGAAGAACGAAGGTTACGTCCCCCGCAGACGAGATGCGGTGCGCGTAACAAGCAAAGTGCCCATCTCCGACCAGGTCCTCCGTCGGTGCTGCCAGAGGAAGGTCCGCGAGGTCTCGCAAGGCGCCGTCCACCTCTCCAGCCGGAAGCGTCCGCTTGTAGTCGAGAACCGCGTACTCCGGATTGCTCCGGGCGTCGTCCGGACCGGCGCGTAGTCGCTCGAAGCTCGTACGATGGCGGACCGCGAGGCGCTCGGTGCTGACGTCGAACACGTCCCCGTGGGCGTCGACGATCCGTAGGATGCCCGGCGCGCCGAGGACTCTGCACCCGAACAGCACACGAAGCGGGCCATCCGCTGCGAGAGGTCTCCCCCGACCTTCGTAGGGAGGCGCATGCGGCGACATGGGACCACCTGCGCAGCCTTCAGCGTGCAACGCGCTCGGCGAGCGGGACACGAGGGCGAACACGGCCGCCACGAGAATCACCGCGACATGCCGTCCTCCGAGAATCGAGCGTCGCTTCGAGGGCACGATGACCGCAGGGTCCCGAGGTTCGTTCACCCCGCTCACGGCAGTCCCCGCTCGCCGCCGAAAATCGCGGCGGCCGCGTGGCGTCCTAGGTCCTTGCCCAGGGGTTCGAGCGCGGGAATCCGAGCCACGGGTCCCGACCGAGCGAGCAAGGGCAACGCCACGACGAAGAGGAGTGGATAGATCGCCGACCCTTTCGCAGCGATGTTCGTCCAGGATCTCTTGGGACCAACCAACCGTTCGAGCTTCACGACGCACCTGCCTTTCGTGGTCTCTTTCGACGGCGGGCGCGAAATCGTTTCGTGGACGTGGGTCTTTTTTCCGGGCGCCGTCACCCGCGGTACGCTGCCGCCATGAACGAAGCCGACGTCGTCATCATCGGGGCAGGCCACAACGGCCTCGTGTGCGCGCTCCTTCTGGCCAAGGCCGGACTCTCCGTCCACGTCCTCGAAGACAAGCCCGTCGTCGGGGGAGCGTGCCGAACGGAGCGGCCGTTCGCGAAAGCGCCTGATCTCGGGGTGTCGACCGGCGCGTATCTGCTGGGTCTGATGCCACCCGAGCTGCTCGAAAAGCTCGACATCGGACTTCCCCTCCGGAAACGTGACCCGCACTACTTTTTGCCCACGACGGGTGAAAAATACCTCCTCTTCGGATCGAACCGCGAAGCAACGAAGTCGAGCTTTTTGCGTTTCTTCGGCGAGAAGGACTTCGCAGCTCACGAAACCATGAACGAAGAGCTCGCGGCCATCCGCGACGACATCGCGCCCACATGGCTGAAAGAGCCTCTCTCCATCGAGCAGACCGCCGAGGCCTTCGTCCGCCCTGCGCTCCGGAAGGCTTTCGTCGATCTTTGCCGCGGAACGGTCTCCGAGTACCTCGAGCGCTTCGGCTTCGAAAGCGATCTCGTGAAAGCCATGTACGCCGTCACCGACGGCTTCTCCGGCCTTCACGGAGGGTGGGACACGCCGGGCACGGGAATGAACTTTCTCGTCCACAACATGTGCCGACTTCCGGGCGCCGACGGCACGTGGATGATCGTCGAAGGCGGAATGGGCACCGTAACCAGCACCCTCGCCGCCGCTTGCGTCGCCCAGGGCGTTCGCATCGAGACCAACCGTCAAGTGGCCGAAATCGACCACACGAACGGGGTCACCCAAGGCGTCGTCCTCCGCGATGGAACCCGTGTGCGTGCCAAAGCGGTGGTGTGCAATGCCGATCCATTCCGGATGCGCGCGCTGCTCGGCCGTGACCGACTGCCCGAGTCTTACAACCAACGCCTCGACGGATACGTCAAAACAGGAACAACGTTGAAGGTCAATTTGGCACTTTCAGGATTGCCAAAGTTTACCTGCCTCCCCGAGGACATTGGCCAGTACGGCCCAACGATTCACCTTCTACCTCAAGAGCCCGACGTGCTCGCCGCGGTCAAGCACGCCTACGACGAAAGCGAAGCGGGAAGGCTGCCGGACTTCCCGACGATCGAGTGGTATGTTCACACCACGATCGACGGTTCGCTCCGGGATCCCCAAGGCCGTCACAACTCCGCACTCTTCGTGCAATGGGTACCTCACACGCTCGTCGGAACCACCTGGGAGGCCGAAGAGGCGCGCTACGTCTCCCACCTCTTGTCCATTTGCGACCGTTTTGCACCAGGCACGAGCGAGCTCGTCGTCGACACGTTCACCCTCACGCCACCCAGGATCGAGGCCCACTTCGGAATCACCAACGGGCACATTCACCACGTCGACAACGCCTTCGGGTTCGCGGACCGTTTGCCGTATCGAACGCCCGTCTCCGGAAGCTACTCGTGCAGTGCCGGAACGCACCCCGCCGGAAGCGTCATTGGAGCGGCCGGCCACAACGCCGCGATGGCCGTGCTCGCGGACATGGGCAAGGCCTGACCACCGGCTCCGGCCAGGCTCAGCGCCCTTCGCGGTACGCGGCAATCGCGTTGGCGATCGCGTCCGCGAGCCGACCTCGATAGTCGTCGGAGCCGAGCCTTTGCTCCTCCGTTGGATTCGAGACATAGCTCGTTTCGAAGAGGACTCCAGGCATCCGAGCGCCGACCAGGACGTAGAATCCGGCCACGTGGACGCCACCGTCGACCAGGTCGGTGTACTTGTCGCGAAGCGACGCAAACGCGGCACGCTGGAGCAAGCTCGCGAAGTGCTTCGAGCGGGTGGCTTGGTCCGCGAGGCGCATGTTCGCCAAGATGGCGCCGAGCTCGGCAGTCGCGGCTTGGCTCGTCGCATTCTCGCGAGCCGCAAGCCGACTGGCCATCTCGGAAGCGTCCGTGTCGAGCACGTAGGTCTCGATGCCACGTCTCGTGCGGTTCTCGGCAGCGTTGCAGTGAATCGAGACGAACAGGTCTGCCGCGAAAGCATTCGCTCGTGCGGTGCGCTCTTCCAGCGTGACGTACCGGTCATCGTCGCGCGTGAGCATCACCGCGAGCCCTTGTTTCGCGAGCACCGGAGCCACCTTGTGGGCAATGTCGAGAGTGACGTCCTTCTCTTTGATTCCAGTGGGACCGGAAGCGCCAGGGTCGTTTCCGCCGTGGCCCGGATCGAGCACGACGCGCGCCACCTTTCGTGCGTTCCGCGCTTCGGTTCCCGGCGGGTTTCGTGCAATGTCGATGACCACGCGGAAGGGCTCCACCAGGTGAAAAACCTTGCGGTAGCAGGGCCCCGAAAGATCGACCAAAACGCGCGACCCGGTGATCGATGGCTCGGCGTGGAGCATCGTCGCGATGCCTCCGAGCTTTACGTCCCGCGCCCCTCCCGCAAGCTCTACGCCATCGAGCTCGACGAACGTACGTGCTCCTTTGCCAGGTTTCGCCTCGTCCCCCACACGAAAGCGCGCAGGCTTGTCGAGATGCACGACGACTCGCGCGCCCTCTTCCGAGGCCCATTGCTCGATGCGGACCACGCGTGGGGTCACCCGAACGCGGCTCGCCATCCCCGCATCGGCCAAAGCATTGGCGAGGGCTCCCTCTCCGAGCAAGCCCTGATCGATCGCCTCGAGAACCTCGGCGGGAGGGCGGAACGCGTCGACATCGGTGAGGGCGCTTTGGATGGTACCGAGGCAAATGGACGGCGCCGATCCCGCGTCACCGCCAGGCGCTTTCCGTGATGCGCGGTAGAGCTCCGCGTACGTAACCGAAGCGTCGTGGGCCACGTCTCCGGCCAGACGTGCAGCTCGCACCGCGGCGTCGCACGCCCCGGGGGTCGCCAGGTCTTTGGCGGCAAGACGGAGCGCGTCGACTCCTTCTTTGGCGTCCTCGGGGCGTTTGTCCACGCGGTAGAGGCGCTCGAAAAGGCCGGCCGCGAGCACGTGCCACGTTACCGCCCTTGCCCCCGCTCCTTCGCGTTGGGCCCGAGCCTCGATGCCCTGCGCGACGGAAAGGACCTCCGCGCGCTCGGGCAGGACTTCACCGTGAAGCATGATTTCCGCCCGGGCCACGTCGACCAACTCGGCCGAAGCATCGGGAGCCGAGGTCTTTGCGCTGCACCCGAAGAACCCGACGACAATGAGAGCGAACCCGAGCGCGCGAACCGCGTAGGCTTGGATGCGCTTCGGTGAACTGGGAGCGGAAGCTCTGGTAGAGTCCATGACGTGGAGGACAAGGTGACCGATTCCGATGCATCGCCCGCGAGCCGCGAGCCGACGTACGCCGACCGAGTAACGGGCCAGATTTTCCGCGATGGGCGAACCATGGTCAACGCCTACATCGACCGCTTCGTCGAGAAGCACGAGGGTGTCACTTTGCCGTGCCTCGACGAGACCGGTTACACCCAGCTCCGGAGGGGCTCGGCGAGCGTGGGGGTGAACGTTCTGGACGACCACGGCGTTCTTCTCTTCCTCGCCCCGGTGATACCGGTAGTTACGGTGGGGCGCGAGGCTTTCTATCGCCGCCTGCTCGAGCTCTCGTTCCTCGCGACGAGCGATGCGGCGTTCGCCATCGACGCGCAAAAAGACGAAGTCTACCTCCGCGCCGTTCGTCGGATCTCTGGCCTCGACTACGAAGAGTTCGAGGACCTCCTCGAGACCGTGGGCAAGGTTGCGGACGATTGGGACGATGCCCTCCGCAAAGAGTTCGGCCCCTGACCAGATGCCCTGACCAGATGCGAACGGCCCGACGCGAAGCACGTGAAGGGATCTTCTGCGTCTCGCAAACGTACATGGCGATCGGGCTAGCTTGAGCGTGTCACTCCTCATGCTAGGCTCCTTTTTGGCGCATTCCGTCGTTCTCCCTCTTCGAGCCCCAAAGCCACTTCGTTGGTTCGGGGCTCCCCGCAGATCGGTCACGAGGCCATGATGTCGCAGACGAGCTCTTCTTTGCCCGACCTCTCCCCAGAAGACGCCGAGCGTTTTGCTGCAGCCTTCCGGCCCTCTTGGGAGATGGACGAGCCTGCAGCCGCGGCAGTCGCGCATGGCGCCACGCTTCCCCTCGGTGCTGCAGCGCCGCACCTTGCCCCTGCCCTTGCCCCTGCGGATGCGAGCTCGAAGCGATCGTTCCAAAAGACGCTGGTCATGGCCGATGCGCCCACGGCACGAACCGAGGCATCTGGCCCGCTCCCTTCATTCGATCTGCCCGTTTCGGCGGCGAGGCTTCCGCCGTCCCCAGTCTCCGAATCGGACGTCGCCAAGACCGCGCTCTACAAGCAGGTCAACGCTGCCGACATCGACCTCCCGGAAGACGACTTTGCGGCCCCGAAGAAGAAGAACAATGCGCTCTTCATCGGGATCGGCATTGCCGCCGCCCTGGCCATCGCGGTCGGTGTAGGTGTTGGGATGAGCCAGTCTGGCGACCCTCCCAAGACCAGCCCGAGCGCCCAAACCGCGCCCCCGAAGCCCACGGCGGACATCCCACCCCCGCCGCCTGCTACCGCTGAAACCAAGGCCCCAGAGCCGGGAATGAACACCCCGAAGGCTGCAGCCAAACCGGAGCCCAAGGCCGAGCCTACGGCCGAGCCCAAAGTCGCAGCGAAGCCCGAGCCCAAGGCAGCAGCGCCCGTGAAACCGCCGGCTGCGGGAGCAGCGCCTGCCGTCCCCGCCAAGCCCCCCGGAAAACCGGCTGGTGGAATCGTGCGCGACGCCCCGTTCTGAGGCTATTCTCCTCGCCCACATGAAAAGGTCGCTTTCCTTCCCGCACACGCGCTTGGCGCGGGCCGTGTCGCTCTCGCTCCTCATTTCGACGGCTCCTTTCGCCATTAACGTCCCGGCATTCGCCCAAGGGGCCGGCCAGGACGACGCAATGACGAAACGCGCACGAGCCCGGTTCCAAGAGGGCGTGGATGCCTTCGACAAAGGTCAGTGGGAAAATGCTCGGCTTTCCTTCATGGAGGCCTATGCGCTCAAGAAGCACCCGTCCGTGCTCATGAATCTCGCCCAGAGCTGCCTTCGAGGCGGACACCCTGGCGAGGCCGCGCGGTACTTCCACCAGTTCTTGCGAGAAGCCACCCAGGCCTCTCCGGCACAAAAGGCCGACGCCGAGAAAGGTCTCGCGGAAGCCCGCACGAAGGCTGGTCGCGTCGACGTGACGGCTCCGAACGGCACCGAAATCCTTCTCGCCAACGCGAGCGGTGACATCAAGCTTGGCACCGCTCCGCTTCCAGAGGCCGTCGACGTGGACCCAGGCACCTCGACCCTGAAGGGCCGCGCGCCCGATGGAAACGTCGAGACCGTGAGCATCACGGTGGCAGCAGGGCAACGGACTACGGCGAAATTCGGCCCGCAGTCCGCGCCCGCGGCCGTTCCCGTTCCGGTGCCGACGCCAGTGCCCACGACGGATCCGCCGAAAGCTGATCCTCCGAAGACCGACCCACCCAAGACGGATGCGCCCACCACCGAGCCTCCTCCGGACGGACCGGCCGGGGAGAAAAAGCCAGGCTTGTTTTCGCCGCCAAAGACCATGGTGCCGGTCTATGTCGGAGTCGGCGTGGGAGTCCTCGGACTGGCCGGAACCATCATCTTCGCGGCCTCGAAGGGCTCGGCGCAAACGTCCGCGGACGACGTCTCCAAGGAGATCCGCAACGCCGCCGCCAAGCGCAGTCTTCCCACCCAAGGCATCTGCACGAACCCACCCGCCGACTTCAAGAAGGCGTGCTCGCAGCTCACCGACAACAACTCCGCCGTCGACACGAACGCAACCCTCGCCAACGTGTCGGTCGTGGTGATGGCCATTGGATTCGTCGGGGCCGGCGCCTGGTACCTCTTCGCTCCGAAGCGCGATGCGGCCCCTGTCGCGGGCTCGACGTTGCGACTCCGCAATGACGCGACTCTTGTCCCGTTGGTTTCTCCGCAGGGCGGCGGCTTCGTCTTCACGCAGTCGTTCTAAGCCCGAGCCATGGCCAAGCCCGAGCAATGGACACCAAATCTACGGATTTATTCGGGAAACCGAAGGATCCTGGGGAGCTCGGGCTGCTTGTCGTCCTGACCTTCCGGGCGCTCCAGCCACACGACCGCGCACGAGGTCGCATTGCAGCCGGCGTCCACCAAGCCGTCGGCCCGCAGTGGAACCCGCTTCGACACCGTCCCGGCCGTGTTGGGACCGAGCACTCGGTACGAGAACGCGGCGATGGGAGGCTTGGTCTTGTTCGCTCCGGGGGCACGCTCGCTCCACGCCAAAATGCGCTTTTCTCGTGCCTTTCCAAAGAAGAATGGGCCCGCCTGGTGGCCGCAGGCGGCGCGTCCTAGGTCTTCCCGAATCGCCTTGTCGGTCGCGAGATCGATCCGGAGAAGGTGGACGCTCGTCGAGAACCGCGACGTTCGGAGTGTGGGAAGTGCCGAAGCGTCTTCCCCCGTCTCGCATCCGTCATGGTCCTGCGTAGACGCCACGTAGAGGGCCGCGTCGTCCGCGTCGGCCACCACGAGGTCGTCGTCCTCTTCGAGCTTCGTGGGAATCTTCCGAGGCCCGTGCGACGCGAGCTTCACGGCAATGGCGCCCTCCGAACCAATGCGGAGCACCCCGAGCCCGGAGGCGCCCACGAAGAACGCGTGCTCCCGCTCTTCGTCCGAAAAGTCCTTGTCGCCCACGAGCGGAACCACGGGACCGAAGCCGCCTTCCATGATCTCCGAGGTGCTCAGAGCTCCCTCCGCATCGGCGGTCACGAGCGCATGCGATTCGTCGCAAAAGAGACCCAAGTCGCCGTCCATCGTGGGGACAGGAAAGTCTTTCCGGCCCGAAGGCGTTTCGGCCTTCACGTGCTTCTTGTCCAGCCAGAAGACGCCGTCCTTCGTCGCGCACGTGACTGCGCCGAACGTGACGGGCTCCTTGGCCACGAGGCGCTCGTCGAGGCGAACGATCGAGCGGCGAAGGCCCCCTTCGACCTTTCCGCGAAACGACACCACGACGTCGTTTCCGACGGAGTGCACGGAGACCTCGGAGTCGTGCGCCCATTCGGCGTTGCCGAAGATCGCCGTGGTCGCCGCGACTCGACCGTCGACTCCCACAAGAGCGACCCGCACCGCCTTCTCGGCGACCGAAAGTCCCGCCACCACCACCGCGCCGCTGGGGAGGAGCGACGCGCCCATGGGCAGCGAGAGGCGCGGGAGCTCGAGGGCGGCAGGCGCAGCGTCCTTGATTTCGGCCGGAGCACTGGCGGCTGCCGCATCCACGGCGCTCGCGTCCTGTCCCTTCGAGCACGTGCACGCCGCGCCTTGCCCGACCGCGAGAACGGCGAGTGCCGCAAAAACGTGCCGCGGGAGGAAGCGTCCGAGGAAACGGGAAGAGTGGCCCACTCCGGAACGGTACTCT
>JAYUKI010001148.1:0-8582 GCA_043764595.1 Myxococcales bacterium | reverse complement strand
GCAAAATCACGAACGACGACGGCAAGACGCTCTCGTTCAAAGTCACGCAGCCCGGCACCTTCCAGATTCACGCCCACGCTCCGAGTGGCATCAAGATTCCCCTCGACCCGGTCGTCACGGTCAAGAACGAGTCCGGCAAAGAAATGCTCAATCACGAAGGTGACGAGCCGGTCGAAGTCGAGCTCACGCCCGGCACGTACTCGCTCAACGTTCGCGACGAAGTGAAGGGCGCCCCCTCGGCCTTCCAAGGTGGATTCAGCTTCGAGCTCGAAGTGAAGAAGACGGCCGGCGCGGCCGAAATCACCGCTGCAGCACCGAGCGCATCGGCCTCGGCCGCCAAGGTCCAAGCCCCGAAGGGCAACGGCAAACCCAGTGTCGCAGCGCCCTCCGCGAAGCCTGCGGCCTCGGCTCCTGGCGCGGCCCCCTCGACGAAACCAGCGGCCTCGGCACCTGCCGCGGCGCCCTCTGGCAACTCTGCCAAGCCTGCCACACCGGCTGCTGCTCCGTCTGGAAAGCCGGCTGCACCCGCCCCGGCGGCGGCTCCGAAGAAGTAGTCCGACGTTTCCCACGCACGAGCGCCCGACCCAAAGTCGAGGCGCTCGTGGCGTTTCGAATGGGACACGGTGCTATGAAGCGACGATGCTCGCGCCGTCGCTCGTGATGACGTTCTTGGTGGCTTTGCTCCTCCATGCTCAGAAGAGCGGCAATACGAAGCTCGAATGGGTCGTGAAACCTGCTGCGTCGGTCACGTTCGTCGTCACGGGGTTTCTCCAGGGGGGAATGGGAAGTACGTTCGGACGGGTGGTCGTCGCGGGGCTGTGCCTCGCCGCGCTCGGAGACGTGCTCCTCATCCCGAAGGACAAGCGCGCGTTTTTGGCAGGTCTCGTCGCGTTCCTTCTCGGGCACGTGGCCTACGGCGCGGCGTTCGTCGTACGAGGAATCGACCCGGGCACGACCCTCGGGGTCCTCTTCGTCTTCACCCTCGTGGCCATTCCCATTCTGCGCTGGTTATGGCCTTCGGTCTCGGTCGACATGCGAAAGCCCGTGGCGGCGTACATCGTGGTCATTACGATCATGGTGGCTCTCTCCGCGGGAGCCGCGCGAAAAGACGGCGCCTGGCTGCTCGTCCTGGGCGCCGTGGCGTTCTACTTGTCCGATCTCTCGGTCGCCCGCGATCGTTTCGTGAAAAAGGAATTCCTGAATCGAGCTTGGGGCCTTCCGCTCTACTTCTTTGCGCAAATGATCCTTGCCTCCCAGTCAGGCAAGTGAGCCAGGCTCGACGCGGGCCTCTTGCGAGGACGAGGAACCGCGATACGCTCGTGCCGTGCAGACGATGTCCTTGTGCCTTCCGATTTCGATTCTGATTTTGGCGTGCTCGAAGCCAGTCGAGCCCCCGTTGCTACCCGTACCTCGTTCCGAGCCCACCCCTCCCACCGTTGCTGCTCCGAGCCCGAGCGTGCCTCAGGAAGCTCCGGGGGCCTCCCAAGCCAAGCGGCTCGAAGACGATGGGCCTCTCGAGGAAGGTCTCGTGTCGTTCGAAGGAATGGTTCGACCCACCAAAGGTGGGTACGACGTGCGCGGCGTCGCGTTCGACGATTCGGAGGTTCGGCGTCGAATGGCAGGCGCCATGGACGTGATCCCTTCCGATCCGGAGTGGTTCTTGGGGGCGCGCGTCCGGGTGAGGTGCGTTCTTCGTATGCACTCGGTCACTCCAAAGAAAGGAGGCCTAGTCGAGCAAACACGAGAGGGCACATTCTTCCTTCCCTCCCGCATCGAAGCCATCGAGCTTGTCAAAAACGCCGAAACGCTCGAAGGCGTATTGGCACGATCGAAAGGGTATTTCTCCCTGAACGGTCATCTTGTCTCGAGCGACGACCTGGCTTGGTCGCTCGCTCCGAACGGTGGCACGCCCGGAGACCGGGTTCGGTTGCGCGGTCAGTCCCGCACCGTGCATTGTGCTCCGAACGCGCAGTGTCTGATAGGCGGCTCCCTCCCGCTCTTCGACGTGGGTCGCGCCGAACGGCTGCCGTAGGGCGCCCGGTCGAAATGGGTGTGTCAGCTTCCGTCGAGCCCGACGCGAGGCTTTTGCGCGAGGAGCGAGCAGCGAGCACCGGAAGCCTACTCCCGTAGTCTAAGGAGCGACGAGGCCACCTGCCGCAGCGAGAGGATCGGCGGGAGATGGCACACCCATTTCGTTCGACCGGGCGCCTAAAGGGACTTGCCTTTACGGGCTGTCCGGGGGCCCGCTCGGCGTCGACGTGAAGTCTCCCTGCGATGTCATGAGGCCGCACAGCGACGCACGGAGCATCCACATGAGGCCAACGCCGAGGAACAGACCGGAGGACCGCGAGACCAGGAACAGAGCGACGTCCATGCGTGTCTCCCTAGCGAGACGTGTGCCACCTGCGAGGTCGAGCGAAACCCCGCGATTTGGACGGTCTGCGTGGGCGGTCTGACAGCCTGTCACGACGAACGAGGAATGCTTTTTGCGCCATGACAAGCTGTCAAAGGAGCCGCTCCGTGTGCCCAACGAGATCTCACGGGCAACGAAATCCAGATCAGTTGAAGGCTCTCTTCGGAGCCGTCAACAGTGGATCCACGAGAATTTTCCTGAGCTCGTTCGCCGAAATCCCAAGGTGGCTCGCGGCATCGGCGACGCTGCCACTGTTGTCGAGAGCGTTCTCGATGACGGCGCACCACGCAGTGGGATCGGTGACGCGCAGCGTGGAAAGCTCTTTCTCGCGCTGCTCGCGTCGCGCGAGGGCTTCGTCGATGAGCTTGCTGCGCGTGGGCGCCCTCTCGTCGTCGGGTCCGTCGTCGATCGACCACCAATAGGGACGATTCTCGGCGGGACGAACGTCTTCGTAGATGGCCGCGAGCCCGAGAAGCTCGATCGGATTGTCGGCGAGCAGGACGAAACCGTCCTTCTCAGCGGTGAAGACGTCGGGATCTTCGTCCTCGGCGGCGAGATCGACGCGCATTCGAAAGCCCTTTTTGTGAAGAAGCCTGAGGCATGTTCCCCAGACGTTCGAGTGACTTGCGAGGGACGCCATGGACCGAAGAGTAACCCTCGGCGCCGACGCGGGGAGGGCGCGTTTGCGATTGCCCGGCACGCGAGTCGAGCCGTCAGGGCAGCGGCTCGGATCCTCCGAGGTGACGCCGAAAGGCGGCCATGACCCATGCGTGAAAACGCGCCTGCGAAAGCACGTAGATGAACCAAGGAAGTCGGGGCGCGAAGTCGTGGATGGCCGTCATCAAGGTTCGTCCATCGAGCACCTGGCGAAGCTCGAAACGCCCTCGATAGTCCTTTCGCGACAGAGCACCTCCAGTCACGAAAAAGAGCTGACGATCCGGAGTGCTTCGGTCTGGCGCATAGGCAAGTACGAGCAGCGGAATTCCGAGCAAGAACACCACGAATCGGCAGTTCCGGTCTTCGTCCACCTCGACGCGGACGAGGCCCCGCAGGGCCTTTGGCAGCCACCGCATGTACTCCGTTGCGGCCCATTCGGCATCACGGCCTTCGGGCAGACGCATGCGTTGGACGGAGCGTACGAGGGAGGGGGCCTTCGGCGCGCCGGTTCCCATCGTGGCCGGTGGAGCGCTCGGTTTGGCTGAAATCTCGCTCGCGAGGGCCCTCTCCATGGCGATGCGCACGGGGGTCGGCGGAAGATTCGCCATTTCGGAGAGCCGGAGATCGCGGGCGACCATTTCGTGCCGAAGGCTCTCGACGAGCGGTCCAACCAAGGTCTTCGGCGCTCCGGTGATGAGTGAAACCCAAAGGCGCGAGAGGGACGGCGTGAAAATGGGAACGGGGACCATGCGTCGCGAGAGGCCGAGCACCTCTGCGCACATGGCCATGAGCGAGCGGTAGTCGAGTGGCTCGGGCGTGCCGACGTCGTAGGTGTCGTCGTAACACTCGGTTCGCCCGACCACGAACGAGAGCAACTCGACGACGTCCTCCACGGCGACCGGCTGCGTCCGCGTCAGCGTCCACTTCGGCACGACCATCATGGGCAGTCTGCGAACGAGGCGTGTGAGAATCTCGAACGACGAGCCACCGCCGCCGAGCACGAGGCCCGCGCGCAACGTGGTGACGGGAACTCCGTAGCGGCCCAGGGTGTTTTCGACTTCGAGTCGGCTCGCGAGGTGAGGGGAGAGCTCGGGTGTGCTTGGCACGAGGCCACCGAGATAGACGATTTGCTCGACGCCGGCTTTTTTGGCAGCCCGTGCGAAATTGTCTGCACAAATGAGGTCGAGGTCCTCGAACGAACCCTGCGTGAGCCGTGCCGATGGCAACATGCTGTGAACGAGATAAACCGCATAACGGGCTCCCTCGAGCGCGCTCTGGGCCTCGCGAAGATTGAAGAGGTCGGCTTTCCGCCATTCGGAGAAGTGGGAGTCCGGGGCCTTTGCGGAGCGGGAAAGCCCAATGACCTCGAAGCGCTCGGAGAGTTTTCTTCCGAGAGCACGTCCGACGAAGCCACTCGCGCCTCCGACCACCACGACGGGGCGTGAGGATGAGCCTTTTGGTTCGTTTCCGGTCATAGGGGGACCCTACGCGAGAATCCGAATCCCGTCGCCCGCGGCATTGCTCGAGCTCTCTTCATTCTCCGGGGGAAAAGACGATCGGGTAGACCACGGTGACGGTTCCGCCTTCTGGCGAAGGAAACTGCACCTTGCGGATTCGGTCGACCACGCAGTCGACGACCCTGCGATCCGGAAGGTCCGAGGTCTCGGCCTTTGCGAACGCTACGTGACCGTCCGTGTCGATGACAAGCTTGACGGTCACTCGGCCGACGAGGTTCGGGCTCGCACGGAGGCCGTCTTCGTAGCATCTCCGGAGGTCGCCAAAGGCCGCACGGACCACGCGTTGGATGACGGCGGGAGCGAGGTGTCCTCCCTTTGGCGTGTCGGGTTCGGACGGCCCCTCGACCCGCCCGGCATCGGCGGTGGTGGCGGGGCGGGCCGGCAGCGTCACTTCGGTTCGTTCGGTCTTTGCCTCGTTTGTCGGCGGCTTGGGATCGACCACGGCTCCGCACCCCACGAGGAGGCTAGTCGCGCAGAAAAGCTTGGTCCAGCCCGGCACGGGAATGGTCTTCTTCCTCACGGAGCCCTTTTAGCACTCCGCATGGGCATTCGCTCCACGACGAAGCCGGCCGACCGGTTCGTCGCCGCTCGCGGAGGGGGCCGACCGCTCGCTCGTGTTTCCCGACCGCTCGTGCGGGTTGGGGCTGCGGGATGGTCTCGTTCGTGGAGAATACGAGGCATGTCCGTTGTGGCGTCGCGTTGGCCAAGGCGACTCGCCTTTTTCGTCCTTGGCGCCCTTGTGTGGCTGCCGAGCTTGCACCTGTTTTTCGAGCTCGGCGCCGCCGATCGTTCCCGCGTGGCAAAAGACCTCGTCGCGCGGCAAGTGGCCGTTTGGCACGCAACCTCGCGCGACGACGCCGTTCTTCGTGCCGTAAACCCCGAATGGGACTTCATGAGTCGCACGTACCTCGTGCTGGCTCTGGCCAACCACGCCCTGACGCTCGGTCCTGGCCCAGAGCGCGAAAAGCTCGTCGAGACCATGGACCTCGTGATTGCGTCGACGCTAACGGAAGAGTCCGAGCATGGAAACGCGCACTTTATGCTCGGCTATGCGAAGGCGCGCCCGTTCGTCGATCCGGAAGCTCGAAGTGTCTTTTTGGACGGGGAAATCTTGTTCATGCTCGAAGCGAGGGAGCTCGTCGAGCGCCACGACGGCTACCACCTCCTCGCAGAGGAGCGAGCCATACATATCGAGGCCGCGATGCGTCGGAGCCCGACGCTTTCCGCGGAGAGCTACCCGGACGAGTGCTGGACCTTCTGCAATACGACGGCCCTCGCCGCGCTTGCGGTGCTGGACCACGTACACGCCGACGACCACGGAGCGCTCCTGCGTGAATGGGTCGTAAAGGCCAAGGCTCGCCTCGTCGATCCACGAACGGGCCTTCTCGTGTCGAGCTACACGCGTGACGGCCGGACGCTCGACGGCCCCGAAGGCTCCTCGCTTTGGATGACGGCGTCGAATCTGCGCTTCGTCGACGAGGAGCTTGCGCAAGATCAGTATCTTCGCGCCCGACGAGAGCTCGGCCGAACCGGCTTCGGCTTCGGCTGGGCGAGGGAATGGCCCTCTGGCGATTTGGAGCGCCCCGACGTGGATTCGGGCCCAATCGTGCCGCTTTTCGGGGCGAGTGCTGGCTCGAGTGGTCTCGCGGTGCTTGGGGCTTCGGCGTTCGGAGATACCCAATACCGCGACGCCCTGTTTGCGTCGTTGGAGATTGCGGCATTCCCAGACGACCGCGCAGCCCAGCGGGGTGGGCGTTATCTCGCCAGCAATCGGGTCGGGGACGCGGTCGTCCTCTACGCCCTCGAAACAGGTCCGCTCCTGCGCGCGGTAAAAGGCAGTCCAATTCCTAGAGAGGCATCTCGATGAATCCTCGTTTCGATCGTGCTCCGCTTGGGGCTGCCTTGGCCCTCGTCGGTCTTCATCTGGCGATGCGGTGGCTCGGGCTCGCCACCACGACGGCCATGCTCAGCGGCACGAGCACGCAGGCGAGCGAGATGGTGCTCGGCGCCTTGTACGTCCTCGTCTCACTTCTCGCGTGGCTCGTCGCACCGTGCCTTTTGCTCGGAAGCGCGTTCGAGGCGATCTTCTGGCTTCGACGCATGCGCGCCCTCTCTCCGCTTACGTCGGGGACGTCAGAGGAAGCGCCTACACGGCAGTAGAGCGCCGGGACTTTAGGGACGCGCGGGGCAGATCAAATGTCCCAAGAAAGTCCCGTCACGAACACCACTGTCTCACGCTGACCTCCCGCCGTGGCCTGGACGACGGGCGCGAAAATGCCAACCGCCCACGTGACGTCGAGGGTGGGCCTCATCGCGATTTCGGGCGATACATAGGTCACGAACCCGCCGGATACGCCATCTCCGCGTCCTTCGGCGTCGGCCCCTTCGAGCTCGTAGCGAATGTTCGTGCCGAGTCGGGTGGCAAAACGTGGGTGCGGTTGCCATTGCCCACTTGCACCGAGGCCGACCGTGGCGCCGCGGTGGGGTGCGTCGCGTACGGGAATGGGTAGTCGTGCCCGCGGGGCGAGGGTCAACGAATACGCTCCCTTCGAGAATCGGTACGAAACGATGGTCTCGGGAACGACCGAATTGCATCCTGGCTGTAGGATCGAAGGCAAATACACGCCCTTCGCGTCCACCATGGCTGGCCCGGTCGGAAATGCGAGACCCACCGTCAGAACGAACGAGCGCCGCCAACGGCCCTCTCGTGTGTCGCTGATTTGGGCGTCCATCGAGGCGGACACGTCTCCAGCGACAGGCTTTCGGTCGTCGCCGAGGCTCGGACCCACGAGTTGACGCGCGAGCACGGGGACGGCGATCCGAAACCGGAAGCCTTCCGTGGGTGCAACATGCACGCTTCCTTCGGTCCGCCACTCGGAGAGTCGCGTGGTGTCGCCGAGTCGAAGGCTTCCTGCGCGTACGTCGACATTGGCCCCGAACGCTCCTGGGGCGGCGCGTCCGGCCTCCCGTGGGGTCATGCCTACCTCGCCTGCAGAACAGACGGCACAGGCCGCGGCCGATCCTTCGAGGCCGAAGAGCAGGACTAGCTAGGACGGTCGTTCCAACGGACAAGTGCGAGCGCATGTCCGTAGGTGGAGGCTCGTGACGCGGATTATGAAAGCGACGCGCGATCGGTCGTGGGCCCATTTCTCGGCGATTGGACGCACTCGCTGGTGGGTCACCGAAGCAGGCCGGCCAGCACCACACCCAAGAGGGAGGCCATTCCCGTCGCGGTCAAGGTCAACGCTCTGGCCGGCTCGGTCCCTTTCTCGGATCCTGCATCTGGTCCTCTGCGACGGAGCAGCGCACCGAGTGCAGCAAACCAGCCGAGGACCGCGGCCGCGACCACTTCGGTCGGGGGTCGCAACGATCCCACGACCTTTCGGGCGGCATAGGGGACGCGCTCGACCTCCGGGAGGTGATAGACCACCGTTCGCATTTTCGGTTCGGTGATCAAAAGCAGGGAGTTCTTGTCGTCGCGGCGGAACGTTAGGGTTACGTCTTCGGCGACCGTGAAGTGCGTTGGCGCACCCCGGCCAGGAAAGATGGCACCGATTTCGGCGTGAAGGGGCTCGGTGGGCTTGAGGTCGCGTTCGACGAGCACGCCCACTCCGCGCCGGCCAGGGCGAGCCGTTCCGAATGGATCGGCCTCATCCCGAGTCCGTACGACGACGTTGGCGACCCGTCTCGTGACGGCTTGTTCGATCATGTCGTATTCTTCTTGCGAGTGCGTCCATTGGAAGGACGAAGGCGTTACGGCATTCACGTGAGTGAGCTCCGCAATGACCGGCTGGGAAGAGAGGTAGTCCTCCGGTGTGGTTCGCGATCGGCCACGATGGATCGTGAAGAAAAGGAAGGCGCCGGCGCCAACCCACAACGCCCATGCGACCCATCGCAGCGCGTTCGGCCCGCGTCCGTGCCATCGTCCGAGCGCAAGCCATGCGAGCACCGGGGCAAAGCCGCACCCGATGAGCCACGGCGAATAGAGGTCCAGT
>JAYUKI010001147.1:0-2543 GCA_043764595.1 Myxococcales bacterium | reverse complement strand
ATGCGTTCGTCCTGGGCTCGGACACGTATCGAGTCTCGCTCCTCCGCTCCGAAGGCCGGCTGCTCTCGAGCTGTTCGTGTCCATCCCACCTCGAAGGCCCCTGCAAACACGTTGCGGCGCTCCTCTACCAACTGGGTGCCGAGCAAACCACGGCTGCCCCCACGGCTCCATCTACCGCATCGACCGAGCGGGCCGTTCCTGTGCTCGCGCTCGCGTTTCCTTCGGCCCCCGTACGGGCCGTTGCGACGAGGATTGGCCTCTACGCGAAAAAGAGCATTCCGATTCCCAGGGACTCGTGGCGCTTCTTGAAAGACCACTTCGACCCGAAGTCGTCTTCGACGACCTCGCTAGTACTCGACGAAGCCGTTCGGATTCACGGGCAGGACATCCTCGACACCATCGACCGCCTGCGCGCGTTCCGTGTCCCGTCTACCCCTTCGCCGGGCACGGGATATGGCGCACTCTACGAAAAGCTAGCCAAACGTTTCTTGGGTATCGCGCATTCGGCGACCCTCCTCGAATCCCTTCCGGGACCTCTCGACGACCGCCATCCCGGGTTCACGATTGCGTACTCGAGTGCGACACGAAAGCTTTCCCTCTACGAAAAAGCATCGATGGTGATGGTCGGAGGGCGCTCTCTCGAGCTCGTCATTCCGCTCGACGACGCCGAAGTCGTCTTTGGCGCGCGCTCGACGTTCCATTCTCTCCCGGATTTGTGGGACTTGTTTGCTCTCCGAGCGCTCTTGCTCGCCATGGCCGACCGGACGAGCCAGGCCCTCGCCGAGCTCGAAGAAGAGCTCGCACGTCCGGTGTGGGAGCGGCTCCTCGAGCACGTCGCTCCACTTGCCTTGCCCGAGGAAAACAAGACCCAAGAAGACGTTCACTTCTCCGTGACCGTGGTGGGTCCGTCCCACCTTTCCGTCCGGCCCTACCTGTTCGGCACCACCAAACAAGGCAAACCCAAGTGGAAACGAATCGCCCTGTCCGAGCTGGAGAATGTCACCTCCCGCTCCGGCACCGAGGCCCGTCGGCTTGGAAGATGGCTTGCCGGCGCGCCGGGCCGCGACGGTAGCCAATCGGTCGTGGATGCACTCACCCCTTCCGGGCACGAGCTCCTTCGCGCACTCGCCGCGTATCCTCGACTCTTGTCGAGCGAGCCTCGCGGCAACGAAGTTCCTCCGCCGGTGACCATCGTGGCAGGCGACCTCACGATGGTCCTCGAGCCTTCGGGCGACGGCGCGACCCGCCCGGTTTTTCGCGTGGAAGGAGAGCCTCTTGGGCAATCCGATTTCGCACGCCTTCGCGATCCGAGCACGGCCGCGTTCGTCGTCAGGCTCGACGAGGGGCGCTTCGTGTCGGCGGCCGTTCCGGCTTCGATAAGGCCTTGGATCGTCGCCTATTTGCGGGTCGGAGAGGGTCTCGCGTTCCCACCGGAAGCCCTCGAAAAGGTGAGCGAGCGGCTTGCTCCGCTCGTGGCCAAGGGGACGGCGCACCTGCCGAAGAGCACACTCGGCAACGAGCTCGCTCCCGAAATCGGGGCCGCGCTCCGCATCGAGTGGCGACCCGAAGGCTCGGCCGCACTCGAGCTCATGGTGAGCGTGCATCCCTCGGCGCCGCTCATCGAGCCTGGCCGTGGGCCCGAGCTCTACACCTTTCGCCACGGCGACCGGCGCGTCTTCGTCGAGCGCGATTTTGCGAACGAAATCAAAATTTTGGAGGCCGCACGTGAGGCCGTTCCGGACCTCGTGACCTGGGACGAGCGAATGGGAACCTTGGGGTACACCGAGGGGCTCGAGGGAACACTCGCGCTCGCCAAGTGGCTCGACGACACCACCGCCATCGCACGCGTGGAAACGAAGCTCGGGGCGCGTCCCACGGCCTTCGCTTGGCACGAGTCGAACCGAACCATCCAAGTTTCGCGCGAGGGGGCTTGGTTTTCGGTTCGAGGCGACGTCCGACTAGGCGACAAACAGCTCACGCTCGGCGAGGTCCTGGACGCGGCACGGCTCGCGCGAAAGTACGTGGCCGCCGGCGACGGCGTCTACCTCGAGATCCCGAAGGACCTGGAAGACAGACTCCATGCGGTCGCCACGGCCTCCGAGCTATCCAAAGAATCCCCGGCGGGAACGAGCCTCCTCCACTCGGCCTTTTCGCCGATGCTCGCCGAGGTCGAGGCCCTCTTCGGGCGCTCCACCGGAGTGGACGTGGGCGCCTTTGCCAAAGAGCTCGAAAAAGCTCGAAAGAAGAAGCGACGCTCCAAACCACGTATCGAGCACGGAGTGCTTCGTCCCTATCAAGAAGAAGGCGCAGCATGGATGGCGGAGCTTGCCGAATGGGCACCCGGATGCGTCCTCGCCGACGACATGGGCCTCGGCAAAACCGTGCAAACCGCGGCGCTTCTTTTGGCGCGCAAGAAACTCGGCCCGGCGCTCGTGGTGGCGCCGGCGTCGGTCACGTCGAACTGGGTTGCCGAGCTCGAGCGGTTCGTCCCGAGCCTGTCGGTCACGTTCCTCAACGCGGAGCGTACGAAGGATCCGAAGACC